>DAQW01000034.1 GCA_002503045.1 Euryarchaeota archaeon UBA39 | reverse complement strand
CGATGAGAATCTACATCTGCAATAGCAATGCTGTATTTCTTTGAATACTTCTTATTACTCATCTTCGCTGTCTTGAGGGCTAGAACAATGGTAAAGGAAGAGACAATTAGAGCGAATGTATTGACTGCTCCAGGTGCTATGTGGAACCAACTACTTGCAATTAGATGAGCTGCAGGCTCAAAACAGGTAACAGTTGTTCCTTCAACCCATTCACCGGAAAGGAATAGATCTTCACAATTTTGAATACCTAGTCGATATCGGATGTAAGTGCTGAAAAGACTGGTAAATACCATCATCTCAGACATGAGAAAAATCCACATAGCAACTTTACGTAAGTCGATATTACGGAATGGGGCTCCAACACCTTTCGGTTCGTAAACACCATCGAATGATATATCTTGACGCCACCAAATGATTAGTCCCATTGTGATAATTATGAAACCAAGCATTACTCCTGCCATTGCACTAATATTTGCTAATTCACCCATTACGAAGACATTAGCAAATGAATACAGGAAAACTCCGAATCCAATGCTCATTACTAGTGGTGCAAATGAATTGTGAGGTGCCCCGTGACTCCAATCATGTGGCCCCCAAGGCTCTATGTGATGATCATATTCATGTTCTCCGCTCAATGACTCACCTCCGATTCATCTTCAGGTACCATCAATCCAGTAAACCATTTGGTAAATCTACCTGGTTCGGATTCATGATATTCGTTTGCATCGTGTAGAATAGGTAGGTTATGTGGGTCAAAAGAAGGAGTTGGAGGTGGAGAAGTACACATCCATTCAAATGACCATCCACCCCAAGGATCCGCTGGAGCTTTCTTTCCTGAAATTATAGTTTTAATCATATTTCCTACCAGAATGAAATTCGAGAAGAAGAAGAGGAAAGCGCAAACTGAGATGAATAAATTCCAATCTGCCATCTCTGCAGGAATGTTAGTGTATTCATCTACACTAACGAACCAAGTGTGGTGTCTTCTAGCCATCCCCATAACTCCAAGTTTATGCATTGGCCAGAAAATTCCGTTAAACGAAATGAAGGCTGTAAGGAAATGGAGTAAGCCCCAATTTTCATCCATCATTTTTCCTGACATCTTAGGGAACCAGTAGTATATGCCCGCAAACATTCCGAAAACAGTACCTCCAACGAATACATAATGGAAGTGGGCAACTACGAAATATGTCTCATGAAGGTGTGTGTCCATAGCTAATGATGGGAAGAACATTCCACTAATTCCACCTAGTGTGAAAGTAACTAGGAATCCTAATGCCCAAAGTGTATGAGTTCTGTAAATTAGTGAACCTTTGTGCATTGTTTTGAGCCAGTTGAATATCTTGATTCCAGTCGGAACCGCAACTAACATTGTAGTCAACATGGTAACGAATCTTAGAGTAGGCGACATACCAGATGTGAACATATGGTGACCATATACAATGAATGCAACAATTCCAATTCCTGCCATTGCATATACCATTGATCGGTAACCGAATACCGAGCGCCTTGCAGATGTAGCAATAACTTCAGAAATTATTCCAAATGCTGGTACAATAACTACGTACACTTCAGGATGCCCGAAGTACCAGAATAGATGGCTCCACAGCAAAGGGTCCCCTCCTGAAGCCACATGGTAGAATGCAGTTCCAATAGTTCGATCCAGATACACTTGAATTAGTCCAACTCCCCATGCTGGTATGGAAATGAATAGCATTAGATTAGCTACAAAAATAGACCAAGTGAATAATGGCATTTGCATCCACCCCATTGTAGGGGCTCTCATTGCGCAAATTGTTGTTAAGAAGTTAATTCCAGTCAATGTAGATGAAGCGACCAACATTACTTGACCTGCGACCCACATGGTTGTCCCAGTATGTGCAGTTTCTGAGACAATATATGGGGCATATCCAGTCCATCCAGTATCTGCTGCAGCACCGCTGAAAATTCCAGTGAAGATGAGTAAAGCACCCACAGGTTGAAGCCAAAATGACATTGCATTGATTCTTGGTAGTGCAAGGTCTGCAGCTCCAATTTGCAAAGGAATCAACCAATTAGCAAATCCGTTGATTAATGGCATAGCAGCAAGGAAAATCATTACTGTTCCATGCATCGTAAAGAATTGATTGTATTGATCTTGAGTTAGAAAATCGTTACCTGGGACAGCTAGTTGAATCCGAATCAGCATTGCCATGATTCCACCAACGCCAAGGAAGAAGAACCCAGCAAGGAAGTAAAGCGTTCCAACCTTTTTGTGATCAGTGCTGGTTAACCATTCAGTAATCCAAGGTGAGAAAGATTCCCAACTGAATCCATCTGGATTTGATCGATAGAAAGTGTAGAGAATAACAGCACCTAGAAGAAGTCCTGAAACGATAATTAGTGTTGCAAGAACTACGAATGGATCAGCAGGCTCTAATGGCTCTGCGACTGCTCCAGATGATGGACCAGATACTGAAACTGACATGGTATTCCAATCATCATCTGCTGAGGCAATTCCATCTCCATTGACTGAGTTTACTGCTAAGTTAAACGTAGTTGATCCACTATCTGGTGAAGTCCAATTTACTGTCCAAGAAGTAAAATCGTTTCCACTTATTATTGGTTCTCCACCTGCAGCCACAGAGTCTTGAATGCCATCATTATCTGCATCATCATCAATTCCATTGTGGATTGCTTCTCCATTTTCGATTCTGACCCATTCGTCAACTGCGGTCAAAGTTCCAGAGGAAACTGCAAGATTAAATCCGCCTAAGTTCATTGCAGTAACATCATTTCCAGAAGGACCTCCTGAGAAAGAAATAGTAAGAGTGTAAGTAGTACTAGCTGTGAATGTTCCAGGAAGTCCTGTAATCGAAGGAGTAACTCCTGAATCAGGAATAGCTCCATGGCAAATACATCCTTTTTCTGATTGTCCATTGATTCCACCTGGTAGGGAATCTGCATCAGGTGCTAAATTTAGAGCAAGCCCGATGACAATAAGTATTGCAAAGGTCTGAATGAATGATCTATTTTTCATCATTTTCACCTCAACTATATACTGTAACTATTGCAGACATGTATGCATGATCGTCTCCACAATATTCTGTGCAAAGAATAAGTGAGGATTCACCACTTTCTCCGCCACAGTTTGAAGATTCACAAGTAGGGGAAATCCACATTGCAGTTTCCAATCCAGGTACTGTATCTTCCTTTACACCAAATTTCACGAACCATGGTGCATGGGTAACATCTTCTGATGTTAGATTAGCAAGATAGTACTCACCTTGTTTTAATTTCAAGACAGGAACCATTGATCCATTAAGGTCCTGATATTCTGACGCATCACAAATATCTGCATCAAGATCCATGCAATCAAAACTCCAGAACCATTGTTGTCCATTGATTCCAATATTATGGTAACATTTGTTTGGGTCGTGCCCTTCAGTTCCACATTCTAATCCATAAATGCTGTCAGGATCACTAGGGTCAGCCCAAACTTCGTTGATTGGCCCCCATGAATAGTATGTAAGCCATACAATTAGGATAAATGGAACAATAGTCCACGCCAATTCTAATTTAATGTCATCATTGTGTTTTGGAAACACTCCAACTTTGATTCCATCAATATCTTCCCAATCATCATCTACGTCCTTGGATCGGTACACAAGTGAATGGTGTGCGAGCCATAAAAAGGTGAATGCTCCAACGATTGCCGACCACATTTCATAGTGGTTCCAAAGCCCATCGAAAGTCGCACTTGCTATACCCATCCTTAGCCCCCGGACCTTTCGTTTCGACTCCCGTTGATAAGCATTCGTGGATGAGTTTAGATTAATTGTAGACAAAGTAAGTCGAATAATGTAGAATTTCTTACAAAATATGTTTTAAGATTTTGATTCAGGTAATGTATTGATGAACTTCCTTTGTAACTGATTAATCGGGGGCTTCTATGTTCCAATGTTTATTCGTGATTGAATCCGATTCAACAAGTGAGGTGCCTTTCTGATGGCCTCTCGATTTACTCGTAGAAATAGAATTACTTCCCCGGCTTCGATTTTTAATTCAGCCAGAGCCCTTGCACAAGCGAGGTTTCGAAATAGACATCCTGCTAATGGAGGCTCAGGGTGTCCGGTAATCGTAGAAGGAAGAAGAGATATGGAAACGTTGAGATCATTGGGCTTTGAAGGACCAATCGAAGTTGTAAATAGAGGATGGGGACAAAGTAGACTAATCGCATATTTACATGATTCATACGGTCGAAAGAATCCAGTGGATGGAGGTCCTGCTTTGATGTTAATGATGGATTGGGATAGGACTGGAATTCGTCTTCATCAAAATTTACTTGGTAGAATGAGAAGCTTAGATATGTTGATTGATGAATCAACAAGGAAGACATTGATGCGTACTGTAGCGTTGAAAGCATCCACAATTGAGGGTTTGAAAAATTTAGTAGATGACTTAGTTCCTCTGATTAATTCCGAGGACCCTCCCCCTGATATTGTATTTTGATTAAATTATTCGAACAATGATTGGAAATGAAATATTCGCTTGCATATCATCTCTAATTTGTTCAATCTCTGCTACTCGATTTGATAATTGTTCATGCAAAGATCGAATCATTCCTCTTTTCATTCTTAACCATCGTGGATCCACTACTTCATTTCTTAACATACAATCCCATTCTGCTTTTCTTATTTGCTCTTGCTCCGATTCAATCCTACTCATCCAAGCCTGATGTGAATTTTCTGTAAGTTCAGATAGTAAAGGCATTAATCGAACTCTTTCTTGATTCAATAGTGCAGTGTGGATTCTAGTTCGTGATGATTCTATAATTTCTCTTTCTTTATTTGTTAGAATAGTTTGAGTAGGTTCAATATCGGATTTAGACCATGGATTTTTGACAATTTCTTGTAGGGGTTCACCATACTCGTCTAATACTAACCATCTTCTAATTTTACATTCACTTAAACCATGAATTCTCCATTCCACAGCAACGAAAAATTTGGCTTTAGTTGGAAGTGGATCAATCCGAATATTTTCAGCGATTAATTCACTGCCAGAGATACCTTCGGCAAAGTTTCGTTTTTTGGTAGTAGTGATTGCAATTTGTACAAGGGGGTGCCAAGGAGATAAGAAAACTAGATTATGTCGTTGCCTTGCTAAATTATTATCATACGTTGCCTCTATCCAATGAGGTCCTGATGTTGTATTCATTCGATTCAAAATTTCCATCCACTTAGAACTCCCCTTTCCAAAAGAAATTGAAGTCTCAATTATTTTGTCTGACATTCGAATCATTACATTATTGCTTGAATCAACGAAATGCTCTCCCTCATTTGTAATAATCCATGATTCTAGAATAGATTGAACTGAAGTTTGATCTAATGCTAATTCACGATCTAAGATATCTTGTCGAACGGTTTGTACTCCTGGGTCTTCTCCGATGGCCATTCTTTCTTTCAGTGCTGCTTCTTCTGTCCAGTCATTTCTTGAATTTAACAAATCTTCGACTTCGTCATCATGGTTTTCCCTATACGTTTCCAAATCTACTATGCGAAATCCAGTGGAGGAATTGTCTCTTATTGCATCTTTTGAGATTTCGTTTTCTGCAAGGATTTTCATTGCCTTTCCAAGCATAGGATCAACCATGCCCAATGATGATTCAAAGATATGGATTCTATGTAATAACCGTCCGAGAATTGCTGCATCAATGGTTCCTTCAACGCAAAAGTTTGCAATTTGAATTGTTGGGCTTGTTTGCCCGTATCGATCTAATCTTCCAATTCGTTGTTCTAGTTTCATTGGATTCCAAGGCAAGTCATAATTTACTAAACGATGACAATGTTGCTGGTCTAATCCTTCACTTCCAACTTCACTACTCAATAGAATATCGATATCTCCTTGTGCAAATCTCGCTCTAATTTTATCTCTTTCTGCCATTGATGTTTTTCCAGTCAATATTTCGGTTGTAAAGCCATCATTCTTAAGATGTTGATTTAGATGATTCAATGTCCCATGAAATTGTGAAAACAATAACACACCTCCATCATTGGATTCAACATTATCATGTAACCACGCGCGTAAAGCATCCAACTTTGTATCTTTATCTCCTAAATTTTCAGCGGCAACAATTAAACCTCTTTTATTGCCTAATTTATCGATTAATCGCTTAGTAATTTCATCTTGTTCTTCGTTTTCTTCTTCCAGTTCCTCTCTAATTTGGTCTATCTTTCCAAGTACATGCCGTGCATATGCTGGAAGGCATGATGAAGCCATTCGCTCTGGAATTACTGATGCCCAGTCAAATTTTCCATCTGGGTTTTTGATTCGTTGTAATGTCTGAGACCATCGTCTAGCAGCATGATATAAGTTCCATTCTTCTTCAGTCAAAACAACTTGTAAAATTATTGGGATTCTTTGAGCTAGTTCTAAATCAAGATCTTTCCTTCTTGTTCTAACTAGCATATCATTCAAAGGTCTCATTTCTCTTAACAGATCTATTACTCTTTTTCTGACAATTCCAGATGATTCTGATATATCATCCATCAATGCTCTAATTTCAGTTAATCTTGGGTCATCTGCTAAAGAGGCAGTGTGTAATAATCGATTAATTTCTAATCTAATATTGTCTGAATCTATAGGGTCACTAGAAATCGCATCAATTGTACGATGAATGGATGCAGTAGGACTCATTGTGTGGTAATATGCCATAACATTCGGCCATCTATCTGGAGCAATCAATGATAATAGAACATAGAGGTCTTCACTTTGAAGATTTACAGGTGTAGCAGTGAGCAACATTTTCCATTTTGATTGCATTAATAGCATCTGAATTCCATCATGGAGTCGTGATTTTGCATTTCTAGCATGATGAGCTTCATCCATAATTGTGAGCATAAGATTGAGTTTACGATCTACCAACGAATCCAAAATTTCAGCTCGACGTAATACGCCGTGACTTACAATGACAACATCATCTCCTCCATTTTCTAATTGATCTAAAGCCATCAGAAATTCAGAGCATGATTTAGGGGTAACTGCATCAATTTCTACTCTATGGTGTAATTCTTGTTTCCATTTTGTTCTTAATCCACCTGGACAAGTGATTAGCACACCGCCACTTTCCCCTCTCGCTTGCAGTTCTCTTATTGCGATAATTGCTGAAATGGTTTTTCCTAATCCAACTTCATCAGCAACCAAAACCCCCCTCCAAGGGCCAGCTAGCATTCTAGCAATTGGAAGATGTTGATGTGGCTGATCATCCCATCTACCAAAATTCATTGAAAGAGATTGGTCTGATGCGGGCAAACCAATTTCAATTTCTGCTTGGAGCATCCTCCATGTAGGTGATACATGAATCGGATATTTGAGACTCATAGAATATAACCTCCACAATGAGGGGTTTTTAATCGAATGATTCTGTATCTTCTGGCATTCCAATCCAAGTATTCTTGACTGTATTCAGTACCATATGGGTGTGTGAACGTTCTATACCATCTAGAGAAAGAACGGTTTTCGTGAAATTGTTTAGATCTTCCCTGTCCCTTGCTAATGCTACAACCATTGAATCGTAATCTCCCGTAACGTCGTATACAGAGACCACTCGTGGATCTTCCGCTATCTTCCCTTGTATCTCTAATAATCGTCCTTTCTCTATTCTGATACCAACCACTACTGTCATTCTCCATCCAATTTTTTCTGGATTTAATCGAATAGAGTATCCTTCGATAATGCCTAATTGCTCCATTCTTTTTATCCGATTGCTTACAGTTCCCTGCGAAACTCCTACCATTTCTGCAACCGTTCTGTTGGAAATAGTGGCGTCGGTAAATAGTATGGCCAATATGGCCCGGTCCGTCACATCGAGCATGCCGCATCTCCCTTCGGGAAATCGCAGTTCGGTCCGCCGCTCTTGAAGTTTGCACATCTAGGACTCTTCAGCATTGTTTCTTTTCATTAAATTCGATTCGGGAAACATGATATCTAGGACCCAACGTTCATGCCCATCAACTTCTAGTCGAATTGTACATGGTCCAATCTTTTCTTTAGTAGTTTGACGGATTTTAATTTCTCTTTTTGTTTTAGGAGGAATTTCTTGAGGGATTTCATTTGCAGAGCACCGCCAGAAACCATTCCCTTCAATAGAAATTCCACGAATTGCTGCTTTCCTAGTAGTGATTCCAATGAAGTAATTTCCAACTTCTTCTCCATTTTTTATTTTATTTTTAATCAATGGTCGAATTAATGGCATATCTTGTTGTCTTTTCCTTTCTGATTGTATTACTAGTATACTTCCAATAATTGCTGCAAATATTAGTAGTAATGAAATTGCGACCCCTTTTCTATTTTGTTCAATTTGAGAAAACGTTACTTCAGAACTTCCAGACCCCTGAACTTCCTTGGAATCCAAAGAAATCAAAGAAACGACTACAATCAAATCTTCATTTTCAATATTCCAACTTGCCAATGCATCAACATCTATTTGGTGAACCCATTGATTTTCAGCTCCCTTTGTCCGATTAATATTCGAATCCCAAGAGTGATATGACACCACATTTGATTCTACAGGTCCAATAGGATGTTTGGAAACAGGAACTGTTTTTTTCAATAATAACCATTGAAGAACAACAGTCTGATTCAGTTCATTTTCTAGAGTAGTATTGGCCTTTAGAATTAGACTACCATCATCATTTTGTTTAACTTCCACATCTAAATTTATACTCTCCAAATCGTTTGGGAAATTTTGATTTGATTTATCCCAAAAAACACCTTGAATGAAAATATCTTCATTTTGAGCATTTAGATCCTGAGCTCGCTCTGTCGCTGCTGTAATATGTAAAGGATGATTTTGATTCGTGTACCAAACAATCAATTCTAAATCTCCATTTTCTGAAGCAGAAATGATGTTTTCAGGTAGTATTTCCTTAGAGGGGGTTTCCCCATTAACAAAAACTTCTACTATTGGAACTGCTTCTATGATTGGAATATTAATCATACAAAGTACAAGGAAAAATCCAACGAATCTCATTCTTCATCCACCATCATTTTTCTTAGAATAATGTCTTCTTGTTTTTTCCACATTTGAGAAATATTTTCACCAGCCCAAATCGGGATTCTCCAATGAATACCATGTCTCTTTAAAATTAATAAATGGCCACCTGAATCAAATTTTTCTGAATTACTAACAGGAACTTGAGCCCCGATTATTCGACTCGCAGTTTCAAAATTGATATTATGTATTCTTGAGCCAGATTCACTAATGTCAATTGAATGCAATCCCTCAGAACTTAATCGATAATTACGAGCATCCCTTTTTTCCCATGCTCGAATCCCCATATGAATCAGGTTCAATGGAGGCCATTGTTTTCCTTCATGCAATCTATCTGGTCTTGATTGAGTTTCTAGCGACCAAATTCTATCCATAATTGAATGATTAGTCCATAAAATTCGTTTTCCTTTAGACCATAAGGTAGATTGACGGATAATTGGAGAATGCATCTGATTAATTATTGGCAAGTCATCGATTTTAATCGGAATAGGAAAAACACCCTTTCTATTTGGATTTGGAGAAATT
>DAQW01000084.1:3765-4482 GCA_002503045.1 Euryarchaeota archaeon UBA39 | reverse complement strand
GATCTAAGAATACAATTGCATCACTCATCAATGCCTGCAATTACTGATTAATTTCATTTCGTTTCGATACAAAGGGTAGTCTTTCAAAAGGTGGAATGAATAGTATCAAGGAATGGGAGTGAAATCAGTAATCGCTTCGCGAACTATCGGAGCGACTTCCTTAGCATACAACTCAATCGAACTCATCAATTGGTCATGTGGCATACCACCATTGCTGTACTTCAGATCGAATCTGGATACCTGTAACAGTTTTGAGTTTCGAATAATCTTCTCTGCTACCGTCTCAGGCGACCCTACGTACATCGAGCCTTGTGGACTAATTCCAAACTCAAACTGCTCGTAAGTGACTGGGGGCCATCCACGCTCCCGACCGATTCTACCAAACAACTCTCGATAATGAGGCCAAACCTCCTCTTTGGCTTGCTCGTCTGTCTCTGCAATGTGACCTGGACTATGTACAGAAATAGGCAGACGAGGTTGTTCGAACTGAGTCAATGCTCTGTGATAGAGATCGACAAAGGATGTGAAACGAGATGGTTCGCCTCCTATGATAGCAAGGCAGAGGGGGATTCCGTGTCTTGCGGCTCGAACAACAGATTCGGGACTTCCTCCAACGCCTATCCAAGACCGGAGGCTTCCTCTTTCAGTGGTCGGGTAAACTCGTTGCTTGATGAGGGGGCTGCGAATTGTTCCTTCCCAATCGAATTCATCTTCGTT
>DAQW01000084.1:0-3369 GCA_002503045.1 Euryarchaeota archaeon UBA39 | reverse complement strand
CCAAAAAGAGGGAATGATTCGGTAAAGGAGCCCCGGCCCAGGATCACTTCAGCTCTGCCGTTTGAGAGCGCGTCTAGTGTTGCGAATCTTTCGTAGACTCTAATCGGATCGTCTGAATTCAGTACTGTAACGGCTGTTCCTAAACGAATCCCCTCCGTTCTACTGGCGATTGCTCCCAGAACGACCTCTGGTGCAGTGACCGCAAAGTCGTCTCGATGATGCTCTCCAACTCCAAAGAAATCCAAACCTAATTTATCGGCAAGCACCGCCTCTTCAACGACGTTTCTCAAGACTACATGATGCTCTTCAAATTGCCCATCTTCAGATCTTGTCACATCACCAAAAGTGTTCAATCCGAGTTGAAAAATTGATTTTTCATTTTGCAAATTAAACACCTTCTGTAGACTTAGAGTATTATCATCTACATTTTACTTTTACCCATACTTGAAAGCCATCTCTGAAATAGCAATACACCTTACAATGGATATGGGTGGACAGTTCAACGCCCACGATTTCAGTTCTTTCGCATCTTCACGAAGATCAACCCGCGACTTTTTACCAAACCCTGTAGCTGATGAATTAATTGAGAGAATAATAGCAGATGGTCTAACTTCTCCAAGTTGGAGTAATACTCGCCCATTCGTTGTAGCTGTTGCTAAGGGAGATGTTAGAGATAGGTTATCTATTGAATTTCTCAAGAGGTTTGAGTTGTTAAAATCAGCACAAGGCGAAGGTATTTTTGGAAAAATCAAGGCACTATTTCGTAGAAAGGGATTACCTACAAGTAATTGGCTAGTTATTCGTCCATATCACAAGGATTTGATTCCAAGGTCACGAAGAATAGGAAAAGAATTGTACAGTCACATGGGGATTGAAAGAGAAGATAAGAAAGCTAGGGATGAATTTTGGGCTAGAAATTACGAATTCTTTGGTGCTCCTGTGGAATTATTCTTATTCACCCACAAAAGTCTAGGTAAATTTGCAGCATCTGACGCTGGATTGTTCATGCAGAATTTGATGCTTTCAGCTCATTCCCAGGGATTGGGAACTTGCGCTCAAGGAGCAGTTGCAGTTTGGGAAGATGCAGTTCGAAAAGAATTCAAGATTAGTAAAAATTATTCTTTACTCTGTGGGATATGTGTGGGTTATCCGAGTGAGGGTAAAATAAACCAATTTGGAGCAAATAGGATTACTCCTTCTGAAATTATTCTCCCTGAGAAAAATAATGATCGCTAATCACTTGAAATGTAATTCAGTACTAGTTTTGATTAAAGAATAACCATTGGGACTCTACTAGTTCTGCATTAGTTGTACATGCTTGATATGTGGCGATAGGTTCAGCATTCAGTTGGAGAAATTCTTCACCAAATCTAAAAGGACGAAGCATACGTTTTGCTTGATCCATTCGCCCCATAATTGCTGCACAAAGTGCCATGGCTTCAGCGGTTGAAAGTCTCCCTGGTTTACCCCATGAAACTGGGTTCGCTGGCAGTGCCAATGGTAGTGTTCTAGGCTGAAGTTTGGTATTGTTGAGAATTGATTTCATAGAAGGTTCCAATTGCTTCCAACTACAATCAAGACCAACAATTGCGGCTCCTCTATCGATAAGATCAATATCTTCTGGGCCGAGTACTATTCCTGCTGATGGGTCAAGTAGAAAACCTCTACGCGGTGATCCTCTAACACTCTCATGTACAATCACCGTGTTTGCACGTTCCATTGCCCTAGCAGTACATTTCTTTGGATCATCCTGATCTAGATGAATAATGTGCATCGGAATGTCGGACATGTCATCATTCCTTTCGGAGTGCATCTTGAATGTAATCTCCCAAAGTCATTGCTCTACCTGCCCCGGGTCCAACTTGTCGTTGTTCATCTTGTTTTCTTTCAATCATTAGTTCAATATCCAAAAATCGTTCTAATTTTTTAATTACCGAATCACCTGGATGTTGCCCTCTTTCAACACGTTGTATTACATTTACTTTTTCTGAAATTCCAAGTGCTAGTTCACGTTGATCAAGCCCTTTTTTCCTTCGGCCATCAATTACACGAGGGCCAAAATCCGGTGCTAATTCCTTTTCATCTCTGACCATAATGTCTTTTCCAGATCGACCCATTCCACCATATCCTCCAAATCCTCGTACATTTCCCGGATTTGGTGATTGATGAATTCCAGTAAGATTCGGTTTAAGTCCAGCTGCTTTCATACATCTATCGCATGCTAAGACATCACGCCCGTTTGACGTAGCGCGCTTGGTAGTAACTTTACTAGAACCACAAATCTCGCAACTACCCATATGTTTCAACCTTCGGAGTCTACCGCCCAATTTTAACCATGCCTTGAATGAAATATTTCTCTACTCTGACTTGAAGGGCTTATATTCCAAGAATGATAGGGCAGTATATGGGAGAGAGTGGAGCAGAGCGCCCTCCTGATGATGAGGGCGACGGAATCCTTCGAAAAGAACCGATTAATCTCAAAGATGTTGATGATCAAGTTCGTGATCTTCGTGAGTTTGCCCAAGGTTTACTCACAGAAAAGATATACCTTGAAAATGAGATTGGTCAGTTGAAAAAGCGATCTTCTAGGTTGGAAGAAGAACTACGTCATCTTAGAAGCCCTCCATTCATTATTGGTAATGTACAAGATGTTCTAGATGATGATCGTGCAATTGTCCGTTCATCAAATGGTACTGTATTCTTGGTTTCACGTAATCGCCGTTTTCAAAATCAAGAAGAATTACGTCCAGGTACGAGAGTTGCATTAAATCAAGACAGTTTATCGATTATTGATGTACTTACAGATGCGCATGATCCATTGGTTGCAGCGGCTGAAATCATTGATGCTCCCGGTGTAGTTTACACTGATTTAGGTGGTCTTGACGAACAAATTGAACGGCTCAAAGAAGCAATTGAATTGCCACTTTTACAGCCTGAAGCATTTGAGGCATTTGGAATCACTCCACCTAAAGGCGTTTTATTATGTGGTCCACCAGGAACTGGAAAGACCATGTTAGCAAAGGCAGTAGCTACTCAAACTCAGGCAACATTTCTTGGGATGGTTGGTAGTGAATTAGCTCAGAAATATATTGGAGAAGGTGGACGCCTTGTTCGAGAACTATTTGATTTGGCTAGACAACGTTCACCTGCAATTATCTTCATCGATGAAATAGATGCAATAGGTGCTAAAAGATTGGATTCCGCGACTAGTGGAGATAGAGAAGTTCAGCGTACTTTGATGCAACTCTTAGCAGAAATGGATGGATTTTCTGAAGTACCAGGTGTCAAGATTATTGCAGCAACAAATCGTCCAGAGTTACTTGATGAAGCATTATTGAGGCCTGGTCGTTTTGATCGGATTATTGAGAT
>DAQW01000127.1:12016-21053 GCA_002503045.1 Euryarchaeota archaeon UBA39 | reverse complement strand
TTCTTTTGGCGTAGAGATCGCCTTAGAATGCAACCTCTTTTGGTCCCAATATTGGAAAATTGTCAAAGTGCAACAATTTTGGGCGTTTTAGAACAAACTTCGGGCAGTTTGGTGGTTTCAGTAAGAGTAGAATTAATCGCAGGTCGTTCTCTAGATGATCTTCAAAGAAATTCAATGTTTTTTGTCCGGGAAGTTCTCGCAGAACCCTCTTCTTCCGATGATGCATTTGTCTTGATTATTTCAATGATTGAATCATTCGCTGAATTGATTTTGAAATCGATGTCATGTATTATCCGTCCTGGGACTCGTTTGGACTCGAATGGATTTACGTACATAATCAGAGGAAGTAGGAGTGCTGTAAAGGCAAAGAAGGACCGACTTTTCTCATTCATGCGTGCAGACAGAATTTCCGCAGGAGGAGTCCAACCAGAAGATCTAGCGCCTGGGTTAATCACAAAACGACAAGAAGAGATACTTCGCATAGCTTTTGATTTGGGTTGGTACAAAGCTCCTCGTGGGTGTAAACTCGAAGATATTGCTGTACGTTCGAATCTTAGTCGTTCTACAGTGGCTGAACATTTGGTTCATGCAGAGGCGAATATTATTGGCACATATATCGAAGCCATGCCTCATTGGCTAGAATCTCAAGAGAGTACATTAGAGGAAGAGGACTCAATAGGTCTTGACTCATGGGCAGAGCATGAGCGAACCCAGTGATGAACAAACTGCAGTTCTTTCTAGGTTACTTCCTGGTGGTCGAGGCGTATGGATTCCAATGGACCATGGTCTGTCTGGATATCCTGAAATGGGATTAGATAAGATAGATTCAGTCATTGATTCGGTGATTAAAGGGGGAGCTGATGCAGTAGTTTTGCAGAAAGGTGTGTTAACTCATCAATATCGTCGAACATCTTGGGATGGCTTCGTGTGTCATCTTTCTGCTTCAACAATTCATGGTGGTACTAATTCACAGTCTAAGGTAACTGTCGGGAATGTGGATGAAGTAATTGCTAGAGGTGCAGTTGCAGTTTCTGGTCAAGTGAATCTAGGAGATGATGCTGAGCCTGAAATGCTCTATGATCTCGGCCAAATCACCTCCGATTCTTGGAATCATGGTGTCCCTACATTAGGAATGGTTTACCCCAGAGGCCCAAATCTAATTGTTGACCCTGAGGATGAAACAAAAGGAGTAGCGCACGCTGCACGAATCGCATATGAAATCGGATGCGACGTAGTTAAGGTCCCTTGGACAGGTTCCATAAAATCCTTTGAAATCGTCACTTCAGCGGTTCCAATACCTGTTTTAATTGCAGGAGGTACTGGTTTATCTTTTGATGAAACCCTATCCATTGTAGAACAATCTATCATTGCAGGTGGTTCTGGGGTTTGTATGGGGAGACAAATATTCGGTTCTGACAATCCTGGTGCTAGAGTAAAGGCAGTAAGATCAATTGTTCATGATGGCGAAAATGTAGAAACTGCTCTTTCCTTTCTTTGAGGTGAAATAATGGAGATTTGGTCTGAGGGGAAAAATCCTCCTAACTTCCCATTTATTCCTGATAGGATTCTTTCAGAAAACTCTGAAGGAGTTGTTCGCAAAGATATCTCAGATGATTCTGATCGTGAATCGATTCGAAGTTTGATGGGGATGGTTGAATGGGTGCTAGTTGATTGTCCAGATTGGACAATGATTCCTTTAGAGAATTTGATTGCTGATTCCTCCGGTACAGGTACCAGAATTTGTGCAGTAATTAATCGCATAGAAGATATCCAAGGAGCAATATTTGCACTAGAACTTGGAGTAGATGCGATGTTACTCCCATTCCAAGAGGAGATGTGGTCTAAAGCGCAAACATTGAGTTCAAAACGCAACGATAGATTAGTTCAAAATTCAAAATTGGAAATGATTGAAGTCACTGTTAATTCAATTGAAGATGGTGGTATTGGAGAACGAGTGTGTATAGATCTCATTGAACGTATGAATCCAGATGAAGGGCTATGTATCGGTTCATTTTCATCTTGTATGTTGTTAGTGCAGGCAGAAGTAAATGAGAATCCTCATGTTCCAACAAGACCTTTCAGAGTCAATGCTGGAGCCATACATGCTTACGTTTTATCTGATGGACAAGAAACGCATTATCTTCAAGAATTATGTTCTGGAATGTCTCTTTCTATAATTTCAGTAGATGGAAAAAGCCGTTCCTCTACAATAGGTCGTCTGAAAATTGAACATCGTCCATTTCTTTTGGTTCGTTTTAGTTCAGATAAAGGAGTTGAGGGGCAAATTTTACTTCAACAAGCGGAGACTGTGCGCTTGTTAACATCATCAGGATCATCAATTCCAGTTACTTCTCTCAAAATAGGAGAAAAAGTATTGGCAATGTCTCTTGGGAGCGCTATGCATATGGGTAAGGGCGTCCCTGCTATGGCCAGAGAGGTCTGAATATGGCGGTTCTTGGACGAGGTACGGCCTATGGTTCATGCTCTCTTTTGCACGCTTTAGGTGCAGGATATGGGGCTTCACTTTCTCTTGATCTTCCTGCTAAGGTCATGATTAGAGATAACCCTGATCGGCAAGAAATTGTTGATCCGCATGGTTTACTCGATGCTGTAAAAACATCATGGGTTGAAGCGGGACTTCCTATCGGCGAAGAAGAATATCATTGGATGGTTCGTTCAGAAGTTCCAATGGGCATGGGTCTAAAATCTAGTTCTGCAGTCGCTGCTGCGGCTGTTTTGGCTCTTGCAGATGCAACCAAAACAGTTCTTGAAACACCTCAAGTGGTTGAATTAGCAGTTCGCGCTCAAATTGCTGCAGGTTGTACTGTCACTGGTTCAGTAGACGATACATGGGCTGCAGTTACTCCTGGGTGGAAGGTAGTCAACCCTCAGGTTCCAATAGAGCAGGGAATTGCATTGGAAGGATTGTGGCCAGAAC
This sequence comes from Euryarchaeota archaeon UBA39, assembly GCA_002503045.1. Classification (GTDB taxonomy): domain Archaea; phylum Thermoplasmatota; class Poseidoniia; order Poseidoniales; family Thalassarchaeaceae; genus MGIIb-N2. The sequence continues at coordinate 18,115 of DAQW01000127.1, read as the reverse complement.
CTGAGGAATGGGCTGTTTTTGTTGTTGAAAGAGGAGAAAGAACTGTTGAGATTAATCCCGAATCTTTTGCTAGAGCTCAGGTAAATTTTCAGAAAGCATTGGTTGCAATTCAACAAGGTGCATTGGATACGTCAGTTACAGAAAATGGCAGAGGAGTAGCGCTTTCTACAGCCGATCAAGCAGGTAGAAAAATTTGCAATGATTTACTGGTATGGGGCGCACGCTGCGCAGGGATTTCAGGCTCAGGTCCCTCGATTGTTTTCATGATCCCATCTGTCAATGAATCAGCGATTGATAGAATATTAGATACATTGAGCAGTCGCGGTCTTTCGGTTTTTGAGACCGCGATTCGAACAGAGTGAGGTAATTTCATGGGCATGCGCCTTGGGGAACAACTCTCTCTCGTTATTTTTGGGGAGAGTCACGCAGTTGGCGTAGGTGTATTAATTGAAGGATTACCACCTGGATTGCCGATTGATATTAAATCTATAGAAGATGATCTTGCTCGAAGGAAACCCGGTAGAAAGGGCCTTTCTCAGAGAACTGAATCTGACATGCCGAAGGTACAGAGTGGAATTCATGAAGGTCGTACAACTGGTTGGCCTCTCGTAATGTTTGCAGAGAATTCAGATGTCAGAAGTTCCGATTATGATTTTCTTCCTGACCACCCTCGTCCAGGTCATGCTGACCTTGTTGAACAATTTCGAACAGGAGGCAATGCAGATCCTAGAGGTGGAGGTAGCCATTCTGGAAGACTCACATGGGGTTTAGTGGCTGCTGGTTCAGTAGTTCTACCCATTTTAGATTCATCCGGAATTTCAGTTTATTCGCATATGGCTGCATTGGGAGATGATGAGGCAGGAGATTTAGCAAATTTCATTTCTACTGAAATAAGTGAAAACATGTCTCGATTGAATTGTCTAGATCCTGTAGCAGCCGATCGATTTGTTGAACAGATTAATGTTCTTCGCAAAGAGAAAGACAGTATTGGTAGCCGGGTAGATGTAATTGTTAGAGGATTGCCGATTGGAGTAGGTAATCCTTGGTTTGAGGGAATAGAACCTGCTTTGTCAAAGGGATTGTTTGGAATCCCTGCTGTTAGGGCAGTAGAGTTTGGTTATGGGGTACAAGCTTCACGAATGCGTGGGACAGAACATAATTCAATGTGGAAATCCGGTGAAGATAATATCCCTATTCAATCGGAAGGAGGCGACGGTGCAATAGGAGGAATCACCACTGGTTCCGATATTCGGATAAGAGTCCATTTCAAACCACCTAGTAGTATACCTTCAATTCAGAATACATTACATCTTCCTTCTGGCGAATTACGTCCTCTTTCGGTAGGAGGTCGACATGACCCTGTTCTTGCACCTCGTGCTGCTCCAGTTGTGGAGGGGGTAGTGCGTTTTTTGATAGCTGACCTACTGTTGACTCGTACACGTCCATTTTAGTAGGTACCCCTTCCGAGAAGCATGGATGAGTCAGAAGCGACCTTCAGAAGTGTTCTGAAGTTCGGTGGGTCTTGTCTCAAATCCTCTCAAGATATTTCGGCAATCGCTGAAAGGATACTTGAATTAGGTCCAAATCCAATAGTAGTTGTTTCTGCATTTTTTGGAGTAACTGATAGACTCCTTGATGCAATCCATGAGGCCAAGGAAGGTAAATTACATGTCTCCACATTTGTTCATTGGATACGTAAACATCATTCTACATTGACACCCGAAGTTTTGACCTCATCTAGTTTGAAACGATTTGATGAAGCAATCAATATTCTTGATTCAAATCTTTGTGAAATAGATACACCGGGAGCAGAACAAGAGGTTCTAGTAACCGGTGAAAGACTAGCGACAACATGTCTTGAGGCAGCACTTACTGCTCGTGGAGTAATTTGTAAATCATTTTGGGCTGAAGAAATCCCAATCCGAGTTAAAGGACGTGAACCGTTTATTCGAATTGATAGTAATGCAACTAACGAATCAATTTCTTTACCTGAAGACACTATTCCATTGTGTGCTGGATGGTATGGAATTGGATCAGATGGCAATATTTCTACTCTTTCTAGGAGCGGTTCAGATTGCACTGCAGCATATATTGCATCGGCAATAGGTGCATCCTCAGTTGTAATTTGGCGAGATGTTCCTGGAGTTTTGAGCATTGATCCGGCTTGGGGGATGCCCGGCAGAAGAATCCCGTATCTCAATTATGATGAAGCTGTAGAAATTGCATCTCATTCCTCTAGACTTCTTCACCCAGATGCTATTGATCCATTGGTTGAGTCAGGAATACCGTTGATTATTCGACCTTTACATCAACCAAGTGAACCAGGAACTTTTGTGGGTCCTTCAATTTCTGTTGGTCTGCCGAATGTACGTGTCTTAGTTTGTCACAGAAGGAGATTTGACATTCTGTGGCGTGTTCGTTCAGGTTCTCAATTATCTCGTAATCTAATTGGATTGGGTCATTCACTCCATCAAAAGAGGATTCGAATTTGGTCCATACGTGCAGACCAAGCAGGAATAAGAGTATTAGTTGATGAGAAAGACCTGCCACGGGTTGAATCTACGATTTTATCCTTTGATTCTGAAGCTAGAATCGATTTGGGGAACCCAATAGCGTTGCTAAGTCTCTTTGGACAAGGAATTTCTTCTAACCAAGAAATTCGGTCTAATCTTTTTAACTCGTTAGAAGAACAGAATATCCTTCCTGAAGAAATGAATCAAGAAGGAACAGAACATGGGATTCATTTGTTAATTCCAGATAATGAGGCAGTTCGTACAGTAGGATGCCTAACAGATATGTTTGAGTTATTAGATGCAGAGTAATTAATCATCTGACTTTTCTCTAAATTGTTGGATTCTGAGAGGTAGATTAATCGCAAACATTCCTGCAACAACCAAGAATACCAGCATTGTTCCCAAAGCAACTCCGTAGACACTTGTTAATTCAACAGATTCAGACATCCTCAGAGCAGCAGTGTCATCAATCACTTGGATAAACCATGGAATAATTACATTCACGAAGAGAGTAAGGAAAGCAACTGTACCTGCGATTAGAGGTGTAAGGATTAGAGATGCTTGATATCTACTCAGTACCTTCTTCTCATTCATTACATATACTTCACCAGTTCTTATTGAAGTATCAAGCATGGAGAAACGAATCACTCCATTACTGAGTTCGATGTACATGACAAGGAATACTGCATACAATACCAATAGCGATTTTTGAGCACCTTCACTATCTGGTAGGAGATCTGCTGAAAATGTAACTGTGCTGGCAGCAAATCTTAGAGATATTAGTATGAACAATACATATGATCCAAGAAGGAATCGAGCGTCACGCTGAAAAATTCCCCAGAAACCAGTCATAATACTGCCCAAGATAATCAAAACATGCAGAGCAGTACCAATTGCAGGGACGTTTAACATGTCTCCTAAAGCAAACCAAGGGGTGCCGACTTGAGGTGTGACGATGTATGTCAATACTGCTAGAACTACCATCGCACCTGCACTTGCAAATTGTAAATTTTGTACATTTTTAGCAGCAGGTAGAAATTTCATTTTAGGAACCAGAGGTCCTCCGAACAGACTTTCTACAAATGAGGGGATAGTAACCTCTGGAATTGCATCCTTTGGTATTTCTGTCGATGAAGTAATTTTTCCTGCAGCCTTCTTTCTACTAGGTGCCCCTGAACGAACAGTTTTACCATCATAAAGGTGTGATGTATCACTACTTACAGTCATTTATCCACCTCCTAGAATCCTCTTGCTCCTGCCAATGCAGTGGATAGAAGCATATCGGGCTCCCAATCCATTACGTTAGCCCCAAGGCCACGCAGTTCACTAATCAAAATATCACGCTCAGTCTTGAGAACTTCGTAGCCAGTTCGATCAAGACGTCTTGCATCAAACTCAAATTCAAGACTACTAGGTGAAAGAAGAGTCACATCGAACTCTCTTGCACGGAAATCTCGTACAGCGTCGACAACCGTAGGGTCATCTTCCAATGGGCTGAGGATAATAATCGGACTACCCTTGTTGATATGAGGCATAATTCGATTTGTTACCACTTTTAGAGGTGTATTTCCTCTAGCCATTGCACCAGCAAGTTTGGTAAGAAGAATATACAGTTGCTTTTTACCCGTGTCTCTGTCGACACTAACAATTTCATCGCCATAAATTACCAAACCTACTGAATCTCTACGGGATAGGAAGTATTGAGCTAAACTAGCAGCAGCTCTAGTACTGTAAACCAATGAATTCCTACTTACTGGGCCAGTCTCTGCGACATTTCGACTATCAATAATCAAGATAATATCACTGACAGCATCTCTTTCGAAATCATTAACCATCATTTTTCCAGAGCGTGCAAATGCTTTCCAATTCACCTTTCTCATTGGGTCTCCTGGCACATATTCTCGAAGATTGTAGAAGTTTGAACCCTCACCCGGCTGTCTAATGTTAACTGCTCCAGTGAAAATTTTAGGAACCTTACTTTTCACAAATGCATCTTTGACATCTTCCATCTTTGGAAATACTAGGAAATCATCGTAAAGGTGGATTTCTTTCTCTCGATGGAATAGGCCAAAAGTATCCTGAACACGAACAGCAACTGGTCCAACTGTGTAAAATCCTCTAAGAGGACATTCTAGAGAATACTTGAGTTCAGTTTCTCTTCTCCCTCCTAGTTCCATCAATGCATAATTTGCACCTTTCTTTACTCTCATTACTTCAGGCACACTATCTCTTACCTCCAAGATTCGTGATAGGTTCGAAAGATTCTGGATTCGAAGTGTGACGTCGATATCGCTATCTTCGAAAACACGTGCTTGAGAAAGTTGCCTCATTGCATTTAGATTTCTAAACTCTGCACCTTCGTCAAATTCCTGATCTTCCAATCTTCTTCCTGATGCAGATACATCTGCATGTGAAGTTCTGAAAGCAGCATAAGTTAGGAATGATAGGAATACAACTGCAACAGTCACTAATTGTTGATTTCTTAAAACTAGACCCAATAGGTATAGAGCGGCTGCCAACGACGCGAACATCGCAGACTTCCTACTCCATGCCATGAGAACACCTACTCAAATTTACTCCGAGTAAAATCAGACAGTTGGGACTGGAACTTGTCGGAGGATATCTGATACAACCTCTTGAGTTTCGAGTCCCTTAATCTGGTGTTCGGGCTTTAGGATTAGTCTGTGGGAAATTGCAATTGGTGCAACTGCCTTTACTTCATCAGGTGTTACAAAGTCACGACCGCGAAGAGCGGCAGCAGCTCTGGAAGTCTTGAGAAGAGCTTGGGAACCACGAGGAGAAGAACCAACGAGTACACGAGGATCTTCACGAGTTCGCGAGACAATTTCTACCATGTACATTCTAACTGCTGGATCAACATACACGTCTTCACAAGCCTGTTGCATTGCGACGACTCTAGCAGGGTCAGTAATGACATCAACATCTACTGCATCCTTCTTTCTTGTGATACGTCGAGCTAGGATTTCATCTTCATCTGCTCTATCTGGGTATCCTACACTCATCTTGAACATGAAACGATCAAGTTGTGCTTCTGGTAGAGGGTAAGTTCCTTCCTGTTCTACAGGGTTCTGAGTTGCCATCGTTAGGAACGGTGCTGGAAGTTTATGTGTTACAGTTCCAATAGTAACTTGCTTCTCTTGCATTGCTTCTAATAGAGCTGCTTGTGTCTTTGGAGGAGCACGGTTAATCTCGTCAGAAAGTAGAAGATTACAGAAAATAGGTCCGGGCTTGAAAGTAAATTCTCCTTTCTTTGCGTCGTAAATGTTTGTTCCTGTAATATCTGCTGGAAGTAGGTCAGGTGTAAATTGTACACGCTTGAAGTCACAACCTAGAGCATCTGCGAAGGTATTTGTCATCAAAGTCTTTGCAAGACCTGGATAATCTTCGAAAAGCAGGTTACCGTTAGATAGAATATTGACCATAACGTTGTCAATAACGTGAGATTTACCGATAATTACTTTCTGAACTTCAGCAGAAATAGCTTGAGAAATCTGTCCTACTGCCTGTAAGCGCTCTCGTACTTCTGGACTACTCTGATGCCGAGGAGCGGCTGGAGCAGGTGCTG
>DAQW01000127.1:1402-11691 GCA_002503045.1 Euryarchaeota archaeon UBA39 | reverse complement strand
GCTGGAGCAGGTGCTGCAGGTGCTGGAGCAGGTGCTGGAGCAGGTGCTGGAGCAGGTGCGGGAGCCGTCGGAACGGGGGGCGCAGGGGCTGCTGGGGCGGCTGGGGGCGCTGGTGCGCCAGGTGCATTTGGTGGTGGAGGTGGGGCTGCCATGTTCTGTTCACTATCCTTTGGGGTTTTCACTTCTTCCCCCACTTGCGAATACTCGTGAGTAACTCACGAAGTTCCTGTGGGGAATATGTACGTGTGGTACTGTAAGCCAGTTCCACTAATCTGGGGTCTCCAATCATTTGTTGAACCTCTGCTGGAGTTTTGAGAGCCATTTGATCACGTGTAAGATCATAGAATACTCTTATTTTTGCGAAAAGAGCCTTCTGTACGCGTTGACGATATTGGGCTGAATCAAGTTTTGTAGGTCGTTCTCTAAATCTAGTGAGGTCAAACACGTGTCTCCAATTCGCTTTCTCAGGAACTACCATTATTGAAACTAATAGCAGCAATCCTAGATTTAGGATTATCAACCATTTCAAGAAATCATCTGATGTTAGTAATACAATTGTACTGATTGTTTCGATGAATGGTTGGGATGCAACTCCAGTAACGTGGCGACTTTCATCAAAAACAATGTTGAAATTGTCTCTTTGATTTTTTACAGTATTTGCTAGTTCGTTATTGTCTAGTTCCATCATGTCCCAAATTAGTGCGTGGAAGAAAGCATGATTTCCTTGCCAGAAATCGCCACCTGTCAACTCATTCTGCCAGCATGTTTGCCCAGTACAATCGTCAGATAAACCTGCTTCCATTGCACGAGAAAGAGTCCAATATTGGTTGGCGAATACTTCATCATCAGCGACGAAGACAATACTTCCAGTCACGGTCAAATCACCAATACCTGAATCAGAATCTCCTGCTGATCCTCGAAGAAGATCAGAAGTTACAATTCCAGGATAGTCGATTCTTACAGTCAAGGCAATATCTCCAGGAGCATCATTCTGGACGGTTCCTTCTTTTCCATCTCCTGCAATGTCGATAAATGCGGCCTTAGATGCATAAGATAGTACATTCACATCACGTTGGATATAATCTGAAGATTGAGGGTCATCAGTTTCTAGTGCTCCTACTTTAATTCCAGTTGGCTGCCTAAACATCATTGGCATACGGCAAGAATCTAGGATTTTGTTCTCTACCATTTGATCCGAACATCCTGTGCTCTTTTCACTATCTTGCATCTCAGATTCATCCTTGTTGATGCTATGTAGCCCCCATACGTTGGTAGGATGCATAAATTCATCACCATCTTCGTTGATGATTCCATACATGTGTTGACTGTCATATAACGGTGCATCGTAGTAGGTTAATCCAAACATTCCTGCAAGTGTATTTGCATTTGAGTTATCTGCGGCAACTACTACTTTCCCTCCTTCTTTTGTTACAAAATCAAAGATTGCTTGAGCTTCAGTTTCATCAATTGGCTTTTCAGGGCCAACAACTAGTAGCATTGTAAGATGAGGTTTTTTCCAATCGTTCACCAGCATTGGGGTAGAGATTGTGTTGGCAATGTTATAACCTTGACTTTCTACATCATCCCCTATTTGTGCACCTCTGGGGCCTAAGGTAGTACGTACGTCTGATAATTGTGAAGCATCCGATGAGTCTTCATATGCACTATAGGATGTTTCCTTACCTGCAGCAAAAGCCATTGGAAGTAGAAGTACCATGAGTAATGTTGTGATTAGAGCAATTGCAATAACTGTGTTGAAGCGACTTCCTTCATCTCCAACTGCCATTTTCATCCCTGTCCTTGGGCGTCTTTCTCGGTACGCCTGCTTCTTCCAAACCAATGCCACGCATATATGTTGTCCAATATCGATTGAGGTAAAATCATCAAACTGGTCTCAAATTGGGCTTTTTTCCCTCATTCTCTTCTGTATGCAATAATTGCTAATAAAAATGATGTAAAAATGATTGAAAGTCCGGCAGAAGGTAAATTCTGTTCTATTACAACTGGCTCATTTATCGGTCCATCATTATCAGAATCATCTGATGGAGGAGGTTCCTCACCTTCTTTGATTGTTACTCTGAATGACGAATCAGTCCAAACAATTCCATCGCCTTCACCTGAACCACCTGATGAAATCCTTAAATCGATATCACAATTTCTTGAAGGGTGAGCTGCTGAAATTTGTATTGTAACCTGAATGCTAGCAGAATCGGTGGAAGATGTGATTTGAGGTTTCATGATTTTTGTTAGTTCAGAATCATCTCCAATACTTACTGTCATTAGTGAGCAATCATCCGAAACTTCGGCTTTACCAATTTGATCATCAAGATTTCCATGATTTGTAATTTCTACCGAGAATGATGTTTCTATATCTGGGTTGAATTCAAGGTTCTGTGTGGTTTCTCCAATTCTCAAATCATAAATTCTTGGCATTTTTGCCTTTCCACGATCGTCTTTCCAATCATTTGCCATCGATACATCAACTCCTCCAATGCTTTTGAGAGTAGCAAGGGCCCTGAATTCTTCTTCTTTCCCTCCTGGCGAATTAACTTGGAAAAGGTCAATATTCCCAATTTTGAAATCATCAGTTTTCGATTCACCTGCTGGAACTGAAATTGTCAAAGGATCATCTCCTAACATTTCACCATTGAATGGTGGCGTCTCTACAGAAATTTCTACTTCTATTTCTACCAGATAAGAATTAGTAATTTCAAATTCTACAACAATTTCTCCATCTTCTGAAGAGGGAATATTATAGATAAATTCGTCTTCTTCTACAAATTCAAATTCCCAACCCCCTACAGCTTGGCTTTGAGTTGCCATAGGTGTTATGGTAAGTATGAGAGAAAGAATAACCAGATGCGTCAGTAAATTTCTCATTAATCATCACTCCATGAGCCAGCCAATGCTCTTTTTGTTAGAACTCTGAGCATTTTCCTCCGATAAGCTGGAGGGAAATATGTATTGTTGACTGGCTTTACCGTTTTACGTATAACTTCAGCAAGCTTCTTTGCGCTCTCTTCTCCATTCCATCCATTCAATGCTTCAGTTGCTTCTTCTGAATGAAGACGAGGAATTGATTCGCAAGCTGTAGTTGCAACGTTTAACAATTCTATTTTATTTCCATTTCTTTTCCAAGATGCTGCAACTCCTGCTTCAGGAAAATCCCATGATTCTCTAAGGCGAAGTTTCTGATAGTCTCCTTGTAACTGGTCGGATTCAAGAGGCAAGGTGATATGGGTAACAAACTCTCCTTTTTCCAAAACATTTCTTTTCATTCCATCTAATTCGTAGAATTCATCTAAGTTCATTGTTCTCTGTCCTTCTGGTCCTGCAAGATGTATTTTTGCACCTAAAACCATCAGGCAAGGAGCAAGGTCGCCTTGGTATGTTGCTACGCAGAGAGTATTTTGGTTAGGGATTACCCTACAGTCTGCATCAGTGTCACAATCACATTTGTGGCACCAATCAATCGACCGTCGCCAATCTTCAGTCTGATTAAACCAGAAACATCTGGTATCTAGACATAGATTTCCTCCTACTGTGCCTGATCGTCGAATAAGTGTACTGGCTATGGTTCCTGCTGCCCTTCTGATTAGTGAATGAGTGGGGCCATGTTCCAATTCATGAAGACTTACCATCGCACCTATGTGGTGTGCTTCGTGACGCCTCATTTCGGTAATATTCGCTAATGAAATTACATGTTTCTTTGGATTGATATGCCATTTGTAATTTGGTAAAAGGTCAGTTCCACCTGATACCCAATCAAATGTTTCTTGATTATTTTTGAGTTCAGAAGCAATAGATACAGCTTCTTCGATGGATTTAGGCCGATGAAATTTGAATGGAGGAGTCTTCATGCATTCTCCTCCCTGTATCTCCGTTCAACATGATTCCATGCTCTTGCTGCTCTCTTTGAGTCATCTGCTAAATCTTCAGGTGTTGGTGTTACAGATTCTCTCCAGCCTTCTGATTGTTCATGCAACGGGAGGTCTGGGTCAAATCCAAAAAGGACTCCATTCACATATGCACTTCGATCTTTGAGTAAATCACGTTGAAGATCCCTATTTGCATGCTCTTCTGCACGATTGGATAATTTCTGTTGAAGTGGTGATGGTTCAAATGTTGGATTGGGTAAATCCATAGGGTCATCGATTTTCATTTTCCTACATTTTTTCTCTATTCTTGAGTGAAGCCGATCCGGCGAAACGGGAAGTTCATTGATTCTAACTCCAATTGCATCATAGATTGCGTTAACTACAGCAGGTAAAATCGGTAGAAGCGGTCCTTCACCTGCTTCTTTTGCTCCGAAAGGACCTTCTGGATCATTTGATTCTACAATTATAGGGACAACTTCAGGCATTTCATGCACACTCATTATTTTGTAATCCAATAAGTCGGGATTCAGTAAATGGCCTGTTCTTCCATATCTCATTTCTTCTGAAAGTACTTGTCCCATGCCCATATGACATGAACCAATGATTTGCCCTTCAACAGCAAGAGGATTGAGTGCTTTTCCACAATCATGAGCAGCCCATGCCTTGATAATTTTAACAAATCCAGTTTCTGGGTCTACTTCTACTTCTGCAACATATGCAGAGAATGAATATGCAGGCGCTAAACCAGCAGCAGCTCCTTTGTGTATGCCTCCCATTGGTGGAGTACGATATGCTCCAGAAGCAATCAATGAACCAGTATCTGCTTGAGCTTTATGCACTGCTTCTAGCCATGATATTCCAATTGCTGGGTCCCTTTTGTAGTATATTCTTCTATCTCCGAGAACCAATGAATCTGGATGATATCCAGTGATTTCCCAGGCTGCCTTTAGGACTTTATCTCGCATCTCTATTGCTGCTCTAATTGCTGCATTGCAATTCATGAAAGTAACGCGTGAAGAATATGATCCTAGATCAACGGGAGCAGTGTCACTTTCTTTGCTCCGTATTCTGATCATATCTAATGGTAAAGCCAATACTTCGGAAACAGCTTGTGCAACCGCGGTATCGCTACCCTGTCCAATATCTGCGGCTCCAGTATGTACTGTAACGCCTCCATCCATATCACATTGTAAGTGTACAGTTGCATGAGGAAAGTTCTCTGGATCCCAATGGATTGGAAGGCCAGAGCCAGAAATGAAGAAGCCACACCCTACTCCAATTCCTCTCCCAAAGGGTAGTTTTCGGAATTTATCGTCCCACCCTGATTGTTTTCTTACTTCATCGAGACATTCTCTCATTCCAGTACTTGTTATTCTGAATCCCGTAATTGTCCTACTATGGGGTGGTAAAAGATTTGCTAGTCGAAATGTCATGGGGTCTACTCCCATCTGTTCACATACGTCATCTATTGCAACCTCTACTGCACATCGAGAGTTTACTGCTCCATGCCCCCTCATTGCTCCACTGGCAGGTTTGTTTGTCCAAACTCGGGCACCAGTATAGTGGAATCCCCCTATTTCGTATGGGGATGTATGGAGAACTCCGTTGTAGTAGGTAGTTACATGTCCAAAAGAAGCAAATCCGCCACCATCAATAAGTGCATCAGTTTCTATACCTGCTATTCTTCCTTCCTCATCAGTAAATACTTCCATTTGAATACGACTTGGGTGCCTTCCCCTATTTATCCAATATACTTCTTCTCTATCGAAATTGATTCTTACAGGCCTTCCACTTTTTCGAGAAAGTATTGCTGCACACATTTCATGTGGAAATGGGTCGGATTTACCTCCAAATCCTCCACCAACAAAAGTTCGGATTACATTGATTTGATGCATTGGTACATCTAGAACTGAAGATAATGCTCGATGGACATAGTGGGGTACTTGTTGAGGAGTATACAATTGCAACCTCCCATTCGGATCCCAATGAGCTACCACTGCATGTGGTTCAGTAAATCCATGATGTAATCCTGCAAATGACCAATCAGATTTTGATTGGAATTTTGCTTCTCTCATTGCATCTGTATGTCCAAATTGTTGGAAAACACGTTTCTGAACATTTGAATCCCCAATATGGTACTTGCCCCTATCATGAATTGGGTCTTTGCTATCTAGGAGCCCATCTTCCATATCATGAATTGCTTCTAAGACTTCGTAATCAACCTCAATTAGGGACAATGCTTCTATGGCTGCTTCTTCTGAATCTGCAGCTACACATGCAACTAAATCACCTACATGCCGGACCTTTTCTTGTGCCATTGCATGTTCATCTTTGGTCACGGGGAGGACGCCAAATCGATTCACTGAGTCCATTCCAGTGGCTACAGCCTTGACCCCAGGAAGTTTTTCTGCAGCAGATGTATCGATAGAAATTATTCGAGCGTAATGGTGAGGCGACCTCAAAATTTTTCCAAATAATTCATTCGGTAATCGAATATCGTCTCCATATTCTGCTTGTCCTGTTACTTTCCATCTAGAATCAACAAGCGGTGTCGATTTTCCAATAGTCTGGCCCGTTATGTGAGGGTCATGGACATGCGGTCCTCTTGGTTGTTTGAGTTGCCCACCTTGACTTGCAGGGATTCTATCGATATCTTGTAGGTTGCTGTATGGGTCTGAACCCCCACTTCCAGGTACTCCAAAATCTTGTTTCCCTGCAATCCTTTTTCCATCAGTACGACTTTTCCCTTTTCCTTTCCCAGGGGCCTGTCGATATCCCTTTCCCATGAATTCACCTCGCATCTCCAGGTGGTAATGAGGGTTCATCTGGTCCAATTGGATGCGGGTCAGAAGCAGGTTCTGTTCGGTCATCTCCACTGATTCCTTCTCGAAGCATTTTCCCTGCTTCCATTACAGATGTGACAATTTGTTGATATCCAGTGCATCGGCAAAGATTCCCTTCTATAGCATCTTTAATTTCTGATTCACTTGGGTCCTGATTATTCTCTAGGAGTGCTGCACTTACTACAAGGAAACCGGGTGTACAGAATCCACATTGGCTTCCTCCATGATCCGCAAAGCATTGTTGGATTGGATGTAGATGGTGTCCATCTGCCAATCCTTCCACTGTTGTTATTTCCTTTCCTTCTGCTTCAAATGCTAGAGTTAAACAGGATAATTTTGGTACCCCGTCTACCAAAACAGCACAACATCCACATGTGCCCATATCACATCCTCTCTTTACCCCTAAGGTTCCTATTTTATCTCTTAGAACATCTAGGAGTATCGAATGTCCATGTGCTAAATGGGTCTCAGTCTTTCCATTTACAGTGCCAGTCCATGTTTCCATTGGGTCCGAAGGGACCATCGGAATATGGATGTGAGATGACATGTACCCTCGTCGAAGGCAACCACATCTTTGAGCATTCGGGCTTTATTGTTCTGAGAAAGATGGAATGAATCGATATTACTGATTTATTTTCATTATTCGGCATATCAATTATATCTAACGAAATTGAACAGGTAATATGTCTGACCAAAGTGCATCTCTCCCAACTACTGTTTTGAGTTCATCAGAGATGGATGCAGCGAAAATGGGAATGTTAGCATCAATTATTGGTGGAAGCGTTTTGCTTGCTGCTGCAGTATTTTATGTGACCACAGTTCAAGTGGATTCTGATTATGCCTACCTATTACTGGGGTGTTTACTTGGGGCATGTTCACTGGGAGTGATTGTTTATCTTGAATTAATGAAGAAAGAAAAAGTACCCGTCATTGAGGGTGTTTTTCCTGATTATCTTGGAGGTACAGCAGTAGTTTTTGGAACATTATCAATGGTATGGTTGAGCCGATTTGGGATTTGGTTTTTGGTTCAAGAAAATCAATTTATTTCACCTGATATCGGTCCTGGAGTGGTCGATTGGATTCCTGATTGGATGACGCTTGTCCAGGCGCTTTCAGTATTATCTGCAGTAGCTTTGGGCGTGTGGCAAACAGAAAGACATGGATTAGGAAACACTGTTCGTACAGTATTGATATTGGCACCTATTTGTATGGCTCTAAGTGTGATGAGTATTTGGGAGGATTGGACGGCATATGGTTTAGGAATGTGGACTACGTTAGCCTACATTATTCTTCTTACATCACCGATGATTATCTCACTCCGTCTTGATAGGGCACCTCTCTTTCTGATTTCTGCGGGTGCTGCAACACTTTTCCCGTTACTTTTGGATGAAATTGGCTTACTTGTTCCCTTTGTGATTATTACTGGAATAACTGCAATGGACAAATCCCTTGATAGGAAAATGATAGAGAATAGTTCTGGTTTCGTAGTGGGTGCTATTTTACTTGCTCAGTTTATTTCAGCAGGCGAACCATTCATCTTTGGCGGCGTAGCCATTTCTGATACTCCATTTGATTTATCATTTGTACTATGGGCCTCTCTTCTAGTTGGTTGGTTTGGTTCCACATATATGCAAAGAACACCAGCTATGCCGATTGGTTTAGCATTGGCAATAGCTATGTTGCAGGGGGAAGGATCTGCCATTGCATGGATGGTTGGGATCTTGGCATTCGTTTATCTCGCTACTAGGGAACACGCTAGAGATTGGGTAGTAATTGGGACATTTATTGCATTGACCGCCGCTTGGTGGTTCGGCTCATTAATTGGTGGAAATTCTACAGATATCTTGTTTGGATCTGTTGAAGCAGGAGACTTGCTTCTCTATGGGTTATTTCCAATATTGATAGTTCTAGCCATTTGGCAAACATCCGAAGGTCGTTTCAATCCAATTATCTTAGGTGGATTAGCAGTAGTTGGCTCTTTATCTCCGGCAGTCATGGTAGATGCGGACCCTATCTTTTCTTCTATGGTCATTGCAGCAGCTCTTACTGCACTATATCTTCGAGTTCGAGCGGCTTCTAATGAAGAAAATGTTCCAACTTGGGAATTATTGCTTCCAATTCTTGCAATTCTACTTGCATCATTTTCCTCTGGCCCTGCGTCTGTAGGTTCAGATGGGACCTCTAATCCATATGTGCTGTTTATTTTACCACTTTCTGCACTAGCGATTCACATTATTTGTTTCCCAATAAGAGAAAAAGAGAGATGGGATGTAAATGGAACTTGGTCTGCTGATCCTGGGACTAGAGTTTCCTTAGGTGCCGTTTTCCTATTGTTATTACTTGCTCAATTTGTTGGACTTTCTGAAAGTACAGTCGCCGATTCGGTAAATCTTCCAATTGGAGGGATTCGATTGTTTTTGTTCATTGCCACTGTTGCTTTGGGAGCACATGAAGCAGGGGCGTTCAAGACTGCGACACCGTATAGCCGAATGATGGCTGCTTTGGGAGGTCTAACACTATTATTCCTTACAGGAATAAATGATCAACCCGATCTTACAGGAGCAATAATTCGAGAGGTTGCTTTAATTTCCTGTCTCTTGGCGATTAGTTTCAGATATCAGGCGACAGGGACCGCAACTCTAGAGGAAAGACAAACAGACAGCGCAGTACTTCTCATTGTTCTTATTGCTTCTATTTTCGATATTTCAGGAGGATTATGGGCCCTCACAGTTTTGTTGGTCGTTGCAGATCGGAGCATTAGGTACGAACATGGACTAATTCAGATTTTAATTGCGCCAGTTATTTTATTGATTGGAGTAGTTTCTACTTCTGATTATCAAAATCACAATTTAGTATGGGGGATTTTAGAATCAATCCCATATATTGGAGATATGTCTAATCTTCTTGGCGATGGTGTGTTACCAAGATGGACTGCAATATTATTAGCAATAACATGCGTAATTTCAGTTCTTCGACATCGATCAATTACAAAACCTAAGTTTGAATATACTCCTTATCTCCCAATATTCTGGACACTTGTAATTATTGCAGTGATCGTTCCTGATGGACGTTATGTCCCTCCACTTCTAACTATATTTTGTACATTAGTAGCATTAAGAAGTGGTTATTTGGGTTGGTTTTGGTTCAATCCATTTGCTGCGATGTGGTCTGCATTTTGCATAATGGAAATGTCAGTTGAAAATGAACTTACTACTGTAGATCCGTTTACTGCGTCGTTGATGACCTTTGGACTTGTAGCGTTTGTTCAATACATTGTTTATGTTAGAGGTGATTTACATAATTGGAGAGATAATAATCGAAACCAAATAGAGGGTGATTTCAATTTAGGTGAAAATCCATCAAGCTTCTCATCATTTGGAATATACAATCGAGTGCTTGGATATTCTGCATTTATTCTGTTCCCAACAGAAGAAATGTATGACTCATTGCCTGCAATTCGAGTTTTCATGATGTCAGTTTTAGCATACGATTTGTACCGCCATAGGTCTGTCATTGGTCTTAGGATATGGGTATTGCCAATGACTTTCTTTTCGATTGAATTATTTGA
>DAQW01000127.1:456-1047 GCA_002503045.1 Euryarchaeota archaeon UBA39 | reverse complement strand
ATCTTGGGAGCATTTAGGTTCTCTTATTCTTGTATTATCTGGACTATATCAGTTATACAAGTCATATATTTTTGAAGATGAAGTTGGAGATTCAGACACTGGTTGGGCAACAGGTACAATTGGAACAATATATGCACTTTCAGGCGTTCTATTATTTGTTGATGGCCAGTATGTTTTCCAGGGAGATGACTTATCAGCATTATCCGGTTTTGCAATGGTTGCGGTATTTGGACACCATCTTGTTCTTGGATTCAATAGGAATGATGGATGGCGAAGATTGATGAGTCTATTTGGCCTACCTGTAGGAATCATATTTACTGGATTTGAATTGGGAGAATTATTCGGGATCGTTGCTTTGTTCTTAGCAGCGATGACAATGATTGCTCAAGGAATCATGTATTCTGCCCGAGGAGGATTGGGCATGGGTTCAGTAAAGGAAGAAAGAGAGGGACACATAGATCCTGTAAATGTCTTAGGTATTGCCTCACTCGATTCTATCGTTACTGCTGAATCTGTAAATGAAGAACCAGAAAATCAGGCTTCAGTAACTAGCATTAGTGACAATAAAGAGGATGCAATCAAAGATCAAGA
>DAQW01000127.1:0-129 GCA_002503045.1 Euryarchaeota archaeon UBA39 | reverse complement strand
CATAATGAGGATGGCAGCGATGAGAAGGTTAGAGGCATAACCTCTACTGTTTCTCAGAAAGATGATTCAATTATTGAATCTGCAATGGAGAGTAAATCTATTTCCGTTTCAGACGTAAGGTTCCCGATT
>DAQW01000046.1:7223-9345 GCA_002503045.1 Euryarchaeota archaeon UBA39 | reverse complement strand
TTCTCGATCCAATGCCCAATTCTTCGAATGGGTCAACATCATCATGTGTTTCCGAATTTATTGAGTCGCCCATTTCTAGCCCACTATTTGGGACACTGTACTCGTCTTCATCGTCATTCATAATTGGTTGGACGAGGTAGAGGTTGTTCAATCCATCCCGCAGAAGTTTTTGAAAATGTAGTATATTTTCACCAGTAAATATCAAAATAACGAAAATCAATACACACATATAATTTTATTATATTTTGACAACCACTGAAAAGTCCAAAGTTTCCTAATTTCATCCAGTTCACCCCATCAACATTCAATAACCCTCGATTGAGCCAACAGATTCCCACGCGAATATGAAGTGTGTACAATGTCAATTAGGTGCAAAGGAGGGTTAAGAATGCAGACTACTATGAATAACAGCAATGATGGAACTAGTGGTATGACGATTAGCCGTAGATTTACTACATCTGGAAACGATCCCTTTGAAACCTTTGAATGGATTACCACAAATTTAGAAATTCGTAACATGGATGGGACTGTAGCTCATGACATGATTGATGTATGTTTTCCTAGTGGATTTGAGGGCGTTCCAGGGACAGTTGCAGCCCAAAAATATCTCAGAAAGGCAGGCGTTCCAGCAGCACTTAGACCGGTCCCCGAAGAAGGAGTTCCTACATGGCTTCAACGTTCAGCACCCGATGAAGAAAAATTACAGAATTTAGAAGCCTCTGAACGATATATTGCTGAAACTGATTTCCGCCAAATGTTCCGCCGATTAGCAGGAACATGGACATATTGGGGTTGGAAGTATGGTTATTTTGCTTCTGAAGAAGATGCAAGGTCATATTATGATGAAATGTGCTTTATGATTGCCAGCCAGCGTTCAGCTCCAAATAGCCCCCAATGGTTCAATACAGGACTTCATTGGGCATACGGAATAGAAGGCAATCCACAAGGACATATGTATGTAGATCCAGATACTGGAATGATGAAACAGTCTTCAAATTCTTATGAACACCCTCAACCCCATGCATGCTTTATTCAATCTGTTAGCGATTCACTTGTTGGTGGAAGTGAATCCATTATGGGCCTATGGGAAAGAGAAGCACTTCTCTTTAAATTCGGCTCAGGCACAGGTTCCAACTTTAGTCAGATTAGAGGTAAGGATGAACCACTTTCTGGCGGAGGACGTTCTAGCGGCCTCTTGTCATTTTTGAAAATTGGAGATCGTGCAGCAGGTGCAATTAAGTCAGGTGGAACAACTCGACGTGCAGCAAAAATGGTTACATTAGATTTGGACCACCCAGATATTGAAGAATACATTAACTGGAAAGCCTCAGAGGAAGAAAAAGTATCTTCTTTGATTATTGGTAGTCAATTATTACAAAAACACGCAAAAGAAATAATGTCGGCAATGTGGACTGAAGAATCAGATATTGCTGCCTCAGATATGGACACAAATCCGAAATTGAAATCAGCTATTGTTGATGCAGTACGAAACGGAGTGCCCGAACCACATATTAAGAGAATTATGGATCTCGGTGAACAAGGTTGGCGTTCTGTTGATTTCGAAGTTTTTGATTCTGATTGGCAAGGAGAAGCTTACCTTACTGTCTCCGGCCAAAATAGTAACAATTCTGTTCGCGTTCCAAATAAATTCATGGATGCAGTCGAATCAGGTGCTGATTGGAACTTATTTTGGCGTACTGAATTAACATCTGCAGAAAAAGAAGGCAGAGATCCAGAGCCTTGCAAGACTCTTCCAGCAAGAGATCTTTGGGATCAGGTTGCTTACACAGCATGGGCTTGTGCTGACCCAGGTGTACAGTATGACAGCACTATCAATGAATGGCACACATGTCCAGAGGGTGGAAGAATTAACGGCTCAAATCCATGTTCAGAGTATATGTTCCTCGATGATACTGCATGTAACTTAGCTAGTATCAACCTCTTAGAATATTATAATGCTGATACAAGAACATTTCAAATTGAAGATTTCCAACACAGCGTACGTCTTTGGACAGCAACATTAGAAATTTCAGTTTTGATGGCTCAATTCCCTAGTGAAGAAATTGCCCAAAAATCCTACGAATATAGAACACTAGGATTGGGGTATTGTAATTTAGGATCT
>DAQW01000046.1:5107-6845 GCA_002503045.1 Euryarchaeota archaeon UBA39 | reverse complement strand
GCATTAACTGCTATAATGTGTGGAGAATCTTATGCTACAAGCGCAGAAATGGCAGGCTTCCTAGGTCCCTTTGAGAGATATGAAGAGAACAAAGAACACATGCTTCGTGTAATTCAAAATCACCGTCGAGCTGCATATGATGTAGAATCAAAGGAATATGAAGGACTTTCTGTAAAACCATTGGGAATAGATAGCACATTATGTCCTGATGATTTATTGGATGCTGCAAGAGAATCATGGGATCGTGCACTTAATTTGGGAACAGAGTTTGGATTTAGAAATGCTCAAACAACAGTAATTGCACCCACTGGAACAATTGGTCTTGTGATGAATTGTGACACTACAGGTGTCGAACCATCATTTTCGTTGGTTCAATTCAAATCTCTTGCAGGTGGAGGTATGTTGAAGATTATCAATAACGGTGTGAAGTTAGCATTGACAGAACTTGGTTATGATGCTAATCAAATTGATGAAATTGAATCCTATGTAATGGGAAGCAAAAGCATCGAAGGTTGTACAAGTATTACCCGTGAGCGTTTGATGAAGGCAGGATTTGGAGAAGCAGAATTTGCAATGATTGAAGATTCAATTGGTGCTGCTTATGATATTCGTGGTGCTTTCAATATCAATACGTTAGGTACCGATTTCTGTACAGATGTACTTGGTTTGAATCAAACACAACTCGACAACCCATTCTTTGATGTATTGAAACACATTGGGTTTTCTCCATCTGAAATTGATTTGGCTAATGATTACGTCTTTGGTCGCATGACAATTGAGGGAGCCCCACATTTGGAAGAGGAACATCTAGCCGTATTTGATTGCGCTACTCCTTGTGGTAAATATGGAGAACGATCTATTGCGTGGCCGGCTCATGTCAGAATGATGGCGGCTGCGCAACCATTTATTTCGGGAGCTATTTCAAAGACAGTAAATCTACCATCATCTGCCACCATTGATGACATTCGTGAGGTTTACAATTTATCTCATACTACAATGAATAAGGCAACAGCAGTTTACAGAGACCAAAGTAAATTATCTCAACCATTGATGAATAAGTTAGTTGATACATCAACCTTGGATAAAGAAGAAATCAATGATTCTACAACATTGACTACCGAAAAGGCAGTTCAACAGGTTGTTGAAGCCCTTCCATTACCTGCTGAACAGGCTAAGCCATTAGCAAATGCATACGTCAACAATTACATTGCTACACGTAGACCACTTCCTGATGTTAGAGAATCTAAGACAATGAAAGCTAGAGTGGGGGGACATACAGTTTATCTTTCATCTAGCCTTTACGAAGACCGTCGCTTAGGAGAGATTATGATTACAACATCCAAAGAAGGGGCAGCATGGAGATCACTTCTCAACCAGTTTGCAATTGCTGTTTCTATAGGTCTTCAATATGGAGTACCATTGGATGCATTTGTGAAGTCATTTACTTTCCAGAAGTTTGAGCCTAGTGGAATGGTATCAGGAGGTTCAGGCCGGGTCAAGATGGCTACATCTATTGTTGACTATATTTTCCGAGAATTAGCAATCAGCCATCTGAATCGTGATGATTTAGCACATGTTTCAGCCGAAGATCTTGATTCAACATCCATTAGTCGTCCAGAACACACCCCTGACGGAGTCGCTAGAAATATAGGTCATCAACGTAATATTCAAACAACTCTTGATATTGATATGGTAGACTCTGAAATCATGGATTCACCAGTTGAAGTATATGACGACA
>DAQW01000046.1:3486-4725 GCA_002503045.1 Euryarchaeota archaeon UBA39 | reverse complement strand
CGTGCTATGGGATTCACTGGAGATATTTGTTCAACTTGTGGAAGTAGTCAAATGGTTCGAAATGGGACTTGTTTGAAATGCAATGAATGTGGTGAAACTACAGGTTGTTCGTAATCAAATCAACCAATCAGTTTCAAGTTTATTTTCTTGTAATTTCTCAATAATGAGATTTTGACATTTTGGATTTCTCTCACACATCTCAATTGCAAAACGACGTAATCTAGTTCTCGATAACTCATCATTTTCAATTAATAAATTTGTTAAAATTGAGCGTGAATCTTCAGGATCAATTTGCATCAAAATCCTCAAACCACTTTGAACAAATTTTCTCCTTGACCGTAAATCTGTGTGATTAGCAGCAATTTCAACTCTACTCAAAAATGCATCTTCGTCGTGAGTTGCAATGGCACTCAATGCACCTTGTGCAATGACTGCTGCATCTCCCCCCGCCTTGAAACCAAAATCAATTAGTTGCAAAGAAAGCTCAATTGAATTAAATGAAATTCTTTCTGATAGAGAAACTAAATTTGACGAATTTTTGGTGTCAATATCTTCTAATAATTTTTCAATTAATGACTTTGAAAATTCTAAATCTTGAATCACAAGTTGAGGAATACATTGTAGATGAACATCGATAAATTCCTTCTTATCCATAGAGGAATTTAACCGTTCTTTCATTCTCAAAGGAATGTATAGATGAGAACGATTGATGATCTCTGGCCACCATCTATTGCTCAAAATTTCTTTACTATCTACAATGTCAAGAATCCAAGCAGCAGCTATTGCACCATCGATATGTACTTCGATAGACTCATCAAAATCTTGACCATTCCAATCCAATAAATGTGGACCCTTTCTTGCTTTTGTTTGCCATTGTCCAGGGGGTGACCCCAATGCGATAGATTCGATCAGATGAAAACCATCGTCAAGGATAGCCTTTGGACGTTGAAGACATACCCCAACAAAAAGTGAAATTGCCCACCACCACCTATCTGTATCTGGAACTTCAGAATCTAATCCCGATCGAAACCACTCAAAAATTCTAGCCACTAGGAACTTATCGATTAATTCATCAATTGAATCGAAAATGTGTTGTTCTAACGCACGTTCTTCATCAATTGCACGTTTTACATAATCTGGAAGATTTGCATTTAGATAATTGTCTATAATTCGTTTAAAACCGGCTTTATCGATTGAATTTAGACCAATTACTTGTTGACAAATTACTTCCGGTTTCGT
>DAQW01000046.1:0-3068 GCA_002503045.1 Euryarchaeota archaeon UBA39 | reverse complement strand
TCATGCGCCTTTTCCCATAACAATGCCATAGGCTCTCGTCGGCCCAATTTTTCACCCCTAGTCCCCTGTAAACAGATTTGGATGCCAAGCCGTAATTTTTCCTGTAAATGCACTAGCCATTACTGTTAATGGGCTTGCAAGATATAATTTCCCAGGCCCAGATCGCCCCTGAAAATTTCGATTAATTGCTGAAACAGAAACTTGATCTGGATTATTTGAAACACCAGGCCCAGCACCTATACATGCTCCACAACCCGGATCAATTAATTTCACTCCTGCAGATTCGAATAAGTCAGTCCATCCTTTTTGCTGAGATAGATCCTTGACAGTTTTAGATCCAAATTGGATATAGCAATCTACCCCATCAGCCACCTTTAGCCCAGCATCTAATGCGGCTTTAGTTACCATTGCATAATATGCAAAATCATCATCTTTTCCAGCAGTGCATGAACCCGCATAGGCAATATCGATTTTCACATCACCAATTTCGTCAATATAGGCTCCATTGGTAGGGTCTGACGGAACTCCATCATCAGGATTGCCTGGATGCGCTACCATTGGTCGTATTTTATTCAAATCAATTGTATGCGTACCTCCATCATAGTGCGCTCCTTCATCAGGCAATACAAAATTCGCTTGGATTTCTTCTTCAGTAAGTCCAATTCTCCTTTCAATTAACCAATCAATCGTTAATTGATCAGGTTCACAAATCCCTGTTTTTGCACTACATTCAGTTGCCATATTACACAATGTAGCCCTTTCATCCATTGAAAGAGATGTAAGCCCAGGACCCCCAAATTCCATAGAACGGTCCAATGTATCAGAGTGTTTGGCATAGTACCAAAGAATGTGAAGAATCACATCTTTTGCAGTACATCCTGGATTTAATTCACCCACAAGTTCGAATCGAATACTTTCTGGAACTTTAACGAAGGCAAATTGATTGTGAACCAAATTTGCATATTCGGTGGCCCCAACTCCATATGTAAGAGCATTTGATGCACCCCCCATACAAGTATGACTGTCAGTAGCTTGTATGAAATCTCCAACATCGATGAACTCTTCACGAGCAACTTGATGACAAATACCTGGACTAATCCCATTTACCGCAGAATAATCTCTAACACCGGTATGTTGTTGAAAAATAACTTGTAAATCTCGAAGAGTTTGTATTTTTTCCACAAACGGTCCAAAACGAGGAACTCCAGTTGCATATAGCAAATGATCCTCAAAAACAGCAAATTTCGGTGGATTTGGTAATGAATAATTCTCACCATATTCGGACATCAAGAAATTATGAACTTGTGCTGTTGTAAATTCATGACTGTATCCTCCATCAACGGTTGCTAAGACAGCATCGCCAGGTGAAACAAAGCAATTTTTCCCATCAACCCCAATTAATTTCCTTGCAATTATTTTTTCTGCCATTGTCATGGGTTTTTCAGTTGTTGATAAAGGTGGAAGATTTACCGCCCCCTCTTCTAATTTTTTTGCAAATGGTAAGATGCCACCATTTTCTAAAATTAATTTTGTCACAGGATCATATTTATCTGTAAATTCTCGGAGGGGAATTTCTTCTCCTTTCTGTAATCTAATCAACATTTCATGATTGCCCATTAATTGTCCAAGATTGATATTATTTCGTTCATGAATTGGTGCAAAAGATGCAGCAATTACAACTCTAATTCCAGACCACCGTTCACATTGTGGTGCAGTTTCCCGACTCGATCCTGTGCCCTTTCTATGGCCTGAAACAATTACTTCAAACCCTCCATCTTTCAATGCCCGTTCTTTGAAAACCCTTTCACCATCATGCATTAATCCTGCATATGCGTTTTCTGCAATAATAGCCGGGTCATGATCAAAACACACCCAAGCTGGAGTCATCACATCTGTATTGATATCATCCAATAAATCATCGACAGATAAATCTTCCATTCGTAATTCTAATCCCTCGTAGAGTTGTTTTTTGATTAGTTCAAGATCTTTGGTCAAAAATAAAACTCGGGCATTGTCGGACAATCGCACAAAAGAAGGAGGCCACGACTCTGCCATGTTCAACACCGTTCTGACCATATATTGGCTCTATTTTACCTTGGTCGTAGTTTCAAACATAGAATATAACAAAATAAGAAGTATAAAGAATTATTTTTAACAACAAAGATTTATAAAATAGAAATATTCGAACGTATAATATCTTCGGAGATAATCAATATGTCAGACCCTCAAGTAGAAGACATCGTAAAGTGCCCAGAATGCGGAAGCCGCGACCTAGATCGCGATGAAACTAGGGGTGAAATTGTATGCGCTATGTGTGGTTTGGTTGTAGAGGACAACGTAATTGACCAAGGGGCAGAATGGCGTGTTTTCAGTCCTGAACAAGGCGATCAGAGAGCTAGAACAGGTGCGCCGATGACAGTAATGCTTCATGACAAGGGACTTTCCACTGATATTGATTGGCAGAACAAAGATTACTCTGGAAAAACAATTAGCAGCCGTTATCGTAGCCAATTTTATCGAATGAGAAAATGGCAGAAGAGAAGCCGAGTTAGTAATGCAACAGAACGAAACCTTGCAATGGCATTAGCCGAATTAGATAGAATGGCTAGCCGATTAAATCTCCCGAAATCTATTCGAGAAGCAGCAGCGGTAAATTACAAACGTGCTGTAGAGGCTCGATTGATTCGTGGCAGATCTATCGAAGGAGTCGCTGCTGCAAGTTTGTATGCAGCATGTAGACAATGCGGTAATCCAAGAACATTAGATGAAATTAGTACAGCTAGTAGAACTGGCCGGAAAGAAATTGGTCGGACTTATCGTTTCATGGTTCGTGAATTGAAAATGAAAATCCCTCCAACTACCCCTGAGATGTATATTCCCCGTTTTTGTAGCGGTTTAGATTTAGATGCTGAGGTTCAATCTAAGGCATATGAATTAATTCAAAGAGCCCAAGAAAAGGAATTAACTTCTGGTAGAGGCCCTACTGGAATTGCTGCCTCAATCATTTACATCGCTTCGGTTCTATGTGGAAAGCGACGTACACAACGTGAAGTCGCAGAAGTTGCTGG
>DAQW01000094.1:502-3666 GCA_002503045.1 Euryarchaeota archaeon UBA39 | reverse complement strand
TTTTCATCAGCAGAAATTACCAAATATAATCCGAATAGAATGATTGAACCTCCTATCAGTGTCCAATAATCTGGATAATTAGCTGTACCTAGCATTATTCCAATAAAAGTACCAAGAATTGGTTCAATTAATACAGATACAGATATTACAATGGGAGGTAACCATTTCAGCACCCCATTTATTCCAGTATGTCCTATCAAACCTGGACCGATTGCAAGGTATGCAATTGCAGGCAACCAAATCATATCTATCCAACCAAATGTTGTAATTGATAGAATCTGATTCCAATCTGATGTTTCAAAGAATATGGAAGATATAGTTAACAGAATAGCCGCAAAAAATGTGACTGGAAATGCATAGACGAATAATGGCATCCAAGAACGTAGTTCCCTACCTGCAGATAAATATCCTACAATTGCAACTGCTCCGGCAAAAGCGGCTAAATCTCCAATCAGTGTAACTTCACCATCTTCGCCAATGCTTAGCAATGATAGTGCAGCACCTACAAACGCAAGCAGGGCACCGTATGACTGTCTTTTCAACAAAGGACGTCCAATTATTGCAGCTCCGATCACAAATACAAGTGGATGTGCAGTTACAAACAATAACGAATGTGTTAGAGAAGTATTGTCTAATGACCAACCCCAAGTTGCAAAATGTAAAAATAAACAGAATCCACTAGCAAATAAAATCGAAAAATTTCTACGGTTTACTACAAAAGAACGGTTTTCCTGATCAAGTCGTAGCCATTGAACCATTGCGAAAGGAAACAACACTAATGATGTAGCTTGCAATCTCCAACCCATACGCAATAGAGGAGGGATCTCATCAATTGATTGCAATACTGCACCTGCACTAGATACTGCTACTACTGCAGCAGATAGAATAATCCAAGCATGAAATGGAACCGGGCCGCGAGCCATGCGGCTTAACCTCACTTTACAATCTCCGCCTCAAGAATATCTTCATCTGAATCTGAACTTCCAAATGATATTACTCCTGCACGAGCAAATAATGCGATGACTGCAACAGCAAGTACAATATTTACTCCAATGAAACCAATAATTCTAGCAGTAGGATACCAAGATAATATTGCAAGGTTAACATCGCATGTAATAGATGATTCTGAAACGGCTGAACAGGGCAAAGTCTCATTCTTGGATTCGGCTGCATTATTAAGTCCAATTGCCCACGCAACTGCTGAAGAAAAATTCGCCTCCCCTTCATATTCTCCCAAAATCGATTCATCGAGATAGCTATCAGTCCAATCATCGGAAGTAAATGTGTGTTCTGCTTTCATTTCATCTGTTACTGCAAATACTGCAGATTCGACACCGAAGAATGCTTCACCAGTGAGTGCACCTGCAGCAATCATGAATGTCATTAGCAACATTAGTGCACGCTTTTGTTCAGCCTTTGCAGATCCATCCTTTTCTCGAATTTCTTCAACAATTGGTTTGAGGCTCTTCTCTTCCCACTTGTCACGAAGGCCACCACCGATTAGCATCGGTAGCGTGTAAGGAGTAGGCAGGTACATTCCCAAACCAAATGATGTACCCATGCCAGTGGCCCATTCAGCAAATGCGCCCAATAACATACCTAAGAATAATGCTCTGAAATCCCCATTACCACTCTCAAGAACAATAGTAAATGATGCAAATGCGTTAGCCTGCGGCGCTAGTAGATCGATCTTACCGGTAGCTAGTAAATCAGAAAGGAAAATTGCTACAGCAGCACCGAGAATCGCACCGGGTACTACTCCCATAATATTGCCTTTTGAGATATGATATGGTCGATTCCCAATGTATAGACTATTTTTGTAATCTGCAACTACAGTACCCGACATTGAAATTGCAGATCCGAATACTGTTGTTCCTACCAATGCCATGAGAACAGCCCCCTCACGAGTCAATCCTAATGGATCGCCTAAAGCAAGGAATGTCAAAAGCAACATTAGTAGTACAATAAATGAAGTCCCACTCACAGGTTCAATACCAGTCTCGCCCATTACTCTAACTGCTATCGCACCAAGAAGGAATGTAGTAAAAATCAATACCAAAGCAAATATTACGGCTGCTGCAATAGGGAATCCACCAATTGCGAAGATTAGTATCATGGCAAAGAATGCAATAATCATGAAGATTGGAATATGCATCAAAGGCCATTCATACCATCCTTTTCCTTCGATGTATTCTTCACTCTGTCCACCAGTGAAAGCCTTACGAATGTCTGCAAAGATTTTCACAAATGTTGGAGCCATCTTCAACAAACCTAGAAGGCCCCCACCCAGAATGGCACCAATAGCAATTGTTTGGATTATTGTCTTGTATGCCTTCCATTGAATCATTGGATAGACAGGTGGTGCACTAGTATCAGCATAAGTGCTAAGTCTAACATAGTCATTTACAGTTGAATCATAAACTGGTACATCCATCATGACTGCAATAGGAATAAGATAGAACCAAGCAATTATTGAGCCTAAGTTGACTAATAGGGCAGGTCTCCATTTCATAAACCATCCAATAGCAAAAAGTGTAGGACTTAATTCAAGTCCAATAAAAGTATATGAAAACGGATTTGTTTTACTGTAAGTAGTAATTCCATTTGCGAAAGCATGTGATTGAGATTCACCTGTAATTGGGTTAATCAGAGAAGACGGTTGATGTAACCATCTTTCTGTATAAATTGAGGCAAGTCCCCATTTTTCACCACTGAGGGCACCTGCAAGCCAATCAACCATAGAACCTGGTGCAGATGCTACTTTTCTACCCCAGAAGATTGGATAATCAATAAGAGTCATGAAACCCATTGTAATTACTGTCCATAATCCAACACTCTTCAACGACTCCCGCGCAGAATCTGCAGCTCCAGCATTAACATCTGTAGCAATATCTAGCAACTTCAATGTAGCTTCAAAACCAGGCATGGGGAGTGGATCTTCTACCAACCATACTCTTCGGAATATTATGAAATACATTACACCGAGAAAACCTGCAAACATAGATGCAATAATTCCAATGAATGCTAATTGCATCACATCAGGTTCTTGAATAAGATTTACGAGATTTCCTGCTTCGTCTAAGACTTGATATTTTGTACTATATGCTAGTAGAAATATTGCAGGGAATGTAAAAATGAAGCCAGTAGATGCATGTGTAGCTCCA
>DAQW01000094.1:0-214 GCA_002503045.1 Euryarchaeota archaeon UBA39 | reverse complement strand
TATTGCAGGGAATGTAAAAATGAAGCCGGTAGATGCATGTGTAGCTCCAGTAGTTGCACTTGTAGCAATATTCACCTCAGACGGAGACCATTTTAGAGCCATGCCCAAAAGATATGCGACATACCATGCTGCAGAAACAGCTAACCCTATTTTGAGGCCAATATAAGCTGTAACTCCACTAAATACAGCCCCAATAAATATACCAATCAAAATT
>DAQW01000124.1:13051-27566 GCA_002503045.1 Euryarchaeota archaeon UBA39 | reverse complement strand
ATGTTACCGTCTTGACTTAATTGATACGAAGCAGTAGTATCTGATGTATCACTATTATGAAGAGTAATTTCAATAATCACTTGGGAACCATTCTCTAAAGTACCAACAATATTGATGTCTGATTCATCAACAGTAATTCCGCCTGCAGTTGTTGCAGAAACAACACCAAAAAGTGGTAGCAGAAGGAGCAAGCATACGAACAGTCCCGTCCTCATGTTGGTTGAAGGGGTCTTGGGGCACTTCAACGCTCCCGCTATCTACTGGGTGAAAGCATTGAAGGACGAGCGGTCCTACATACGCACCGTTCCATGGCTACTCGGACTATTTCCCGCCTCCTGACCGTGCTGATTCTAACCAGCATTTGCTCTGGAATTGTATTAGGTACAGAGGCAAGAAATTCGAATTTAGATTTCGTAAGTCCTCCTTCTTCAGGAGAAATAATTGGAGGTACATATTCAGTAGCTGTAGTGAATGTAAGTGGATTAGACTATGTTCTTATGGAAGTTGAAGAAGGAACTTCATGGTCTGAAATTTCCAATATGAGTGGGGCTCCTTGGTCTACCTCATGGGATACAACCACTGTAGACGATGGAGCACATAGATTACGAATTACAGGAGTCCCTTCAGATGGAAGTGCAAATATTCAAGTTTCGACTTCTTCATTTATTGTAGATAATACAGCACCATCATCTTTGACATTCACTGTAGATGATGCAGAGGTAGGAGATGGATCATCAATTGCAAACAGGGCGTGGTTTGATATCTCAGAGAGTGGATCAATGGTTTTCCGCTGGAACGCGACAGATGTTAATCTGGAGAAGGCAGTGATTACAGGGGTGCCTGGAAGTGGTAATCCTCCTTCTGATGGACCTGGTGCTTTACTACATCGCTGGTCATGGGCCCCTGGAGATTTCTCTGAAGGACTCTATACGCTTTCATTATCTGTATATGATGAAGCAGGAAATATAGCTACCCGTTCGTTATATCTTGGAATTGATCGAAGCGGCCCTACCACTGGAACACCTGTTTTCTCAGTATCTGAGAGCACATGGACTGATGATTCAATAGTTACAATAGGAGCTTTGTCCGCCGGAGCGACAGATAATGGCGGCGTTGGAATTGATCACTACGAATGGCGAGTAGATGATGGAAATTGGAATAATTTCGGAAGTGGATCAACTTCCACTTTACCTCTACCTGAAGGTCAAAGAGTTCTATCTTTCAGAGCAGTCGACCGACTAGGTAATTCTGGAATTAGTACCAACCATTCATTCTGGGCAGATCATACAGACCCAGTAGCAG
Organism: Euryarchaeota archaeon UBA39; assembly: GCA_002503045.1. Lineage (GTDB taxonomy): Archaea > Thermoplasmatota > Poseidoniia > Poseidoniales > Thalassarchaeaceae > MGIIb-N2. The sequence goes on along the minus strand of DAQW01000124.1, from coordinate 26,264 downwards.
GTGGTTGGAGTATCCCTGAAATTACAACTATGACACAAAGTCAAGTCAGTATACAACTAATTGCAACAGATACTCTTTCTGGAATCGATGAAGGAAACACTACACTACGATATGGATTTGATAATGATGGAATGGGACCTATTCCAGATATTACGAACCAATGGCTTTCGTTAGGCTCTGGGATGAATGCAAATTTACCTTCAGGGATTGATTGGTCTACCAAACAAGGTGATTGGCTGGGCGTTTCAGCAATCATGACAGATAATGCAGGAAATCAAATTTTAAGTCCACCAACATACGTAAGAATCGTTCCAGGTATTGATTTTCATTTAGAAAATGTAGGAGTCGATAGGCTCATTGTTGCAGCAAATACTGGAGATAAGATCAATGTCACTGGAACTGTAATCGCCAATCAAGCGTATACAGGATCTGTTATCGTAAGATTAGAAATGGCACCAAGTGATCGAACCACAGATACGAATTGGACTGTATTAGAAACTCGGACATTGGCTGCAGGTAGCCTATATGATGGTAGAGAAGTATTGGAACCATTTGAAGTTAGGATTCTTGCATCTGGTGAATACGACCTGAAATTATCAATAGATCCTGATGAAATAATCCCTGAAAAGGACGAAGGAAACAATGAGGAATATCTTGTTGTAAGTGGAGCAAGACCTAGTTCAATTGGTGCTGTTACTAGTTTCATGCCAGCCCTATTCCTACTGCTTGTAGTTTCAGGATGGATGGTCTGGACAATGAGAGATTCTGCCGAAGAATAATTTATTCTTCTCCCCATTCGATTGATTCATCTTCTGCTAATTCCATCATTTCTCTAACCGCATCATCGTCTTCTGGATCAACTTGAGATGCCTTGAATCTACGTTCATTCCTTCTCTCCCTAGCTGCAGCAAGACCCGGAACTAAAGCATCGAAACCTGAAGATTCAGAGGGGGTTTTTGCCTCATGCATGGCCAATGTTTGACGTTCCATTCTTTGACGACGACGTTCTGTTTCGAGGAATTTGAGAACTGTTCCATGTTCTGCTCCTGCAAGAACTCTCTCTAAAGCTGCAGAACCTATTGCAAGAGAATCCAAATCACCAACAACAACAACAGTTGAACGGTAAACAACCAACTCAACACCACTTAATTCTTCAATTAATTCACGTATTCTTCCATTACGTCCAATGATTCTACCCCTCATCCTTTTGATTTGATTGGGTTGACGTCCGACCCATTCTCGAATATCATACATCTTGAGGTGTACGTCATCTTCGAGTAAATTTATGGCACGAGATGGAGCCATACCCCTACCAATTGCTCGAATAACATCTGGTAATTTAATTCGTACAATCGGATCTGATTCATCAGACCACTTGGCATGTACCTCCCCAGTTTCTGAATCGATATGCAACGTACAATGAGCTACATTTTCAATTTCTAACTTCGTTTCTCCAGACTTGCCAATAAGAACCCCGATACGATCTTTAGAAATTCTTGCAAGTAATTCCATAGTTCACCCTCCGTACTATCTCACTTAATTTGAATGGACATTAACCCTCTAAAACTCTTAGCAATGTTTCCTCAAAGGGTGCTTCAACACCTTTTTTAGAGGCCCAATTACAAATATTTCTTACATCTCTAATTAGAAATTCCTCTGAATTAGGATGTGCAGATTTTACCGCTTGTCCAACATCAATAATCCATGGTTCATCATTATGCCAAAGAACATTGTATTCGGAAAGGTCAGCATGTACCAAATCAGCATCTTTCCAAGATACTTGAATAAAATTCACTAATTGCTCAAAAATATATTTCGGATTCTCGATTTTAATATCTCGAAGACGAGGGCTTGGCCCATCATTTGAACCAAGATATTCCATCACCAGTACATTTCGATTGACTTCAAAGGCTGATGGAACTCTAAGGCCTGAGTTCTCTAACCGCTTTAGATTTCGATGTTCTTTTCGAACCCAGATGGTAACTAATTCTCTATGTCGTCGTTTCAATCCTCCAAATCTAGGATCGCCTTCAATATATTTTGTTAATCCTTTGAAAACGGCATTACTTGTATGAAAAATCTTTACAGCACGTGGTCCGTCGATACTTGTTGCATAGAAAACGTGAGCCTCTTTTCCACTTGCAATTGGAAATTCAACCGTATCAATAACTCCTTGACGCATCAATTTGTAAATCGACAAAAGTGTAGATTTATCAAAAACTTGATCGAAAACTCGTCTGTCTACCCAATCATATTGTCCAGTTCCAAGGACCCCTTGTAATCGATGTTCTATTTCTTGAAACATCTTTTTCATTTTTGGTTGATCCATCCATTCGGTGGATTCACCACCTTCACCGTGCATCGATTTAACATCTATTTGCTCTTCAATATCCTCATCAAAATCATCATCAGAGGTCACACGACCACCTATCCGAAGAATGAGTCAATATCGCCATCATCGTCATCATCAAAATCATCTTGACGAGCTGGAGTAGGCTCTGCAACTGGTTCTGAATCGATGACTTCTTCTTCATCAGAATCATTCGAAGAAAACATATCATCTACATCATCTTCTTCTTCATCTAATTCTATATCTTCTTCTGGTTGAGAAGATGTTTCAAAGATTCCACTTTCATCTCCAATTTCTACTGATTCTTCACCTGAACCAAATACATCGACGATGGATGGTAACTGTCCCTTTCGTGAAAGGTACATCGCTTGTGTCTTACTATATCTTGTAATTACATTGGCTCTGTCGTCCTGATATTCCCATGGTTGAACAACAATCAAGTCTTCTTCACGAACCCACTGTCTTCTACGCATCTTACCAGGAATTCGTGAAATTCTAACTTCTCCATCTTCACAAATTGCACGAACTCTACGTCCACCCAACATCTGATCTGCAATAGCAAACATCTCGTTGACCTTACGATTAGGGAGAGGAACTCTGATTCGGGTTGAACCGTCTCCAGACTCCATTTGGGCAAGGAGTTCCTCGTCCACCTTCTCCTCTCTACCGCGTGCCATTGAAGTTAGCCTGCGGACCACCTACTAAAAACAACAACGGTCAAGGAACGGTTCAAACCTTTAGCAAGTGTTGAGCCGCCATAGTAGCCATATCAACTAATGTTTGACTAAAGGGACCAAGTCCAGAGATTACAGTTAGAATTAGACAAAGGATTACGGTGATTCTAATCATTGGTGCATCGGGTAGAGGAAGGATACTCTTTGATTTCTCAAAGAACATTACCTGCCCTACTCTCAGATAATAGAATAGAGAGAGAGCGCTGTTTAATGCCATAGATACTGCCAACCAGAAAACCCAATGAACACTACTTAGCCAATCCATTGCTCCAGCAGCAGAAATAGATCCACTGCCAGTACTTGCCGAAATAATTCCATCAATGACAAGGAACTTGGAAAGGAAGCCAGAAAGAGGAGGGACGCCCGCTAGAGCCAGCATAAACACAAACATGGATACTGCGATAATTGGATCTCTACGACCAAGCCCATACAATGACTCCATAGAGGAAGAATCTCCCCTAATCTCAGTCATAGTAAGAATCAGGAAAGCACCTGACTTGAAGAAGGCTAGAACAAGAAGATGGAATACTATTGCAGTAATCAGAACTTCATTGGTCGATTCGCTTGCTAGACCAGAGCCAAGTGCGGCCAGCGCAGCCAGAAGATATCCAGCATGTGCAACACTTGAGTAAGCTAACATTCTCTTTGGGTTCTCAGTTGAGAGAGCGGCAAGATTACCCCAAGTCATTGTGACAACTGATAGAAGACCGAGAACTGGAAGCCAAAATGCTTGGGATCCTAATTCAGGGCCTGCCATAACGACCAAGACTCGAAGAAGGGCGGCGAAACCCATCGCCTTTGACGCAGTAGCAAGAATAGATGCCATTGGTGATGATGTACCAGAATAAGCATCAGGAGCTGCGAAATGGAAGGGGACGGCACTAACCTTGAATCCAAATCCAACGAGTAACATTCCGAAACCAATCGCAGCCAATGGTTCTAGAGTTTCCATAGCTGCCCATGTAGCTGCTAATCCCTGAGGACCTGTTAGATTGAGAGTTGCAGAGGCATAATCAGAAGCAGAGCCACTCCAAATGTAAAGTAGTGACATTCCATAGAGAGTTACAGCACTTGAAACAGAACCTGTGAGGAAATATTTAGTCGCTGCTTCTCCACTCGTTGTCTCTTCTTTCATGAATGCAACAAGAACATAGATTGCCAAAGAGGCCAATTCTAATCCGACAAATAACAAGAATAAGTTGGTTGATAAAGCAACAATATTCATCCCAAGAGCAACGAAAAGAATCAGTAGATGGAAATCTCCTTGACGACGATTATTGAGAAGAATGTGAATCGCTCGAGCTTTGAGAGAATCACTAGAATCTGGATGTGGTGCTTTTGCATCAACCCTAGCAGGCATTCTATTGATCATTGCTGCTGTTCCAATCAACAATGCAAAACTGAATATCGATGTGAAAATTCGGCTAAATGCGTCGGATCTAAGGATATAATCGGAACCCGTGCAGCCCTGTTGAATTGCTCCATTTGCAGAAATACATACTGTAGAAAGTGCTGCACCCTCTACAAAAGTCATCAAACTACTAGCCATAGCTAGAATTAATGTAAACATAGAAATTACACCAGGGATAAGTGGATCACTGGTAGCACGGAAACGTTCACCTCCAAGAAATACTGGAATTCTGAATTGAGTCATCGGAATTCGAACTGTTGCATTTCCTAGATTTGGAACAATAATAAGAAGAAGGATTCCGACAATTATTGTCATCTCAGGACGTAGTGATTCTACCAATAATGGATGAGCAAGTAATGGAGATTCGATATTCATGGAGTTACCCCCAAAGTTGTAAGAGCATCTATCATGATTTCACTGACTAAACCAGTACTCCAATTTGACATCATTTCAAAGAACAAAGCAGGAAGGATTCCGAAAAGAATCGTCAAACCACCGAGTAGGAACATTCCGGCATTCTCATGCCAAGTAATGTCACGTGGCTTCTCATCATGCATTGTGTCAGGGAGAATACCATGATGTGGGTCTCCACTTTCAAAAATTGTCCTTTGCATAGACCAAAGATAGTAAGCAGCTGTAAGAATCAGTGTTAATGCCGGAATGAGAACCCACCAACCAAAGGTCATCCAGAATGCAATCATAATTGCAACTTCTGCCACGAAGCCAGCCATTAATGGAAGACCCAAACTGGCCATCCATCCCAACATCATATGTCCTGCCATGAATGGACTATGATGGGCTAATCCCCGCATTGATCCAATTTCCAAAGTATGATAATGATGCTTAAATGATCCACAAACAGCAAACAATAGAGGAGAAATGATTCCATGTGCAAACATCATGAACAAGGCACCTGCAATTCCAAGTGGTTGCATTGTAGCAATTCCAAGGAATATCAAGCCCATGTGAGAAACCGACGAATATGCAACCATTCTTTTGAGATTTGTTTGACCAAGACATACCCATGCTCCATAGAATAAACTAGCCATCCCTAAGAAAATCAACAAAGGAATCATTGTAATTGTCTCTTGAGGGAACAAACTAACGGCTACTCTTAGGAACCCATATGCACCCATTTTCAACATCACTCCTGCCAACAACATTGAGCCAGCAGTTGGAGCTTGAACGTGGGCATCTGGTAGCCAAGTATGCACTGGTACACTCGGCATTTTTGTGGCAAATCCTACCAACATTAGAAGGAATACAACCGTTCTCAATCCTGCAGATCCAATTAGAGATGATTGTTGCATGAGTAATGGAATATCGAAATGATGATGTGTCAACGTTCCGGAAATTCCAGAGACGGGAGCACTATGGAAATATACAATTAGAATTCCAATTAACATTAGAATACTAGCTGCAAATGTGTAGATGAAGAATTTCATAGCAGCGTATCTTCGATTTTCTCCACCCCATACCAGAATCAAGAAAAACATTGGAACCAATGTGAGTTCCCAATAGACATAGAACAAGAATAAATCCAAGACTGCAAAGACACCCAACAATGCTCCTTCCATTAGAAGAATCAAACTATGGAATTGTGCTCCTTTATCTGCATCCCATTGGACTAACATTGAAATTGGAATCAGAAGAGTGGTCAACCAAATCATTGGATAAGACAGAGCATCTATTCCAACGTGCCAATTCACACCAATACTCGATATTAACGAAGTGTATTCACTTTCTAACAAGTAGGAACCTTGAGCGCCAAAAGAACCAGATGACCAGGTAGATAACCAATCATTCTCAAGACCGATTTGAGTTGCTAATCCGAACAATAGAACTGCGATTCCCATATTTGCGTATTTAATCAAATCAACCGCTTGTTTCTTGGTGCTTGAAGGTACTACCTCGTAAATTAAAAGCAAAAGTAAGCCTGCAAAAAGAGGTGTAAGTGTAAGTATTTCTAATTCGTTCAAGAACTCACCCCCATGAGTAAGAATACAATACAAAGTGCTCCAACAGCAGCATACAAAATGTAATCTCTAGCGCTACCTGTGGTGAGTAAACGGATTCGCTCGCTAGATGCTTGTGACCCTTTCTCAATTCCTTTAACGATTCCATCAATGATATTTCGATCAAACCATGCACTAAGTAATGAAAATGGAATTACCGTTCTTCGAATAATTTCTTCATAGAGGTAATCGATGTATAGCCTCTCTTCTAATGCCTTAGCTAAGGAAGACTCAGTCATATCAGAAACATCCATTTTACTAGGGCGAGAAGACAAATTGACTAACCAACCGACTAATGGAATCGCAGAACTTCCCTCCTTCAGAGCACCTCCATGAATTCTCATAGCAAACCATGGTCCAACAATGAATGAAAGGAATATTGTGGAGTATCCTACAATCATAAAATTAGGATCAGAAGGTAAGAATGCATGCTCTAGAGCATACACAAATTCATCGATAATTCCACCATGATGGAATGAAAGGTGATCATATTTCCCACCTAGGAATTTAACTGCCCCAAACATTGTCAAAATCAATCCCGTGAATGCTGTAACTAATGACAATGTCACAAGAGGAGTCTTAATCCAAGGAGTTGTTTCATGAACATGATCGACAACTTCTGATTTTGGTGAACCTGCGAATGTCATGAACCACATTCTAGACATGTAAAATCCAGTCATTCCTGCTGTTAATAGAACTAAAAGGGCAGGACCTAACATCAATAATTCACCATGGAAGAAAGCATCCCAAGTATGTCCTACTATGCCTTCTTTAGACCAGAAACCTCCTATCAATGGAATACCAATGATGGACATTGAACCTAACATCATGGCAGTAGAAGTAACTGGTAAATGCGCTGCAAGGCCACCCATATTCCTCATATCTTGAGGATCAAAATCATCGTGTTCACCGTGAGATTCAATCTTTCCACCAATTAAGAAATCCATCATGTATCGATCTAATTCAACCGGATCTATTTCCCCATCACCATTTCGATCCATTGCATTAACTAAAGCATCTATGTCAGTTGATTCATCTACAATGGATGCTGAAACTAGTCCTGATTTTAATTCATCCACTGTTAGAGTTCGACTACTATCAAGATCAAGATTGTCGAAGAATTCCCGTAAAGTCAATCCTTCAGAACGTAAATGTTTGACCAAAGATACCAATGCTTCTGGGATATCAGAGACATCAGTACTATGATCGTCATCATGATGATCGTGATGAAGGTGATGGTGAGCATGATGCATTTCATGAATGACAGATCCTGAAGCCATGAATAGCATTCCCTTTGCCATAGCGTGATTGAACAAATGGAACAAGGATGAACCTAGAACAATAATACCAGCAGTATGCATTGCGTCTCCATCATGATTGAGGAACCATAAGGCCGCTCCAAGGCCTGTGAAAATGTATGCTAATTGGCTCATTGTTGAATATGCCAACACCTTCTTGATATCATTTTGAACAAACGCAATCGCTGCTGCCATAAATGCAGTAATTCCACCAACCCATGCAACGAGTAAACCAATATCTTCTAACCCATGCACTCCCCCATTTGCAACATCTACAAATGGAACCATTCTGGCAACCAAGTAAAGTCCTGCATTAACCATAGTAGCAGCATGAATCAGAGCAGATACAGGGGTTGGGCCTTCCATAGCATCTGGGAGCCATACATGTAACGGGAATTGTGCAGACTTACCAACTGCTCCAATAAACAACATGACTAGTGCCCACCCTAACAAATTGGCATCAACGGCTCCAGCTACTCCAGTAGATGGATCATCAAAGACTACAGCAAAATCTAATGATCCATAGATTTGGTAAAGAATCAACAGTCCAACCATTAAGAAGACGTCTCCTACTCTAGTTGTCATGAAGGCTTTCTTTGCAGCAGCAGCAGCACTAGGCTTCCAATAATAGAAACCAATCAATAGATAGGAACAAAGACCCATTATCTCCCAGAAAATGAATAACCAAAGGAAATTGTCTGCTAAAACCATACCAAACATTCCGGCAGTAAACAACAAATATTCTGCAAAGAAACGATGATTTCGATTCTCATTAATTTCATCTGTAGTCATGTATCCGATTGCAAACCAACAAATTAGGAATGTAAGGAAAGTAGCTACAAACAACAACATCAAAGTCGTTTGATCGACCCAAACACCGAATGATATCTCCCATTGAGGTAAGATGACCCAGCCGTTAGAAGTATGAGCCATTACATCAAATGAAATCCAGGAAAGTATCTGACTAACAGAATATGATTCAAAGTGTGCTGTTCCCCTTATGTAATCTACAATTACCCAAAGACCCACTCCTAAGGTAATTGTCATAGTCATTAAGGCTGGAATCCCACCTTCTTTCAGAGTATTCTTCCATAGCGGATGTCCATTCCAAATTTGACCCGCCAGTAGAATAAGCGGAAAGGCGATCATGGGGGCAGCAATAATTACGAAAGACCAATCAGTTGCCTGGCCTCCTCCGCCAAGAGCTAATCCTAGAGGGATTATTGCAGCGGCTAATATGAAGAGTAGAAGACGCGATTCATTTTTCGATTCACCCATCTTATCACCTCAATGTTTCAATAAATCAACCTCGTCAAGATTGATTGTCTCCCTAGTACTGTATAGAGATAAGAAAATAGCCAATCCAACTGCAACTTCAGATGCTGCTATTGCAATAGCGATAGAAATGAATACCCAACCTTCAGGATCTCCGGTTTGCATAGCAACAGCAACAAAATTTAGATTAACAGCATTGAGCATTATTTCAATACACATCAATACAATAATTGCGTGCTTACGAGTAAACGCTCCAGCAAGACCAATAAAAAACAAGATTGCAGAAAGTCCAGAAATATATCCTGGATCTATCATTCTTCTTCACCTCCAATAAAAGTACTAGCCTGTTTTGCCCATTCATCTCGCTTGACTCGTCCAGAGAAGAACTCGATTGCAACATTGACTTCCTCTTCAATTTCAGAGGTCATGTTGGCCAATTGACTGAACTTGTAAATTCCTAGCGCATTCAATTTCTCAGCAATAAACGGTCCAATGCCCTTGATCTTTTGTAGATCATCAGCATCAGAAGCACTAGCAATACCAAGGGTGCCGAAATCGATTGTCTTTGCTTTTTCAGCAACTCGAATGAGTTCTTCCTGTTTCTTTCGAGCCTTCTCATCGAGATTTTCTAGTTTCTTGCGACGTTCTTCTAGTTCTTTTTCTATACGTTTCTGGTGCTCAACAGCTTCTTTCTCGGCTTCATCATCTGCCTTTGTTTCAACAACCTCAGCCTCTGTTTCTTTCTCCGAATTTTTGTTTTCATTAGACATTAAACTCGTTAATGCAATATCTAATTCAGGCAAATCCAATTTCCCATCGCTATTCAAATCCATTTGACTTACTAATACGTCAACATCCCATGGAGGAAGATTTCCAATACTGGCATTCTTGAGAGCCAGTTGAAATTCCATGGTGTCAATTTCTCCAGAATCATCTAAATCGATTGAACGGAAAAAATCGAAAACAGTTTGGCTACTCTCAACTAAATAATCAGCTAATTTTTGCAACTCATTACCTGATGGAGAATCCATAGTAACTGAAACTGAAGCTCTTTTACTAGGTGGGTCAGATATTACAATTCCACCTTCATTCCAAATTAGATTCTCTAATCGTTCATCTCGAACAAGGTATGATGCACCAATCATAGCCATTGCCAATAATGCACCAAGAATAACCAGCGAAAAGGACCAATCTACCATTAATGCATCAGCAAAACGAGCAGTTGGTGATGCCATCTCTACACCCCCAGATACCCAACGAGGAGCATCGACAAGCAAACTCATCAGATAGAAACCAAGGATAGCAATGCCAGCACGGGCGACATTCCCTAATGCCCTCACTCGAAATCACCTTCCATAATTTGTCTTCGAGTTAGCATTACTCCAAACTGAACTACTAGCATTACACTTCCAAGATATACCAATATCTGAATGGCTGAAAGTAATTCAGCTCCAGCTAATACAAACACTCCCGCTACTGCAAAGAAACAGAAAACCAATGAAAGCATAGAATGTGCAACTCGTTTTGCATAGACACAACCCAAAGCACCACCGATGGCGATTAAACTGAATAAACCAAATGTAATCAGTTCGCCATCAATTGCCATAATCATGCCTCCTTACTTGCCTTTTTTGCTGCTCTTTCTCGCTTGGCTCTTTCCTTGTCAGCCCTCTTCGCAAGTTCTCGATCTACTGCTTCCTTGTGAACAACTGGAAGAACTCTTGTTCTGGCTGCATCCATCCACAAATCATCACGTGTAAGACCAGACATTCCATCATACTCATTGGTCATAAAGAATGAATTGAAAGGACATGATTCCATACAAAGGCCACAGAACATACAACGGCCTAAGTCAATTCTACCCGAAACAATATCTTGCTCTGCTGGAATCATGCCTTCTAGATCAACCGATTCAGTCTTACCCGAATCTGTCCAACGAACAGATGCAGTAGTACCACTCAAATCAATAATTTCTGCAAAGTCATATTGTTGAGGGGCTGATTCATGAGCAGTTTCTAAAGAAAATGTATTCTCAATCTCTTCAAAATCATCATTTTTCCTAGCAAGATAACCACCTTCTGCAAATTCTACAGAACTCAAACCTGCATCATCCTCAGGAGCATCTGGCATATCCAAAACATTCACTCGAACCTCTGATTCCATGTGTAAGCAATCGTTTGGACATGCTCGAACACAAGCCTTGCAAGCAGTACATGTTTCCCAAACAACTCCTATTCGTCCATTGTAATTATTTGGAACAAATAACCACGGTTCAAGATCCTCTAATCTCTCATATGGGTACATGATAGTAACAGGTCGTGAAATAGATTTAACGAAATGACTTGTTTCACGATCTGCTGCATAAATTATGTCACCTGAATCATTATCTCCAATACGATTGATTGTTTCATCATCAAGCATCTGAGCTTGCTTACCATGGTAACCAGAAGAAAAGAAACGTGGACCTATGACTGGTATTGTCCTAAGTCCTGCACGCAAAGTAATCCACATTGGACGAACTACAAGGTTTCGGAAATTCGGTGTCGCTCTAGGGTGATATGCCATTTTAATCCTCCAAATTTATTCTAGCTCCAGGTGAGGCCTTATTGATTTCACTAACATGATATGGGCGTCTTTGTTCAGCGAGAGCTTCTTCGTCTTCATCTAAGACTAAAACAACGAATAGAACAACGGCAACGACTGTAATCAATGCTGGAACAACCAATGGCCAAGGACCTCCATCATAAACACCTAGTCGGAGCCAAATACTCAAACCAAGTTGGATGACCGAAAGAGGTAGCAAATAACGCCAACCGAATTCTAGGATTTGATCTGTGCGAACTCGATGAAGAGATGCTCTGACCCAGATGAAGAAACCAAATACTAGCCATGCTTTCATCAATAACCAAGCAGAATGGGGTACTACTTGGAATAACGCACCAAATATTCCGCCAACTAATGGTAATGCAATCAACGAATCTTCAAAGGGAAACTCCCAACCTCCAAGGAAGAAAAGAGAGAACAAAAGACAGGCTGCAAGTGCACGCAAATATTCAGAGGCGAAAAGAAGGCCCCAACGCATTCCACCATATTCTGTCCACCAGCCCTCTACAAGTTCTGCCTCAGCTTCGGGCATATCGAAAGGTGTGCGCTCTACTTCAGCAATCATTGTAATTAAGAAAAGTGCTGCACCAAGTGGCATTAGGAAAATATTCCAAACACTTCCAAGTGTATTATTCATCTGAAATTCAGCAATCTCAATGATATTCAATGTCCCACTAAGAACTGCGATTCCAAGAACAGTGACTAGAAGGGGTATCTCATAAGCAGTTAACTGGGCTGCACTTCTCATTCCGCCAATCAGTGTATATTTGTTGTTTGAGGCCCATCCTGCAAAGAAAACACCGAGGGGAGCAATACCAAAAATCGCCATCATGTAGACTAACGATAAATCCGGATTAGCGGCATACAAACTAGGTCCATATGGGATGAATGCGAAAACGAGTAATGTTGTAGAGATAATGATGAATGGGGCAACTTCGTAAGTCACTTGATCTGCGTCTCTAGGAGGCATATGTTCTTTGATCGCGAATTTGGTGAAATCTGCAAAATTATTGATCATTCCAGGTAAGGCCCACCACCAACCAGCATAACTTCTATTTCCAACTTGAGTTACCTTTGGGTTGCTGGATTCATTGCCGAAATTATTCCATAAGAATCCATTAATCCAACCAATAGGAACACCGATTCCAAACGGTAAATCCTTCCACCATTCAACACGAATATTACCTTCTCCAGTCCATAACGAACGTATCGCAATAGTAGAGCCACGATGATCCATCAAACGAGCGATGAGTTTTCTTTCCATCCAAACAGGCCCTAAAACCGCTAACATGGTAACGACGAATATGATTCCAGCCATGGCAAATTCAGCAGAAAATTCACTTAACCAATACTTCTGCTCCCAAAATCGGGTCATTCCAATGGTCTTGTCCATTGTCTGTTCAGTAACCCATGCTACTGCTCCACGAACATCGAACCAGTCGTCTGCAGCCATACAATCACCTGTCTGTCTCCCCGATACATGGATCGAAACTTCCCATAATTGCAGGAACATCAGCAATTTTGTA
>DAQW01000124.1:1723-12659 GCA_002503045.1 Euryarchaeota archaeon UBA39 | reverse complement strand
GGATTCTTGCCCCTCTCATCTCCTCCTCCGGCGAGATAAAACATTGATTCTCCTCTTGGATCTTCAAAATGATGGAAACCTGTCTGACCATCAGAAGCCCGGGCTGGAGCCTTTGCGATAAGGGCAGGGTCACCTGATTCGTGGAATGTTTCTGCACCACCAGGGATTCCGTCTAACGCTTGAAGAATCAATTCTGCTGAAGTCTTCATTTCATCTAGTCTAACTCGATAACGATCATAACAATCAGCTCCTTTAACTGAAGATCTTTCTACTGAAGGAGTCCAATCTAACTCATCGTACACTGAGTAAGGGTGTGCCCATCTAACATCATAGTTTACTCCGCCTGCTCTGAGATTCGGTCCAGTAACTCCATGATTTACCATCTCCTCTGGTTTTGCATAACCAACGCCCTGTGTTCGAATTAGGAAAATTGTAGATTCATCAAGTAATGCTTCATACTCATGGATTCGTTGGAGGAAAAGTTTCACTTTTGCTCTACAACGCATAGCAAAACCATGAGGCAAATCGCGCTTAACTCCACCAATTCTCGGGAAATTATAGTGCATTCGAGAACCTCCTAATTCTTGTAAAAGATCCAGCATCATTTCACGTTCTCTAAGACAATAAACGAATGCAGTAAGATTGCCGATATCTGGACAGTATGCTCCCAACCACATTAGATGGCTAGCGATTCTCTGAATCTCAACCGCAATCAATCGAATATATTCAGCTCGTTCAGGGACTTCGACCTCAAGTAAATTTTCTGCAGCATAAATGTATGAGTGGGACCAAGTATTAGCACTAGCATAGCATAAACGATCGCAATAAGGAGTGATTTGAGTAAAATCTCGAGATTCACAAATCTTCTCAACACCTCGATGAATGTAACCTAAATCAGGTATAGTGTCGACAATTGTCTCTCCATCAATCTTGACTTTAAGAGTCCAGAGTCCGTGAGTCATAGGATGTTGAGGGCCCATTGAAATCCACATTTCTGCCATCTTAATCCCTCCTTACTTGACTTTACCAATGTCATCAGACTTACGTGCAAATCCTTGAGCATCATCATACATCTCATTGAATTCATGGTATCGCAACTTATGCTGCTTCTGAAGAGGATGGAATCCTGCAGGCGTTTCATGCGGCTGTAAAACTCTACGCATCTCATTATGGCCCTCAAAATCTATTCCAACTAAATCCCAAGTTTCCTTCTCATTCCAATCTGCACCAACCCAAACATGTTGTACAGAAGGTATTGATGGATTTCGCGTCTCTGGTATGGCAATACTAACTTCAAATTCAAGTGGCATGTCTGAACCTTGAAGAATAGATGCATCCGAAATAATTGGCATTACTATGCCTTCATTGGAAGGAGGGTTACGCACACTCATTCTCATTAAGTGAACAACAACTTGCCATTCCATTTCAGGACTTTTTTCCGGCCAATGAATTCCAGTAATCATTGAACAATGATCCACTGCATGAACCTCAGAAAGTGTTTCAGCAACAATAGCCCAAATAGAAGGAGGGCAATCGATGTAGACATAGGATCTCTGATGCTTTCCGCCAGCATGCATTCGAATTTCGCAACTCAAACCTTCGCCGCTAAATTCAGCTTCAAGAGCCGTAATGACATCATTAGCGGCAGCAACCTGGTTCTCATGATTAACCTTCATGCCCATCTAATCATCTCCTACTACAACAGGACTGGCAGTGTCATCTGCCACCATAGCTGGACTAACTCCATTCAATAAAATGCGTTGACGCAATAAATCAAAACCATCGATGAGGGCTTCGGGGCGCGGGGGGCATCCAGGAATATATACGTCAACTGGAATTACCGTATCAACGCCTTCGAGTACATTGTAAGATTGGAAATAAGGGCCCCCGGAAATAGCACATTCTCCCATAGCAATACACCATTTTGGTTCAGGCATTTGCTCCCATAATCGAACAATTGGATCAGCGAATTTCTTAGAAATCGGGCCGTTTACTAACAACACATCACATTGCCTAGGACTGCTTCTGAAGAAAAGGCCGAATCGTTGTGCGTCAAATCGAGGGCCACCTGCGGCAGCCATCTCAAGTGCACAACATTTGATTCCAAGATGCAATGGGAAGAAAGATTTGCGAGAAGCCCAATTGAATAGTCTTCCTCCAATAACTCCTATGATTTCTTTTAGACGGCTTGCTTTCAATGCCTCATCGGTGACATCGCCGACTACATCGACCAATAATCTGCTGTTAAAGATGGAATAATTCTGTCCGTCGTCAGCCATTTTATCACCTCAAATGTAGATACGCCCTCTTTTACGGAAAACATACCAAACTCCGAGCACCATGAACCCGAAAATAGCAGATAGAGTGACTAATCCACCCCATACTTCCTCAAGAGTAACTACTTCGCTACCTCCTATGGCTGTTGCTTCTGTGACAAGTATTCCAGCAAAGGAAAGAAACATGAAAGCTATATCGAAAACCAAGAAGATAATTGCATACCAATAGTATTGGAAATGGAATTCAATCCTAGCATCTCCAACAGGGTCTGCTCCACATTCATAGGTGCTTAAACGACGTACATACAGACTTTGGTCGGATTCCATTCCTGGGATGAGGATAGAGCGCATTTTCGTCGGGTCATTGGGGTCTTGAGTTGGCCTAAGAAAGTAGGAAGTAAGAAAACCTCCAAATGGGAACAAAAAGCCAACAATAGCCATTAAACCAACCGCAAGATAGTCTGCTGGAATAGTAGACAAAATTCGCACCTCTGTAGAACCTGATGTCCTACAACTCAAGCGACCAGAAACCTGCCCATAAGGATATTCTTCATATTAGAGGATTAAATAAAATAAATAAGAAGATGTGATGTATTCAATCTTCAGGCTCAATTAAATCAAAATCCGCTTGCATACGACGATTTTGTGCGGATGCTCGAAGAATAAAACTTAGAATAACTAACACAATTAGTACTAAACCACCTATTTGTGCATAATTCTCTTGTGATTCTGACAAACCTAACTTATCGCCCCAAGTTGGCTCTACTCCAACTGCAACTAAATCCAATGGAATACCATCAAGAGGAGATTCTAATGGCTCTACTCGAACCACAAATGGAAGACGATCTTCACCTACAATACCAATAGGAGGAGAGGCTTTCACAAGTACAGTCTGAGATTCACCAGGATTGAGGAAAAATGAATCATCCATATCATGACTTAGGGTCCAACCCCTAAGCCCATCTGATAAATTGACTACGTATTCTGCACGTGCATTTCCGATATTTGTAACATTCAATTCATATTGGACTGAAGAACCAATATTTACTTCTTGAATAGATTCTGTTAGAATTTGCACATCGATATCATAGATAGTAGCAATCGATAACAGAACTTGAACACTATTGGGGTTTGCTGCATCATTCATCGAAGCTGCATTTAGATTTAGAGTGCCATAATCGCCATCTTCAGCGGCTGGAAGAAGACTTAGAGTTACAGTAAATACAAGAGGATTAGAAGAAGGCGACCCCATTACAAATGGCCCATCTACTTCGGTTCCATTACTTGAAAACGTAACATCTACCAGACCTTCCATTCCAGCAAAACTGAGCATTCCTTCATCTTCAAAACTACTGTTTCCCGAGTTAGAAACTAAGACCTCGAATGAATAAGTCATGCCAGGAGCCAAAGCAATTTCTAATGAGTCGGGATTATCCCCCGGATCTGCAAATGCAATTGAAGCAGAGTAATCATAATTTGACACACGAACTTTGAATGAAGCGGAATCAAATTTGTTTGTATTGCCTTGAATATAGACTTGTGCTCTAAATTCTTCTTCTTCAAATTCAAAGGCACCAGGATCAACAGTTACCTGCATCTCAATTGTTGAAGATGCGCCTGGTTCTATCACCAGCTGACTAATTTGATTTCCCTGATTATCCACGAAGCGAGTGTTCCATGACGGAGAGATACAGTCGTTCTTTACTCCATCATCACAAGATTCGAACAAGAAATTATCCTGAATATTGCCATCATTCATAATTGTGAATGGAAAACGAACAATTTGACCAGCTGAACCAGTCTGAGTCATTATTTCTCCTCCTCCAACTGATGTACTAACTGTTAATTCATGAATTTGTGCTACACTAATTCGGAATGTATCTACGGATAATGTACCTAAAGAAGCAGCAAGACTAGATGAAACACTAATTGTAACTTCAACATCCTGATCCGCTCTTGCATCAGCAGGAACGGAAACTTGAACCTCTACACTTTGTGTACTACCCGAATTTGCATGACGACTATTCAAAGTCAGAGAGGAAGTTGCAAAAGAAACAGACCACCCATTGGGGGAACCTGATTGACTGACATATTGGACTGAACCTCCAAGAACTAGATTATCCTGACCATTTCCTTCATTTGTAATTGAAATAGAGTTAATTGCGGAAGTACCTGGATCAACATTGGAAACAAATCCTGTAGAAACCTGAAGATTTGCAGCATGTGATTGACCAATCTGTACAGAGAGAGTTGCGTCACATTTCAATGCAGTACCATCCATTCCTTTGACAGTAATCAAAGTACTAGTTCCTGATTCAATAGAGTCGTCTGGAATTACCTCTAGTTGAAATGATCTAGATGTGCCTTCTGAAATTAGACCTGAAGATGCCCCAGGGAAAGAAACCCAATCTTGATTTGCACCAGATGTATCTGTTGAAACCGTCCACTGAGTGTTTCCATCATTAGTTACTGTGAATGTTGTTGATGCAATTTGACCAGGAGATACTGAAAGTGATGAAGGAGACAATGAAGCAATACATTCCTTTCTTTCTGGAACATTCAATGTCAGAGACAAATTATCTTCGGCCCCACCACTAGGGTTTTGTTGATCTTGAGTAACGACTGCCTTCAGAATGAAACAATAAGATTCAGCGGACGTACTTGCACCATTTGGCAAATCTACAGTAACAATTACTTCTTCAGTATCTCCTGAAGAAGGTAGATTTACTGTTTCAGGTTCAACAACTGCAGACAAACCTTTGGGATTACAAGACCCGTCATCGTCCATACTAAGCGAAACTGACTCCGTTTGTTGACCTGTATTCTCAACAGTAACAGTCCACTTAACTTCATCCCCGTCTGAAGAAGAATACTCTTTGGTGGGCTGAGGAGTTGAAAGTGAAACGCCATAAACGCCTCCTCCAGAACCAGCAGTAGTGGTGACTGTAATCTCGTCTTGACCTGGGGCTCCCGGGGCTGCGGGAGGAGCTACTTGAGCAGTAGCCTGTACTGTTGTTTCACAATCACCATCAGCACCTTGACCAACTGAAACTGTCAAGGTAGTAGATTCACTAGATCCCGATGAAATAGTCCCACTAATTTGCTCAATATTTGAAGTAAAACCTTGACATCCTTCACCTTGAACTGTACTAAGACTAACAGTTACATCATCAGAACCTGTGTTTCTAACCGTAATAGTATATTCAGCCGGATCATCAGAATCAGCCTCCTGAGCCAATGTATTGGAACTCAATGTAATGTCAGCATCAGCAGAAACAATTGGTGCTAAAGACATCAAAATTAGCAAAAAAACTGGAAGAATTGCCCTGGCCCTTCTGCCTCGCATGACCCTCCGTGCGTATCCGACGGATAAATGACCTCCGACAAGATGCATGTTATTCCTCCACAAATGTAGACGCACTGGCTCCACATCTACGACATTGATCTAGCCCTGAATGGAGGCAGTCTCCAATTAGGTGATACCGAGCACCACAAGAAGGGCACGCTCTACGTTTTGTGGAGGTGATTTTACCGCTACATGCCCAACACGAAACAGAGGGTACTGCTGCTTTAACAGACGAAGGAGGAGGGGGTAAAGTGGCTGTAAAAGAGTGTTTTTTCGGTGAACGATTTCTTATTGCAAGGAAAATAGGAACAGATGCACCAAACAAAACTAAGATTCCAGCAAACGCAAATACAATTCCACCTATTCCAGAATCAGTATTCTCCTGAACTGATTCAGTTACTTCCAACACCAAATCCTCTGAGGCAATAATTACATCATTAGGACCTAATATCTGAACTCGAATATAACTTGGACCCGGTGGACCATCAGGGATAACACGAATATCAACAAATGTAACAGCCTGTTCATTTAGTGAAATAGTGGGCGGATCTATTAATTCTGCATCCCATCCTTCTGGCGCTAAAACCCTAATTCGATGCTCAAACGGAGCATTTCCTGTATTTTGAATCTCAACCTCAATATTATTTGATTGACCGGTTGCAATGATAGTTGCAGATTTTTCTGATAAAGAAATTGAGGCTGATTCTACAGAAGCAACACGAATTGAAATTATTTCGAGTAAAGATAAATCTCCTGCGGTAACGATTGCACCAATTGCCGGCTGTGAACCAGGTGTAGTATCGCTAGGCATGATTACTGTACAAGTCAAGTAAGCAGAAGACCCTCCTGCTAATTCACCAGGAGAATCGCATTCATATGTCCAGCCTGAAGCAACATCTAGTGAATAATCGCCACTCCATGGAGTATTTCCATCATTTTCAACCAACCATTCTAGTAAAAATCCAGGATTTCCTGTAGCCACATCTCCTGCAGATAACGGAGTTGTGCCAATTGACCCATTAGCCAACAAAATGGATGAAAATGAAATCGTTCCACTGAATTCTTCCTGAACTTGAATTTGGAGAGGTACACTTACCGAATATCCACTTTCAGTAACAAATTCAAGTTGCATGACCCCACTGGCAGCAAACCCATTTCCAGTCAAAGCAACTCCGAAAATTGCTTCATCACCTTGGACCACAGTAAATGGCGATAATGAGCTACTCAAATCCCAACCAGAAGGACGATTATCTGCATTAGGGGTGACAACAACATCTTGATTACCACTATTCACAATTGTGTATTGAAGTGTAAGAGTTGCATCCTTCGAAACGACTCCAATTTGAGTATCTATTCGAGCGTTTAATCTATCAAAAGACTGGACGATTAGTGGAATATCAATCTCCCATGACTTTGTTGAATCTACCTGAGATGTTGCAACAAGTTTTGCAGTTAAACTAGTGCCCGAATCAATCATTACTGAGGGTGGGCTTGCAGTCATATTAATCCTAACTTGTTCTCCAATCTCCATTGTACCTGTAGATCCTCCAGAAGCTCCTATTGTGGAACCTAATTCATCAAATCCCATAGACCAACTTTGAGGTGCATCGATTCTCAAATCATATCCCTGAACACCGTTTCCTAAGTTTGTCATCAAAACTTGAAACGATGTGTTATCCACAGGATGAAGAGTAACCAAAGAAGATGTTGACTGGAATTGAACGTCAGGAAGAACTGGGACGACCAACATTAAATCAATCGGGAATTCGATATTATTGTCCACATCAGTACCAGTAATTGTTATTCGATAATTTCCAGGATCAGGGGGTGTTGGATGAACTAAAGTATAGGTTACTTCAACAATTTCGCTACCTTCTAAGGGCATAGAAGTCCTATTGAATGAATTAAACCAAGAAAAAGAACTACCATCATTATCTCTAATCGCAGACCCTGATTGCATAGAGGCGTTCGTAGGAATCAGTGCTGTATTCTTGATTCTTAATGTCCATGTACTAGATGCCTGATTGGCAGATGAAACAACTTGAGTAGCCTGAATAACATCTACTCTTATTCCAGGTGCAGAAACTACTAGAGGGATGTTGGCTACATTGTTATCTTCATCTGATTCTTCAATAACTTCATCGGGATCAATATTGATCCGTAAGGTTACTTCTCCTTCATCTTGAGGAGTCCATTGCCATTGAACTATACGAGTAACTCCAGGACCAATTGTAATTGTTTCTCGACCTAAATCAGTACCTAGAGTACCAACCTTCAGTATTCCTGCTTCAACCACTAAATCAAGTGCTCTTCCACTTCCTTGGTTAGTAATCGGAACTGAGATTGTCATTTCTTCACCTACTTGTGGGACTTCTGATGAATATTCAACATCTGATAAAACAACAATAGGATCAGATCTAAGATCGTTAACATTTACTCCACGAACTGCGATTGAATATGGTTGCTCACTCCTTCCTCCTCCATGATAAACGTCCGATACCTTAACTGTCCAAACACCTGAAATTGCAGAATCAACAAGAACCACTTCTAGATTATTGATAGAATCAGCAGAACCACCGGGTACAGAACGACCTGCTTGGAAATTATTACCCAAATAAGAAGTGGTTCCATCTGGAGCAGTGACTTCTAAATCTAGATTATTTCGTAGTTGATTGGAACTAGATGAACTACCTTGGTAATCAGACCATGCCAATACAACCTTCAATGGTGAATTTGAACGAGTAAGATTGAATTCATAGGTAGCAGAATTACCTGAACGTAGACTGTTTCTATCATCTACAAATATCCCGACATCAGTCCCAGGAACTAAGGAATTTGCAACATTTATTCGCCCCCAACCCTCATTGTCATTAGGTATATCTCGAGAACCCATATCTTCTGCACCCAAAACCAATAATGCCTTGACTAAAGCGCCTTGAGGAGAGGGCCTTCCTGCAATTTCAGTTAGATATTCATGGACAAGAGCTGAAGCACCTGCTGCATTTGGAGCGGCCATAGAAGTACCAGAATATTCGATGTACCATGAGCTCTTCCAAGAATTTCCGGATGTGTCTTGAGCGTCTTGGGAAAGGCAGGAACGAACCCAAGATCCAGGTGCGGCAAGATCCGGTTTTATTCTTCCATCATCTGTTGGACCTTTACTACTCGATTGAGCGATTGTATCTGGAGCGCTGCCCCCTCTATTATGGTGATTTGCTACTGCGATAGAATTCTTCGCTGTAGCCGGGGGGGTCAAACCAGTATTCCCGTCATTTCCTGCTGAATACAAAACTGTAAAACCATCATATGACCAAAATTGATCATATTGGGAAGTTCGACTATCTACATCTGCAGCAGATGTAGTATACTTACCATGATCACCTTGAGATCCCCATGAATTGGTATGAATCTGAACATCAGCATTGTACGCAGTACGCAACATATAGTCAACACTGGCTCCAGAGAATTGACCAGAAGAGTCATCTTCCATTGCTTGGAAGTACAATTCTGCCTTTGGAGCAACTCCTGCATATCCTCCTCTACTTCCATCGCCTAAAACTGTACAAGCAACATGTGTACCGTGGCCTGAATGCCGATCTTCTGTGGAAGAATCGCCCCATGTCATAGACTCAACATATGTGATTCGGCCATTCATATCACCATGGTCTTGATCTATTCCAGAATCTGCAACAGCAACAGTAATTCCTGAACCATTTAATTCAGAAATGAATGCATTAGCCGTATCTGCAACTCGCATATGCACCAAAGAACGATCATTGTGAATCTCCCATTGTGGAGGGAATGAAATCCAAGCAACTGATGGATTTGAGGCTAAAATGGGAACTGTAGCAGCACTAACTACTGCCTCAACCCGGCCATCCCCCCATGGGCGAATATCAACTACATTTAATTCAGAAAAATCATGAATCTCACCATCAATTTCAACCACAGAATTCGGGATTCCTGCTGTATCTCTCCAACCAGTAATTAACACAGTAATTAGGTCATCTGGACCCATTGATTCAACGGATTTTCGAACTGGTTCATCAACTACCAAAGCTATGGGTACAGAAGATGAAGCAATAATTCCAGGGGCAGAAGATGCTGAATATAAATCTCCTTCATTGCCTTGAATAAGGAATCCAGTTGGTGGAATCAATGACTTGACTGAAACGGTTTCTAGGGATGTGATTGATTCCCGAGTGCTCCAAGGGTCTACCCCACTATCTAACAAAATCAATGAAAGATCATCTCTAGGAGAAGAAAAAATGTCAGAAATACTAGGTAACATTTCCCAACCTATTGTAGATAACGAGCCAACAGGAGTATCTGCACCAGGATTGCGAAACGAAATTTCAACATCGTCGAATGATGAAGGAGATACTCCTTTTATTGAATCAGGATCAGGTTCTAATGCAATCGGAGATTCCGAAATTATCGTTGCACTATTCCCCATTATGTCCTCCTCAGAAGATGAAATGAATACCAAATTCAAGAGAAGCAGCAGGACAAGGCCTACTGCTAAACTTGAGCGTGCCATAATTAGAACTCCAATGAACCTGATTTAGGGCTTCTTACCTCTCGACAGTCAAAACCAATGAGTTTCGCCTTCATCTCGAAACGTTTCTGATGTCCATTCACCAACAATGTGTAACCAAGTTTTATCCACAGGTTCTCCCCTGTGATTTGTATAACTCAAATGTATAGAAATACTGTAATTCTCCCAAACAGAAGCACCTGAAATTGTCAATTCTAGATCGTCTCCTGCAACTGAAACATGACCTGGTAAACTTGACGTGTCAAACGTAGTAGAACCAAGAAGACCGTCGTCCATATCTCTAAACTCTAATTCAACTTGTAAATCAGTCACTTCTCGGCTGCCATGGTTGTGTACTTGGGATAAAACCACATGACCTGGTCCTCCTTGCATATACACCGTATCTATTACGATTTCATCTCGAGGTATCATCCAATGCCAAACTCCGAATGAACTAACCAACAAAAGTAGAACTAAGCCTGTTGCTACAATCACCTTTCCAGGAGTAACAATGGATGCAATATCCTTAGCTTGAGCAAGAGCACCATAAGCACGTTCTACATCTTCAAGTGCAACCTGACGACCGCCAATGTCGATAGTAAGATCATCGAGATCTTCCTCAAGATCATCTAAATTATCCAAGACCAATTAATCACCTCCCAAAAAAGTAGCACACAATGTAACTATTCCAGTAGACATCGGTTCAGGAACCATGTAATGGGTTGTAGAACCGTCAAAGCCGGGCATCACATTCAGTAAAGATAGGTCGGATGCGAT
>DAQW01000124.1:0-1340 GCA_002503045.1 Euryarchaeota archaeon UBA39 | reverse complement strand
ACAGCCCGTCCATCCCACTTTATTCCCATGAAATCTACAGACGCTCTAGAAGACAAAAGAATTCGTCCACCCTGAACATCATCAATTTTGAATATCGGATATGCCTTACCAATATAACTCAATGAAATTGTGGCAGATTTCAAATTCTCTCCCATCGCTTCCATTTGTTCAAGAACAATACCTGGTTGGATTGGGACATTACTTTGCCGCATATACAAACTTCGAATTCCAACTCCACTAGATCGAATTGCTAAATTGTATTCATCGTCCAATGTTACAGTCATTCTATCCATCAAATCCTCTGCCAACAATACTGTATCACCACGTGTATTGATTGCTCTCCCTGTAATTTCCATGTACAAATCCATACCTGCAGATGATGCACTGAAATCAAATTCAGGAATCCCTTGGAAAGAAGTAGGTCGAGTGATATCAAATACAGTTGCTGGATCAGTAGTGAGATCAATTTCTCCAGGAACATCTGTCAAAAAGATAGTTGCTGGCCACCATTCTCCTGCAGACCATTGCAATTGTTGAAGCATCACCGATTTTACTGAATCTCCTTGAATTCTTTCAGATTCAGGAACCGAAAGAGAGACCGAAATTGATTCACCAATAGAAGCATAAAGATCGATCTCTCCGGGAATATCTGAAACAAATAATTGAGACTTAGTTCCTAAATCTCTATTCAATATTGATGCAATCACATAATCGAGTCTCTGTGATAATTGGTAGTTTGTAGAAGTAGTAACTTCACTTACTGCACCCAAATTCCGGGTGCTGAATGATGTTTCCACTGAAACTTCGGTCGATTGATCCGGCTCGAATCCGATTAGTGCTAAATCTAAATCTTGCCCATCGAATCCTTTTATTTCAACAATAAATTCCTCACGAGCAGGAATCCAATCAGACATTTCTACTTTAATATCCCAAATCTCAAGCCCTGATTCATTAGTAAATGAAATCGCAGTCTTGACGTCTGGAGAAAGTCCAGGGAGCCATGTTCTAACATGAAATGCTTGCTCGTCATCTCTTTCCAATGCAGTCATGGAAATCCCATGCCTCCAAGTAGGAGGAGAAATATCGAGACTACCTTGTCGAGCATCAACAGTAAGATCGAAATGACGGTCTGCATCCAGTTCGAAACCAAGAGATAAATCAGATGTTGTTGTTTCACCTGCCTTTCCTGTAACTGTCTCTGTTAAATCAGCAAGAAGACGATTCATACTCCCTCCTAATTCGGCCATTCCATCCATGAATGATGCTAGACCTTGAAGGCCTTGGGATGTATTGAACTCAGGGATGATTATTTCGGGTCCTCCAAGATTATCTGATCTAGG
>DAQW01000111.1 GCA_002503045.1 Euryarchaeota archaeon UBA39 | reverse complement strand
GAACCTGCGAAGCACTACGCACTGGGACCTAAACCCAGCCCCTTTGACCACTCGGGTACCCCTGCTTGATTTCTTCGCTGAAGTCTATACGCTTGAATGCAACGCTCAATTTTGCATTTTTGCTAATTCATCGATCAAGACTTCTGCGAGATACTCATATTGTTCTCGACTATTGTGCAAATGAGCAGAAATTCGAATATAACGGCCTTCAGGAGATGGCCAAGACCAAACAGGGATTTGGATTCCTCTTTCCAACAACCTAGAATGAAGAGGATCGGG
This sequence comes from Euryarchaeota archaeon UBA39, assembly GCA_002503045.1. GTDB lineage: Archaea > Thermoplasmatota > Poseidoniia > Poseidoniales > Thalassarchaeaceae > MGIIb-N2. The sequence continues at coordinate 2,712 of DAQW01000111.1, read as the reverse complement.
ATCATGTAAAGGAATCCCAGCAGTACCTGTATTTGGAAGAATAAGTGTAGCAATAGTTCCAATCATATTATCTGGACAGGGGGGCGAAAGTTCTAACTTTTCACACAATAATGCTCTTCCTTCTAAAGCCAAAAGACGGTTACGTTCCATAATCGCAGGCCATCCCCCGTCAAACATGGCAGCCATATGTTCAATCACAAAAGGAAGAGTGCACCAAGCAGTTGGATCTCTAGTACCAGTCCAATCAAATTCATGTCTGAATCGCGTTGTATCTCCAAGAGGGAATGTCATCCCATGACTGATTGTAAGTGGATGGATGTTCTCTTGTCTATCTTTTCGAACATACAAGAAGGCTGACCCTTTCGGTGCACAGAGCCATTTGTGAGCATTACTAGTAACATATGATGCTCCAAGATCTTCCAAAGAAAGAGGGAGCATTCCAATACCGTGGGCCGCATCTAGAAGTACGGCTACCCCTCGATCTTCTAATTCTCGCGACAATTGCTCAAAGGGCATCCTTAGTCCAGTGGGGCTCGTAACTGTATCAATCATGGCGAGAACAGTTCGTTCAGTAACTGAATCGAGAATCGATTCAATGACCACTTCTGGACCCTCTATTGGGAATGGGATATTCACGGTTACAACAATTACATCATTACGAGAAGCAACAAAATCGATTGCGTTTCTGCATGCTTGATATGCATGATCGGGAACCAGAATCTCATCTCCTGGCTTGAAATCGAATGAACGTAGAATCGTATTCACACCACTTGTTGCATTCTCAATCAAAGCCAAGTCATCTGGATCACACGACAACATCGAGGCAAGCGCCTGACGAGAATCAACCAATGCAGGTGGCAAAAGTTCCTCAAAAAAACGAACAGGTTCTAATTCCATCCAATCCTGCCATCTCCTTTGCTCATTTAGAATTGCTAATGGCGTAGCTCCGAATGAACCATGATTCAGAAAAACCGTTTCAGGAGTAAGCCCCCAATGAAAGGCAAATTCACTCGGTTCAGGCCGCATAATTTGTACATGTCCCGAACGCTTACAATACTGCCGGAATGACCTTGTGCGTCTTTCTATATCCCCAATGGTCAAAACCTGATTGTACTGCAACGAGATTAATGGCGAGCATTGGCATCATTGGGCTCGGCAACTGGGGGACTGCATTAGCGAAGGTTTGGGGGTCCACAGGTCACAATATTGTGGGATGGACTATCGAAGAAGAAGTCTATGCATCGATAACAGAAAAAGGAATCAATGACAAGTATCTTCCAGGTGAAGAATTAGAAAATGTTCAAGCAACAATGAACTTAGAATCTCTTTGTGAAGATTCGGAAATTTTGATTCTGTCTCTCCCTTCTGGAGTTGTGTTGAATGTTGTTGATAATCTGCTGCCATTTCTTCGCCCTTCTCATGCCCTTTTGGATTTAGCAAAAGGACTAGCTCCAGAAAGTGAAGATGAAGCATTCATCAGTGCTGCTATCGAAAGAAGATTGAGAGATGCTGGAAAAGCAAATCCAGTTTTTGTTATGACTGGACCAACAATCGCACCCGAAGTTGCACGAGGGGTACTTACAACTGCATTAATCGCTGCACACGACCATGCAATGGCAAAAAGAATGGCTGATAGATTAACCACTAATACTCTTAGTTTGCAAGCAGCAGATGATCCACTCGGGGCTGAACTTTGGGGCGCTTTCAAAAATCCAGTCGCATTAGCATGTGGAATTGTAGATGGATTAGGACCTAAAGGAGGTGACAATCTGAAGGCAGCATTAGTTACAGCAGGCTTCAGAGAAGGACAACGACTTCTTCCTACGATGGGTGCTTCCCCTGATACTGCCTTTACAGCAGCCGGCCTTGGAGACATGTACGTCACATCTACTAGTCCAAGTAGTCGAAATCGAACTTTAGGTGAAATGCTGGGTTCCGGACTTACACTTGAAGAAGCACTAGGAAAAATGCATATGGTCGCAGAAGGCGTTAGGGCATCTAGAATGTTTCTTTCAAGAGCTGCAGTACAAGGAACCCCGACTCCATTCTTGCATGCATTATGTGATTTCTTAGATGGAGGAATTTCTGTTGATGAGGCACTTTCTAGGATGATTGAAAGTGAAGTTTAGCCGCGAGGTTCATGCATAAGTTCCTCCTCCGATAACCATGGCGATGGCAGATTTGACCAAATTAGAAGCGCGCCTCTTCAAATGGCTGTGCCTTGAAGAGAACGATTTTGAAGCAAATGCATGGTCTACAGAAAAGGCTGCTAAAGCATTCAAAGTAGATGCAGATGAAATGTATGAAGCATTGGCATCTCTAACAGAAAAAATTCCACATAATATCTACATCCACTACAAAGATGGCGCTGTTAGAATCATCGCCTCAGAGTGATTTCATGGTGAATTGGATTTCGGCAGTGATTGCATCTATTTTCGGTGCAGATGATGTTATCGAAGAAATCTTAGAAGAAGAGTAAGATTATTCATACTATTTTGGTTTCAATAAATCTATCATAGCAGATGGGAGAATGATTCCCCACCATGGTGATGGTGGACGTGTGACGTCTCCTTCTTCTGTGAAGAAAGATCTAGCAGCTATCGAAAGTAAATCTAGTAAAAGTACAACAATGAAGATTAACACAAGGTAGGCAATAACTTTGTCATATTGTAAAAACTTCAGATAGAGATTGATGTAATATCCAATTCCACC
>DAQW01000066.1:989-2557 GCA_002503045.1 Euryarchaeota archaeon UBA39 | reverse complement strand
TTCCATTCTAGAGGATGTAATGGTGTTCTATTAATCGTTTTTGAAGCCGCGAAAATTAAGGCTTCTTCCATTCGCTTCCTTTCAATAACTCTTCCTTCAAGATCATGAGTATGCCCTAAAGCATGAAGTGAGGTAGTCATCCCAGATTTTAGTCCACAACCATCTAATGTTTCTACTCTCGAAGGGATAGTATCGATATTGATTGAGAGTCCATGTCTACTGACCCATTTTAAGAAAGATAGTCCAATACTGCATACCTTTTTCCCATCTACCCAAACGCCTTGCATTCTTTCATCTCTCATAGATTCAATTCCACAATCCATTAAAGCAGAAATCACCCAATCTTCTAGACATCTTATTACTCCTGGAACTGATTGTTCAGAATCAGTCCATCGAATAATTGGATATGCAATCAATTGTCCAGGTCCGTGGTAAGTTATTCCCCCTCCACGATCAACGTCTAATTTTGAATAATCTTCAGGGATTACTACATTGTCTCTTCTTGCTTTTGGGCCAATAGTTACAATCTCGGGATGTTCAGTAAAAATGAGAGTATCTGGGATTTCATCTGAGATTCTAGCCTTCTGCAATTCTCTCATCATTGAATCAATAACAGAATGTTCTAGTGGCCCAGTTCTCAAAACTCGTAGAGGCCGCATGTTCCTTTGAGAGGTAGGTAGTGGATGAATACTTGCTCAAGAGATGTGGATTGCATGGCCCAATGTTTTGAGCACACTTTCGTGGAAAGATTCAGTCATTGTTGGATGTGCATGAACCGTAGCTGCAATATCTTCTAGGACTGCTCCCATCTCTAGAGCCAGAACAAATTCACCAGAAAGTTCAGCGACATGGGATCCAACTGCCTGAATTCCAAGAATAACATGATCGGATTCTCTAGCGATTACTCTTACAAATCCGTTTGTCTTTTCTGCTTCCAGAGTTAATGCTCGACCATTAGCCGCAAGTGGGAATTTTCCTACCATGAAGTTTTCATTTGCTTCTTTGGCTTCATCTGGTGTCATTCCTACGCTAACAATTTCAGGTTCTGTGAAAACTATTGCAGGAATTGCAACTTTGTCCCATACTCGATTATGTCCTGCAATGATCTCTGCAACCATTTCTCCCTGAGCACTGGCTCTATGTGCTAACATTGGGTCTCCAGTGACATCTCCAATTGCATATACTCCTGGCATATTTGTCTTACATTGTCCGTCAATTGCGATAAATCTGCCTGAATCATTCATTCTTAATCCCATTTCTTCTAAGCCCCATCCCTGCGTATTTGGTTTTCTTCCAACTGTGACGAGAACTGAATCAACAACTAAACTATGTTCTTCACCATCTTTATCAGACCATTTCATGGTTACTCCTTCATCAGAAACATCAGCTCCTTTAGCCATACAATTTGTGTTGATTTTAACTCCATGTTTCTTTAGCCAAATTTCCAATGGTCTACGTAATTCTTTATCGAAGATGGATAATATACTGTCTAATCCTTCAATTACAGTTACTTCACTACCCAGTTTGGTTAATGCACAACCAAGTTCTAATCCAATGTATCCTCCTCC
>DAQW01000066.1:0-599 GCA_002503045.1 Euryarchaeota archaeon UBA39 | reverse complement strand
TCATCAAATGGCATGAAAGGAAGTTCAATTGGTGATGACCCAGTGGCTAGAATTACATTTTCCGCTTCTATTCGTAAAACTCCATCTTGAGTATTTACTTTACATGTCTTAGCATCTACAAATTCAGCCCAACCATGGATTAGTTCTGCTCCAGCTGCTTTGAGTAACCCTTCAACACCTTGGTTAAGCCTTTGAACGATCGAATTTTTCCAAGAGACAAGTTCCTGCATGTCTAATTGTGGGGATTCAGCCATTATCCCCATATGACCTCCATCATCTGCATGTTTTGCTAAATTCTCAAAGCGTTCTGCAGCATGAATGATTGCTTTAGATGGAATACAACCCCTAATTAAGCAAGTTCCACCTGCTTTATCCGCTTCCACAATCACAGTATCTAGCCCAAGTTGTGCTGCTCTAATAGCTGCGACATAGCCTCCGGGCCCTGCTCCAATCACAAGAACTTGGCAAGATCTAGTTTTCATTGAAATCCCTCACATGAAAATCATAGCAGGATGCTCCAACATCCGTTTAAGATGTTGGACCAAAGCTGCTCCATCCGCGCCATCAATTACTCGATGATCGAAAGAAGATGAAAGGTT
>DAQW01000058.1:5956-14568 GCA_002503045.1 Euryarchaeota archaeon UBA39 | reverse complement strand
ATAACCCCTTCACTACAGGCGCGTAACCTTAGCGAATCGTTACTTGGTCTTATTCGATTCGGTTGTATTACATATGCTGATATACGAATCTTATTGAGTCTATTCAATATCCTGAGGGCATGAGGCAGGCCAAAGCACCGAATATTCCGGTGGTTCCGGAGGATTGTCTTTTGATCCCATTATTTCCTCTCGGTGCATTAATGCCTGGCGAACAAATGCCATTGAGAATTTTTGAACCTAGATACAAACAGATGTTAGATGATTGTATCTTAGGAAATGGGATGTTTGGGATTTTACCAGAAAATCCTGATGATGGTAGAATCAAAGGATGGCTTTCCCCATCTTCTTATGGTTGTATAGCCGAAATTTCAAATCTTCATGAGATTGGTTCTAACCTTCATTTGATGGCCATAGGAATAACTCGGTTTGAACTTCTTGAAATTTTGGAACCAGCTCTAGAAGCGCAAGATTTTGGTGATGCTTTTCCGTCTGTTGATGAATTAGTTGAAGATTTTATTGATGACATTCCCGATGGCAAATTGTATCTTCGTGGGGTTGTTCGGCCAATTCCCCCTCCCACAGGATCCATTGAAGGAGAACGATGGAATCGATTATTGGTAGAATGGTCACAGCATATTGTTTCTGTTGCATCGACATTAGGTGGAATAGAACTTGAACAATTAGATATTCTTGAACAATTATCCTCTACATTTGGTAATCCTTCTCCCGATGCTCTATTCAGTGCCGCAGCATCTGTGGTTCAAGATCTAGATTTACAGATGACTGTTTTGAGTTCAGATAAATTAGATGAGATTGCAGATGTAATAGAGACCTCAATTCGAAATGCTCAAGCAAGATTACGATTTATCGGAAAAATGATTGAAGATACTTCATTTTTTGAGGAAGAATAGTAGGAAGCGGGTTCAAATGCCTTCGATTACCGCCCTCAATAGGTGATAGTATGTCAGAGGACGGAATCGCTCTTGATTCATCTGATTTAGGTGATGATGAACAAATTGTCGGCAGAAAAATCTACCGAATTATTCCTTACATTCTTGCATATTGGCAACGTGCTCTTGGTGGTTTACTCGCAAATATAGGTGCACGTGCCTTTGACTTGATTCCATTCATTGCGATTGGGATGGCCGCCGATTATTACAATCCAAATAACTCACAGTTCACAGATTCTACTGTAGAACGAATAGTTTCTTCAGATATTCTCCCGAGTATTGGTCCAATTGGTTCGATTGAGTTTGGATTTGGGCTTCTTATTCTAGTTTCGTTTACCGCTCTTGCAATTTTCCAAGGATTGAGTAACCAATTTTGGCAATCTATTGCATACAAGGCTCAACATGATATTCGAATGGATGCCACCATGTCTCTTATGGAAATGGAAGCATCATATTTCGAGACTCGTCAGACTGGAAATTTAATGTCAGTTTTATCTGCTGATGTTGCTCAATTAGAAGATGTCATTTCAGATTCTAGTACCAGTATTATTCGAATAGTTACTACATTTATTACTGCATTTGCTATTTTATTCTGGATGTCCCCTACACTCTGTATGATTCTGTTTGGCCCCCTAGTTCTTATCGTTCCAATGGTGGTTTGGTTTTCCACTAGAGTTCAGAGAAGATACAGAAAACAACGTGAAAGTACAGGAGGTATAGTTGCTATTCTTGAAAATGTTCTTTCAGGAATCACCGTGGTTAAAGCATATAATGCTACATCATTTGAAAGAGAACGTATAGAAGGCCAAAGCGGTGACTATAGAGATCAAGCTATACAGGCTGCATTCATTAGAAATCGCTTCATTCCTGGGATCTATGTTGTTGCTGGTTTATCATTTGGAATGTTGGTTTCAGCAGGAGGTTGGATACTGAATTCTGGAGAAATTTCAGTAGGTCAATTCGTAACTTTCCTTCTGATTTCAACTAGGATGACCATGCCTCTTTTCATTCTTGGTTTGCTAATGAATCAACTTCAGAGAGGCGAGGCTGCTGCTCGCAGAGTATTTGCATTAATCGATCTTGAACCATCTATTACTGATTCAGAAGAGGCTGAGAATTTAGATGAGCCAATTACATCAATATCATTTGATGGAGTAACTTTTGCATATCCTGGAACCTCAGTTAATGTCTTGAACAATGTATCATTTAATGTGGATTCAGGAGGATTCTTGGGAATTATGGGTCACACTGGTGCAGGAAAGTCAACAATTCTAAAACTCGTTGAAAAGTTCTACCAGCCTCAGTCAGGGGCAGTGAAAATTAATGGAAAAGCGGTGTCTGAATTTACAATTAAATCAATTCGTTCTCGATTTGGATTTGTTAGTCAAGATCCCTTCCTATTTTTTGGGAGTATAAGGGAAAATGTAGCTTATGCTAGAGAAGTATCGGATGAAGAAGTAGTATCCTCGTTGAAGACTGCAGGTGCTTGGGAATTTGTTTCTGAACTTGAAGAAGGAATGGATTCAATGGTCGGCGATCGTGGAGTCCGCCTTTCAGGTGGACAAAGAGCTAGAATTAGCCTTGCACGAGCACTTTTAATGAATCCAGATGTATTGATTTTGGATGAAGCATCAGCAGCATTGGATGCTGAGACTGAAAAGAGGATTCAGGAATCATTATTCAAAGGAAATGGAGGCAATCGTTTGACAATTGCAGTTGCTCATCGTTTAGCAACTATACGTAATGCAGATGAGATAATTTCAATGGTAGATGGAGTAATTGTAGAAAGAGGAACTCACGAATCATTGATTTCTTCTGATGGGGTATATGCTTCTCAGTGGCAAATACAAACCGGTGAAACATAGGCGGATTGAAATGGACCTCACTGAAATTGATTGGGAATCAAATGATGGAGGTATTGTGACAATTGGGGGTAGTCGAAGAGGTGTACTCTTTGGAGAATTTGGACCTAAACATGAGTGTTTTGTGCCTAGTTTTGAGATTACGTCTCAGGCATTTAGTCGTCAGGACATAGAACAGATGTTTCCAGGAGAGGGCCCAATTGAGTCCCGTCTTCTTGATTTTTCATTACGTTTTCCAACAGAAGGTGAGTGGGAATTAGCTTTCTCAAACAATCAACTTACATCGATAGATAGAATTGAAATTTTAGTTGACAGAATTCCAGAAAGAGGTTATTGGGGGCAACCTACTGATGGTCGTCCAAAAGGACCTCTTGGCCTCCAATCAATTCGAGATTGGGGCATTCAAAAGGATGGAAAACCAAAATCTGGAATATTATTTGAAGGAAAAAATAATGCATTATTTCGATTGGTCCGTCATGATTCTGAAGACAACGAAAAATGGAATGATTCTGGCGACCCGTTACCAATCGGCCCCAATCCAATTAGAAGATTCATTGAAGAAGTAATGATTGCAAGTATTCTAGGGATTATTCCCTCATTTGTTTGGGCATTTTTTAATGCCAGTTCAGGATATATCCGTGAGGGCTGGCCAGGTTTAGTTCTTGGAGGACTATTTATTGGGGTATTCAGTGCAATTTTCTGGCGACCCTCATATCCTATTTTCAAGAAATATCAAGAATAGAATTATCTCTCTTCTATGATTAATTTACACTATGGTCATGCCAGTAGATCCTAATGTCACAACTTTGACCGGAAGTACCTCTCCCCCTCCAGTCATTATTCCTATGGAAGATGAACCACATGTAATCACGAAAATAATTGGTATTAGTATAATGTGTATTGGGGGGATGCAGATGGTTGGCTCATTATTTTCATTTGGTACTATCGGATTGAATAATTGGCTAGAGTCGTCTATGGGTCCAGAAGTAGGAGATGCTTTGCTACCTTCTTGGTTTTATGCTGCCACGGGTTTGATAGCCATAATTGCAGGTGGAATTTTATTATACTCTGGTTATCAGGTTCAAACATATCAGAAAAAAGGTATTTGGATAACACTCGGAGTAATTATTGGTTCAAATGTTGCGAATCTTCTCGTCAATTTGTCCGTAGAATACCCTCAAGGTGATACTGAGGTATATCCGGGTTCAGGAATAGATGTTCAATTATTATCTCAAGGGACTGCAGCACTAGGTTCTATCTGTGGGATGGTCTTTTGTGGGGTTATCACGATTCTACCTCTTTTCTTTGCGAATCATGGACTACGTTGATTATGATCTCTTTCGGTCATCAATTTGTAGTCCTGGATTGCCTGAACGAATACGCATCCATCCTTTCATGACTCCTACTCCATATGACCAATGAAGGATGAATGTCATCAACGGTGCAGCTAGAATTGTAAAAATAGATCGAGATGGAGATGTTCCAAGGAGTGCTCCAGCCCAACATATTGCTATGTAAGAAGAGATAATCCCTAGAGATCCATGAAATAGAATCCTTGGAGTATCCCAATTCCCCTCAAATGTAAACCAGAGTGAACTTTCTGCTCCTCCACTTAATGCCCCATAAATCAGAGCAAAAATTCCGATTAAAGATAGTAATGGAAACATTCCTACTGCTGAATGGGACCATGATCTCATTTCAGGATGGATATTACTCGCTAAAATTCTAACCAATCCATAATTTCCGATTTGCTTCCTTACTCTAGACGGCCCTCTCCTTCGATGCCACATTATAGCAGTTCCATCTTGCCACAGTTTGTGACCTGCTTTACGAATTCTGTAATCCAACATTGCATCCTCACATCCTATTGCTCCGTTGTCGAACCCTCCAACTGATTCTAATACCGAACGCCGATATGCTGCATTAACTCCTGGAAGTTGTTCAACTTCTTCTAATTCTCCTTCTGCCCGATTTCCGTAGTTTGTTCCTGCAGTGACCCATTTGCTACAAAATGTGACATCAATTACTCGTTGCCAGAATGTTGATTCCTTTGGTGGTGCAAAATTTGGGCCCCCAACTCCTGAAACTTCTGGTCGTTCAAACCATCGAATTAGACTAGAAATCCAATTACTGGGGACGATAACATCATCATCAGTGAAAAATACAAACTCGGATTGAGTTTGGCCAATAGCCACATTGCATGCATCTGCCCTTGTTCTAACTCCACCATCATCGATAAATCTAGCACCAGAAGATTCTGTGATTACTTTTCCAGAATCTTTACTTGGACCCACAACAACGATTTCCAAATCACCATCAAAATCTTGACTTTCTAATCCTTGTAGGACAATTCCTAGTTCATCTGAGTTGTTAACACTGGGAATAATGACGCATACGCTACCATCGCCCATGTCCTTCCGAGGGAGGTCTCCCTCAAGATTGCGACGGATGTATTCATCAGATTGTGTCGTCAATTCTTGGTGCGAGGAAATAAGTTACATTTCCTGCTCCATCAGCAATCTCAAAGTTAAGATTTAGAGGATATTTGTCATCAAAACAAAGTTCTACAGAACCTACTGCTCCATCAATTACTTTTACAATAGGTTGTAGATAATTGGTGGAATATGTTGATTTTACAGGCTTCTCTGCTACTAAGTCCTCAAGTTGTCCTGCTTCGTGAGAAACCGAAACAGAGTCCTGATCACCTTGGACATGCAAATTAAATTGACGCGGATCAAGAGATAGAGTAACTAATTCTCCTACTAAACGAGCCGCTTGTAGTGCCTTATGCAACTTGTTGGAAGCAATTTTTACTTTACTTTTCAATTCCAGCTCAGGAACCTTAGGGTCCTTCATTAACGTATGATCAATAGGCCGAATGGAACGGTCTACTTCTCCCACTTTGATATCGAATTGTCCTACAGAGGTGTCATAACTAACATCAACCAAGTCGTCAGGACCAGCTAATTTGAGTAAATCTCGAAGTTTAGATAGTTCAATTGCGATGATAGTTTCTTCGACGTCCCATGTTTCAAATGCAGCGGCATCAACATGCATTTTGATTAGAGCAACATGGCTTGCGTCTACTACATTTATGTCCAAACCATCGCTTGAAAAACGCATTCTGGCTTCGTCAACAATTACGCTGAGAACATCGACAATAGTTCTCATGGTTTCTGGTCTAGCAGTGAATTGTAGCATGTCAATCAAACCCCTTACAGAATTGAGGGTGCTTAAACGAAGTCCAAAAGGGTTCTTGGATAATATTTGAGAAAATTCGTCTGATTATGCGTATTCTCTGAACTTATGGCCGCATTCATCACATGTTCCAATTTTGGTTTCAGGTTCGTCAGAACTTCGAGTCTGCATAACGACAACATAGATTCGTTGACAATCGCACTTAGGGCACATCATTGCTCCTTCCTGTAGGACTCCTTGTCCTCCAGTCTCCGCAATTGTTTCGTTGAGATGTTTTAGATCAGTAGCGGTTGACTTAGAGCTAGCATTCACCAAATCGATTTCATTTCCTGCTTCATCTTTCAAAACACCCCCTTTACCAGAGGTTCCTTTGATGCTACCTTCGTAGCCACAGGAATGGTTTGGGCATTTGATATTCCCTGAAGGATCAGGGAAGGAAAGGGAACCACATTCGGGACAGAACATCTTACTCACCACATAGTCCGATTAACACGGGATAGTTTCAGGACCAACGACATCCATAAGAAGTTCACGTATATTTTTAGTGATTTGAAGCGTTATGCTGTCAATATCATTGATGTGCATTTCCATCCAATTAATGCTAAAATAGGTCCAATAAATGCTGTTGAAACGAGATATACAGTTGCAGTTGTCCATTGTGAATCATCAATTAATCTCATTACGTCTACACTGAATGTACTCATAGTGGTAAATGCTCCTAAAATTCCAGTGCCTAGCAGCAGTAATAATTCATCAGATATTGTCCCTGCACCATGTAAACCTCCTGCAATAATTCCCAGAAGTAAAGAACCTGAGAGATTGATTGCTAATGTTGACCAATGTGACTCAATTGGCAGCATGGTCGTTGAAAGATATCGTGCAATAGCACCCAAAGCGCCCCCAACTGCCACCAACAGCAGGGCTCGACCATCCATGCCTCCACCATGCCTCTCCAGTCAAAAGCCTCTTCTAAGCATAGTTTGTTCAGTGGACTTCATTTCAGGTAACGTCCTCGAGGGAATTATGGAACTGTACTGGGATTGGCGCATGGCCCGTCTCATCGATGAATCTGGTTCAGTTGTGGATGAGGCTATTTGGGATGGAATAAGATCCCCAGGTGCCGTTGCAGATAGAATAGAGAAAATGCGCGAAGATAGGATGACTATCGAGGCCCGAGAACTTTCAGAAAGATTTCCCGAATCGGTAATTATTACTCATGCACCAGAAGGCTGGCCTGATTTAGAAAAAGAGGATATTGCCTTGATGGAACAAGCGGCCTTAATTCTAGCTCGCAGAGGAATTGCTCAGGCAGCAGGGGATGGAGATAGAAGATTGGAACATCTTGTTCATGCGGTTGATGAACTTAGGAGTGCGTGGACTACAATGGAATCTAGAGTGGTTGAATGGACTGGCTTGTTTCTTATTGACCTCAATCTTGATTCGGAAAGAAAATCAATTCCGAAAGCCGTTGCTTCTGCTAATAATTTCAATACATTAGTCAGCAATTTGGAATTAGAAAATCCCGTGCATAGCCCCTCTAATGAAGAATGGTCTGCAATACATGGTACTGCAGTTACAGCGGTCGAAATTGCACTTAGAATAAATGAAACTGAGTCTGCAATCCGCAAGCATGTTGAGGAATATCTACCCTCTCTATCGATTCTCTTAGGACCCTTACTTGCTGCAAGATTATGTGTGGCTGCTCATGGTAGATCTAGACTTGCCCGTCTTCCAAGTAGTACAGTACAGGTCCTTGGTGCTGAGAAAGCCTTCTTTGCACACCTAAGAACAGGTTCTCCTCCTCCAAAGCACGGTATGATTTTTCAACATCCTTGGATTTCTCGTTCTCCTCGCTGGATTAGAGGTAAGATTGCACGAATGTTGGCAGGTAAGGCATCAATAGCAGTTCGAATTGACGAACATGGTGGTACCTCTTGGACCCATGAAAATGTGTCTGAAGTTGAAAAATCTGTAAATTCTATCCGTGCACGTCACCCTAAACCCCCCTCGAAAAAAGGGAGATGATAGAATGGCTAAGAGACCTAATTCAGGCTCTATTGGATGGGGGGTAATGCGTCAAGGCCGAGGTCTTTGGAGTAGAAATGCTGTGAAAGGAGAACAAGTTCGAGATGAACGACTTCGAAGAGATGGTAAAATTGAATGGAGGTCGTGGAATCCTAGATCCTCTAAGTTAGGGGCAGCGATTATTAGGACTTCAGGCGATGCAAAAATCCTTCTTCCAGAACCGGGTTCTAATGTCCTTTATGTTGGGGCAGGACATGGGACTACAATTTCTCATCTTCATGATCATTTATGTGGTTCTGGTAATCATCATGGTGGTTCAATCGTGGCAGTAGATTTGTCCGCACGTTGCATACGTGATCTTATTTCTTTAGCAGAAAAGAGGCCCGGAATTCTTCCAGTCTTGGCAGACGCACGTGATTTAGATGATTATTCAATATTTATTCCAAACCAAGTTCCATGGATTCTACAAGATGTTTCTCAAGCGGGACAAGTAGAATTGATATTGAAGGTCTGTGATCGGTTTTTGAGCCCACATGGGATTGCTTTACTCTCATTAAAAGCGGCATCAGAAAGATGG
>DAQW01000058.1:0-5579 GCA_002503045.1 Euryarchaeota archaeon UBA39 | reverse complement strand
AATCAAATATGAAACTTGTTGAACGGATTGATTTGAAGGGATTAGAAGATCAACATGTCATGTATGTGCTTCAACGACCTTAGGTGCCAAATTTGAGTGATTATCATGCCTGAACTTCCAGAGGTGGAAACAGTTCGGCGAGGCCTATCACCACATCTGGATGGAAATCGGATTCAGAAAATAGAGATTAGAAGGCCCGATTTACGCTTCCCCTTCCCTGAAGACCTTTCTAAAAAATTGACGGGAGAGGTCATTCGTAATGTTGGCCGTAGAGGGAAGTATCTTTTGTTTCGAATGGAAAATGGTTCAACTTTACTTAATTCGTTAGGAATGAGTGGACGATGGACATTGACTGGAGGTGAAATTTCATTTACACCTGGTACATTTGCACATGGTGCTGCAATTGGTACTGGAGATGGCCCTCATGACCATCTAGTGATTGATTTCCAAGATGGATTGCGAGCGACATATACTGATGCTCGAAGATTTGGTTATATTCACTTAGTAGAATCAGGAGTTTCAGAAGCCGAAGACCGTTTTCTTAGTGTTCTCGGGCCTGAGCCTCTAGAACCAAATTTCAATGCAGATATTCTCGCTAAGAATCTATCAAAAACAAGTTCGCCGATCAAGAATGCCTTATTGAACCAAAGTATTGTGGTAGGTCTGGGAAATATTTACGTAAACGAAGTGCTAAATCGTTCGGGTGTTTCTCCTCTTCGAATTTCATCTTCGTTGGTAAAGAAAAATGGAAAACCGACAAAAGGATTGGAATTAGTAACTAATCAAATTCGAGCAGTACTTCTTGAGGCAATAGATGCTGGTGGCTCCACACTACAAGATTTCCGAGGAGTTTCGGGAGATGACGACTTAGGTTGGTTTCCAGTAAATTTCAGAGTTTATGGGCGGGAAGGAGAAAAATGTCTCAAATCAGGATGTTCAGGTATTGTAAAAAGAATAGTACAATCTAACCGTTCAACATTTTTCTGCGCACAATGCCAAAGATAAGAAATCCAGCATTCTTCTCTTTTTGAACATCAATAGTTAAGTTGACAATTTCCCGGAGTCGTTTCATGACAACACCCACATCGAATGCAAAGATGGCTTCTGAGTTTATTGGGACCTTCTTCTTGACTATGACCATCTTTATTGCCGCTGTTCTTGGTTTAGGGGGAGATATTGCGCCTTTTGGTATTGCAGCAACTCTCATGGTAATGATCTATGCTTTAGGTCATATTTCAGGAGCACATTTCAATCCCGCAGTTTCTATTGGATTATTTCTTAGAGGGGCCTGTTCTAAAGATGACCTTCCATTTTATCTGATGGCCCAGTTGGCAGCAGGGGTTGTTGCAGGGTTAATTGGAGTCAATCTTTTTGCAGGCGATGTAGCGATTTCGGCCTTTGAATTCGCTGAAGTAACAAATTCAGTCCTTGCAGCAGAATTTCTGTTTACCTTTGCATTGATGTTTGTTATTCTTCATGTCGCAACTGAACAAGACGGGAATCCATTCTATGGGGCAGCAATAGCATTCACTGTTTTAGCAGGAGCAATTACTGTTGGGGGAATTTCAGGCGGTTCTTTCAATCCAGCTGTTACTTCAATGTTGATGGTTACAGGGAAACTAGCAGTTGCAGATTGTTGGATGCATCTTATGCCTCAATTGGCAGGTGCTGTTGTTGCAGTTTATGCATATAGATTTACAATGACTAGTGAAAATGATAACGAATAATCACATATTTCGCCGAAATTTCCCACCGGTTTCGAATAGTGCTTTGGTAACTTGTCCTACAGTGCAGTGTTCAACTATATCCATCATCACTGAGAACAGATTCTCTCCATTTCGTGCGGCTTCTTTTAATTTCTTTAGTCCTTCTTCAGCGGTTTCAGAGTGTTCTGCTTGAAATGCTAGATTCCTCTCAATCACCATTCTCTTTTCCGTTTCATCCGATCTAGTTACATCCATGTCGAATGCATCTGCATTATCTGCAGTAAGTGCTTCAGCATCAGGGTCGGTGAAAGTATTCACTCCAATGATGGGGAGTGACCCATCATGTTTCTTATGTTCGTATAACATTGATTCATCTTGAATTCTGTTTCGTTGGTAATTGACTTCCAAAGAACCAAGAACTCCTCCTCTTCGATGCATTTCTTCAAAGACTCTGAGAATTTCTTCTTCTACATGGTCGGTGAGCCATTCTGCGATGAATGAACCTTGGAGTGGATTTTCATTCTGTAGCCATCCATATTCTCTGCTAAGGATTAGTTGGATTGCCACGGCATCCCTTACAGTTTCTTCAGTTGGTGTTCCGAATGCTTCGTCTCTACTATTGGTATGCAAAGAATTGGCATTGTCGGCCAGTGCATAGAGTGCTTGCATTGTGGTACGATAATCGTTCCAAGTATATTCTTGAGCGTGTAGGGATCTCCCTGAAGATTGAATATGGTATTTCAACTTCTGACCTCTTTCATCAACTCCGTACATTTCCTTCATGCTAATTGCCCAAATTCGACGACATACTCTACCTATTACGCTGTATTCAGGGTCCATTCCATTAGAGAAGAACCAAGAGAAATTACGCAAGAATTTGTTTGGATCAAGCCCTCTTGCTCTAAATAATTCTACATATGTCAAACCATTTGACAAAGTTAAGGCGGCTTGAGTAATTGGATTTGCCCCTGCCTCTGCAATATGGTAACCTGAAATAGATACAAAGTAATGATTTCTGACTTCATTATCGACATAGAACTCAGCAACATCACCCATTAACTTGAGAGCAGTGTCGAGATTTAAGACGAGAGTATTCTGGCCCATTGATTCTTTGAGCTGATCAGCCTGAACTGTTCCTCTTACTGTTGACAATGTCTTGGCACGGATTTCTGATTTTTCTTTTTCATCGGGATCTCTACCATTCTCTGTAACAAATATTCGAATTTGTTGACGAATAGCTACTGTGAAAAATGCAGCAAGATGCCACCAATAATTTCCATTGATGGTCATAGAGACACTAGTATTCGGGTCACAAAGATCGAATCCTTCGAAAAGCCGATCCATCTCCTCAACTGTGCTAATGCTAACTCCTGATTCGCAGACCTTTCCAAAGATGTCTAATCGCTCATCAGGATCTCGACCATATAGGGAAGGTGAATCGAAGGCAGTAGATAGCCGATTGAATGGTTGATCTGTACAAAGGAAGTGGAATCGTTTGTTTGTTCGTTCAGAACTTCCCTCTCCTGCAAACATTCTGACAGGCAACTCATCCTTTCTCTTGAATGGGAAAACACCTCCAGTGAAGGGGAATGAGCCTGGTCGATTTTCTTTAGCAATCCATTCGTATAGGTCGCCCCTATCATTTGTTTCAGGAAGAGCAACTTTCGGCATTTCAATTCCTGAGAGGGTAGTAGATGTCGTATCGACTGGAATTTCTTTTCCTCTCACAGTATAGGACGCCCGTCCTGTTCGGTATGCTTTGGCATATTCATCGAACTCATCTAATCGATTCCAAACTTGTTCGGGAATTTCAGTTCTTATTGACTCTGATTCCATCGCTAAATCATTTGCAGCATCTTCTTTTCCAATTTCTAGCATTCGTTCTGATGATGATGATAGTTGTTGCACTAGGCGAACTTTTTGAGCAATTTCTAGAGCTGAAGTATGATATTGTCTGACTGTTGAGGCAACTTCTGCCAAGTACCCTTGACGTTCTGGGGGAATCGGCGCATTTCTCTTTGGTAATCCATCTGTCCCTAAATTCGGCTCCGAGGCTGATAGATTTGTACCCATTTTACTATTTAGAAGTCCGACTAATCGTTGCCAAAGTTGGTCTACACCTGCATCTGCAAATTGAGAAGCGATGGTTGGGATGACCGGAAGGCTTTGATTAGTAGCATCCCAATCTTCTCTGTTTCGTTTTACTTGTTTACGAATTTCAGCCAACGCATCTTCGGCCCCTGGGCGATCAAATTTGTTTAGGACAACTAGGTCTGCAAAGTCTAGGGCGGCCAACTTCTCTAATTGAGAAGGCGCACCATATTCTCTTGTAGTCACATACATCGAGATATCGGCAACTTCTGTGATTGCGTCGTTTCCTTGGCCAATGCCGCTCGTTTCACATAGGATCAAATCAAATCCAACAGCTCTGCAAACTTGGATTGCTCTTCCAATACAATTTGCCAATTCTTTTCCACTATCTCTGCTTGCAAATGATCGCATGAATAGGTTTTCATTTGCTAATGAGTTCATTCGAATTCTATCTCCTAACAATGCCCCTCCAGTCTTTTTCCTAGTCGGATCTGTTGCGAGGAGAGCCACTTTCAGTCCAGGATTGTCTCTTTGGATTCTCAGCATTAGTTCATCGGTAAGGCTGGATTTTCCCGCTCCTCCAGTCCCAGTCAAACCAATAACGGGGCATCCTGCATTTATTTGCCGACTTCTACATTCTTCTAGTTTAGTTTGGAATATTTCGTCCTCTCCATTTTCAGCTAATGTGAGTAGTTTAGCAACTCCTCCGTGGTTTGATGCATCAATAGGTCCCGTTAGCCCTGCATATCTGTCTGAATCTAACAAATCAATTTGAGCAGCAGTCTCCATTGCATTTTCTACCATGCCGACGAGGCCCATGTTTCTGCCATCGTCTGGAGAGTATATTCTTGCAATATTTGAATCACGCAGATCTCTTATTTCCCCAGGTAGGATTGTTCCACCCCCTCCTCCGCATAGGAAAACGTGTCCAAATCCTGCAGCGTCTAGAATTTGCTTCGTATGTGTGAACATCTCGACAGCCCCCCCTTGATAGGAAGTGATTGCTATTGCATGGGCATCTTCCTGAATTGCCGCCAGTGCCACTTCGTCTGCCCCTCTATCGTGACCAAGATGTATTACCTCGCATCCTCTAGATTGGAATATCCGTCGAAAAATCCCGATTGCTGCATCGTGTCCATCGAAAATAGCAGCAGCAGTGATGATGCGCAACGGCATCTTTCCATCTGATGCACGAATTGTTGAGTCATCAGGCGCACTGCCTGAGTCACTTGCCATATGGTGTCCAATCCTTGTTCTGTCAAGAGTCCACCGGCGGATTCTTCTTTAAGCCATTTTTCCATTTTTAATCATTAAAATAGAAATTTAACTATTTATTGCTCTAAAAATTGAATTAAATTGTAATTTATGAGCATTTTAGGGTATATTTTATATATTCTCACCTATTTGGAGTATCTGCCGCGAGAGAAAAGCGGATGGTGGAGAACCCAATGAACGCGAAATTAATCCCAAGCCCATTTTTGCGGGCAGGACGGTTTCGTTGTTCCCGACAAATGTGAATTATACGCATTTGTAAACCGCTTGTTCGTTTTCGTTCAAGCAAATTTGGAGGTATGGTGTAATGGATAGCATATGGGGTTTCGAACCCTGTGATCCCGGTTCGAATCCGGGTGCCTCCACCACTGGGGGTATGGTGTAATGGATAGCATAACATTCTGCGGAGTTGTTGATCCGGGTTCGAATCCTGGTGCCCCCACCAATAATAAAACAAACAATCTCAATAGGAGATGAAAAAATGACTGAAGAAAATAATGAAGAATGGAT
>DAQW01000013.1:1728-4631 GCA_002503045.1 Euryarchaeota archaeon UBA39 | reverse complement strand
GTTGCAAGAACAATAGTTTTGGCTTTGAATAGATGAAGTGAACCGTCTGTTCGATTATATGCGAAACAACCGCTGATTCGTCCATCGGTTGTGAAGAGTCTTCTAACGGTATATTCCATGAAAACTTCCATTCCGGCATGAATTCCTTTTTGTTGCAACGTTCGAATAAGTTCAAGGCCAGTAGCATCACCAATATGTGCCAATCTAGGATATGTATGTCCACCAAAGTTTCGTTGACTAGTCAGTCCCTTTGGAGTCCTATCAAAAACAGCCCCCCATTGTTCTAATTCTCTAATTCGATCGGGTGCTTGTTGTGCATGAATCTGAGCCATTCTCCAATCGCCAAGGTATTTTCCTCCTTTCATTGTATCACGAAAGTGAGTTTGCCAAGAATCACGATGGTCTTTGTTTGCAAGAGCTGCTGCAGCTCCTCCTTCTGCCATTACTGTGTGCGCCTTTCCTAGCATGGATTTGCAGATCATGGCTACATTCGCGCCTGCTGCACTAGCCTCTATAGCAGCACGGAGACCAGCGCCTCCTGCTCCAATAACTACAACATCATGCTCATGAGTTTCATATTCTGTCATTCAGAATCCCCCCAATAATACAATATCGCTCCAACCAAACAAAGGATCAGTACAAGCCCAAATGTAGAAATCCGCAAACATCACTACAAATAAACTGTAAAGTGCCCAATCTTTGTGATGTTCATTCAAAGCAGTACTCCATTTCCATAGGCGATATTTGAATCGTGACAATTTATTTGAAGTCCAATCATTTGAACCGCCACCAATTACGTGTCTGAATGCATGACATCCAAATGTGTACCCAGAGAGCATCATTACATTTGTGAATAGAAGCAGAGATCCAATCGATACTCCGAAAGAATGTGCATGAGTTTCTGGGTGATGGAAATTTATAGACAGCCAAAAATCCCATGCTAAGATTGGAAGATAGATTACTGCTGCGTACATGAAGTATCTGTGCAGATTTTGTATAACTAGGAGCCTAGTTTCTCCAGAATATTCGTTCCAAGGTTTTGATACAGCACAACCTGAAGGTTGCTGGAAAAAAGCACGATAGTATGCCTTACGATAATAGTAACATGTTCCTCGAAACCCTGCAGGAAAAACCAGTATAAACATTGCAGGAGACATCCATGCAAGTGCTAATGGAACCATAGATCCTATTTGCCCAGATCCTGGAATAATCAATGGAGAATATAGTGGGCTTAGAACGTGACTTCCAGTATTTTCAATTGCCATTGTTCCTGCTCCATGACCCACTTCTGCAGAATATCCGAAATCAGAGAAAATCCAAAAATCGGCTTCCATAAATCCTCTCCATGTTGCATAAATCAACATAAATCCGAGGTATGCCGCCATTGCAGTAGGTCCTTTCCACCATGCATCAGTTCTATCGGTTTGACCCAAACCTTTCTTCATAGGGAGTTTGACTGGTTCTCCCATATCCATCCCTATCCTAATGCGTATGACGAGAGGTGATAAGCAATTGCATTGAACCGTGTATTGTAATCAAGCCAATGAACCATAGTCTGCTTCAGCTTCTTCGATTTCAACCTCGTGAACATCCATCTGAGCAAGTTGCAGTTTCCCACTAAGTTCATCATTTACTGCATGCCAATATGAGTATGCCTCTATTACCCAAATCCCTGATTCTCTAGTGCCATTCCCACTGCCTTTTACTCCTCCAAATGGCAGATGAGCTTCAGCTCCAGTAGTTGAGTTGTTGATGCCAGTCATTCCAGCTTTAATTCCGGTTTTGTAACGGTACGCCTCTAATCGATCATTGGTGTATATTGCAGAAGAAAGGCCATATGGGGAAGCATTAGCAAGGTGTAGACCATGTTCAAAGTCTCGTGCTTTTACTATAGTAACTGCTGGCCCGAAAATTTCTTCATGGAAACATTCCATATCTTCTGTTACATCAACGAAAACATGAGGCCACATGAATACTCCTTCACTAGCATCTCCCATGAAATTCTCAGGTTTGTTTTCCTTGGTAATTCTACCATTACCCCAAATCTTTGTTGCGCCACTTCTTTCACACATTTCGATTGCTTTAAGGAAATCCTCTCCGTATTTCTCTGAAAGCATGGAACCGTAAAGAACTCCATCATAATGCATAGAATTACCAATTTTTGTTGACTTTACTTTTGCCATGAAAAGTTCAATAAAATCATCGTAAATATCTTCGTGAATAATTAGATTTCCAAGACTAGTACACCTTTGTCCTGAAGTTCCAAAACCTGCCCAATAGGCGCCCTCTACTGCATTCTCTAGGTTTGCAGATGGCATAATTACTAGAGGATTTTTCCCTCCTAATTCTAAACTTGCTGATACTAGATTTCTCCCACACACTTCTCCTATCATTTTTCCAACCGCAGTGCTGCCTGTGAATGAAATCTTGTCTACCATTCCTAAATCTACTGCATCCACAAGATGTTGTCCTGCGCCACTACCTTTCCCATGAATTAGATTAATTACTCCATTTGGAAGTCCTGCTTCATGCATCAGACGAGCAAGTGCAAATGACAACAAAGGAGAATCTTGGGGGGACTTCCAAACACAAGTATTTCCACACATTATTGCAGGAATCATTTTCCAAAAAGGAACTGCTGAAGGGAAATTACATGCATTAATAATTCCACATACTCCCAAAGGTCTTCTGTAGGTAAATAATTCCTTATCTGGGAGTTCAGAGTTTACAGTTTGACCATATAACCTTCTTCCTTCAGATTGGAAGAAAAGACATGTGTCTATTGCTTCTTGAACTTCTCCTCCACATTCTTTCAGAGTCTTACCAATCTCTCTAGCCTGTAATCTAACCAATTCATCTTTATGATCCATTAGTAGTCTTCCCATATTTCCAATAACTTGTCC
>DAQW01000013.1:0-1314 GCA_002503045.1 Euryarchaeota archaeon UBA39 | reverse complement strand
GGAAATTCTCCAATTTCATCCGAAAGAATTGCAGGATTCGTTGAAACAAATGTATTTCCGTCTGCTGCTAAACTTAGTTTCCCATTAATTATATTATATCCTCGAATTTTTGGAGATCCGTTCGGATTGTTCGATTCCATTACCTCAAAGCCGGTGGATAGTACATGTGTCATAACCTCGGGAGTCGGGATTAATCCTTCAATGTGGCGAAACATCAGTTGAGAATTCTGAGTCCTTTAATAACCCCGAAAACAACAGAGAATCAACTGGGGTGGCAAGATGGCGGACGATGATGAATCAGTTACTTTACGTGTTGCGAAAGCAATTCCAAGCGATGTAGGACATGGTAGGGCGCGAGTTCCGTTCAACAATGACTTGGATCTTAAGCCTGGAGATATTATTGAGATTTCAGGAGAAAGCAAGACTGCTGCGGTTGTTTGGAGATGTAGGCCTGAAGATGCAAGTTTAGGTGTAATTCGTGTAGATGGGATTATTCGGAAGAATGCAGGAGTCAGTCTCGGCGATCGTGTCGAAATTCGCAAGGTCGAAGTCAAAAAATGTGAACGTTTAGTTTTGTCACCAGTAATGGCCAAACAACAAAAAGTTCGTTTTGGCCCTGGAATAGAGGGTTTTGCTCGTCGAGGTCTCAATAAGAGACCAGTTGTCGCTGGAGATAGAATTTTTATTCCAGGGATGACTTTGTTTGCTGAAGCACTTCCATTTGCTATTGTTTCAACTAAACCTAAGGGTATTGTCCAAGTTGCTCCTGAAACAGAAATAGTGATCAAAGAAGAAGTATTTGATGAAGAAGAGGATGCAGGAACTCAATCTATTGCTTACGAAGACATTGGTGGTCTGGGTAATCAGTTACAGAAAGTTCGGGAGATGATTGAACTCCCTCTAAAACATCCTATTTTGTTTCGCCGACTAGGTATTGACCCTCCAAAAGGTGTTTTACTACACGGACCCCCAGGGACTGGAAAAACAATGATTGCAAAGGCAGTTGCTTCTGAAACCAATGCCCATTTCTCATCAATAAATGGCCCTGAGATTATTTCCAAATATTACGGGGAATCTGAAAAAGCGTTACGAGAAATTTTTGATGAAGCAACACAAAATGCTCCAGCGATAATTTTCATCGATGAATTAGATAGTATAGCTCCTAAGCGTGAAGATGTAACTGGTGAAGTTGAGCGAAGAGTTGTCGCTCAACTTCTTACATTAATGGATGGAATGCATGGTAGAGATAACGTGATTGTTATTGGCGCTACTAACCGTCGTGATGCTATTGATCAAGCATTGAGAAGACCTGGT
>DAQW01000048.1 GCA_002503045.1 Euryarchaeota archaeon UBA39 | reverse complement strand
GAAATACGCCTGAACCTGTGGCCCAAAGAATCGTTGTTACAATATATTCTGGCGAAGAACCATTCACTGACGATTCATAAATTGCAGACACAGTCCTAGTGGCCGTACCAGTAAGAATATCCAAGGATGCACCTTCAATGGTTTCTGCTTCTTCAACCAACGAAACAGCATCTAGAGAAACAGCATATGCCCAAGTATCACCAATAGACCATATGGGCAGTGAAGCAAATAATTCACTGCGATTGATTTCATTAGTAGTTTCATTTGCATCGCCATCATCATACATCGATTCATGAGTCATTTTCAGACTAATATTCGAAGGATAAGAAAAGGGCATCAAAAGCAGAAGTATCAGAATCGAAGAGGTTGCTAACCTGCGCCCCTTCATACGCCTCGGAGTGCGACGTTACAAATAGCCACGTCGGCTAATTTCCATTGATTTCGAGAATTACAATCAACAGTGAAGTTGAATTGTCTCACCCTGCTGCATAGCACATGGCTCGTATGTGGGTGATGTTCCTAACTTCACTACTTTTGGTTATGACAATGAACTTCTATGCTGTTGTTCGGGAACCAGATCTTGTTGACATTGAAGATCTTCCTAACTATCCTAGAGAGACTGTAAAGATTGAAGGAATCCTTACTTCATGGATTAGAGACCCTTACGGAGATGGCGATGATAGAATAGACATGCAAGTAATGGATCCTGAGGACGGATATACTGTTGCAGAAGTGAGATGGGTAAAAAATGGATATATCAACGAGACAAATCTCCCTGAAATCGGATCAATTGTATATGTTGAAGGAGAGATTGTTGAATGGAATGGGAGCATTTGGTTACAATCTAGTGGAAGAGGGGCAGTCTATCAAAAAGAAGCAGCAAGCGTAGCACCATCATGGACCAGTATGTCAGAATTAGCTAAAGATCCATTAGCATTTGACGGTCAATCAATTACTGTGGAAGGATATGTAGGGAAGGCCTTGGCACCCAATTTAACTCGTCAATCATTTTATCTTCAAGATAACCCTTCATATTCCAATGCAGATCACATGCTTTATGTTCGATTAGAAGGACGCGTTTTAGATTATTATGAAGCAGGAAGTAAAGTGCGCCTAAGTGGTTGGATTTTATTCGACTCTAGAAATCTCAGATTCCAAATGTTTTCTCAAGCTACCAATTTAGTTGTACAACAGGAAGCTGGTCCAGTTCATTTGAGATGGTCAGCAGATGCTACATCATTGTCTTATGATATCGGGAAAATGGTCACAATTGATGGAACTCTCCGCTCAGAATCAACCGGTTTGATGCTTAGAGGTCCGACGGCAGATGATGGATTATGTGCCATAATTACAGGAACTGATTCGCCTCCAATCGATGAATATAGAAGCGAATGGCAAGGAAGGTTGAGATGGGATAATGGTAAAGCAACTATCTGTATGGACATAGATTTAGGTGATCAAGCATCAACTGAAATCCCACGAGAAAATATCACTTCATTGGAAGACATAGCCCTCGATCCATTCCGATATGCTAATTCCTCACATACAATAGAAGGTTACATTTCAAATCCTATTTGTCCTGACTATCTAAAGGGATATCTGCAAGATTACCCTGCTTGGACTGCAGGAATGGTTAAGATTAGAATTGAATTATCAGGTGCCCGTTCAGAATGTCTTGAATCAGGACAATCAGTTAGAATGATTGGAACCGTTGTTTGGGATGTTGAAGATGCAAGAGTTGTAATCAGAACTTCTGAAATCAATCTAACTGGACCAGTGCCTGGATACGTTACCCTCACATGGGGAGAATCATACTCCGATTGGAGATGGGAAGAAAACAAACGAGTTGAACTATACGGAATTATCGAAGAAGTTGATAATGGAACAAAACAAGTTCTCCGACAACCGGGAACAAATAGAACAATCTGTATTATCGGTGATGGAACTGAAGCATCTCAATTTGGAGGCGAGGCACCCACTCTAACTTGGAGAGGCCGATTAATCCTAGAGAATGACATGGGCGGCACTAGTAGCGCATGGACATGTCTCGATATTAGAGGACACAGCCAGACTTGGGCATAACCAAGAGGGATTTAGATGTTGGAAACATACCTGTATGACCTTTTTTGGTTATTCATGGCATTTGGAGCAGGAGCAATTCTCGGGACATTTACCGGGTTGATACCTGGTTTCCACGTAAACAATGTTGCACTTATTGCCGTATCATTAACTCCAATCGCACTTAATATCGGTTTACCCCTAGATATTATTGCTGGAATGATTGTTTCATGTGGGATGGTCCATACATTTCTGAATTATATCCCAAGTGCTCTTGTTGGCGCTCCTGATGACAATATGGCCTTAGCTTTACTGCCTGGTCATCGAATGTTAGTTACAGGTCAAGCCGCTCAAGGGGTCGCATATTCTGCCAGAGGGTCCCAAATGGGAATGATTATGGCGATTCCTCTTCTTGTGGTGGCAAGACTACTTTTCGGAGATAACCCTGGACTAAATTGGTTTGAAGGCAGTAGAGATATACTCCCATGGCTTTTACTAAGCATCTCAAGTTTTCTTCTCTTAACAGAGACTACAAGACTACCGTGGCCTTCTATTCTACAAAAAGCAACATCTTGGATGAGAATTCCTCTACCGAAACCTATTCGAGTATCTTTCCCAATTTTCGCATTTAGATACGAACGTGAATGGACTGCGATTGACTTACGATTAGGGAATTCTTCACGTAAGGCAGGTATTTTTGTAGCTCTATGCTTCTTTTTACTATCCGGATTCTATGGATGGGCAGTATTTGAGTTACCTGCAAGATCACCTGTCGGAATGCCCTCAGCAACTCTGTTAATGCCTAGTTTAGCCGGCTTATTCGGAATAGCGAACCTAATCGACATATATGTTACAACATCTGAAATGCCAAAACAAGAGCCAAATTGGGATTTACCACCGATGAAACCATTAGCAGTTCCAACTTTCTTATCTGCAGTAGTATCATCTGTAATGGCAATTTTACCTGGTATGACTGCTGCTCAAGCTACAGTTGTTGTAATGTCTATGCGAAATATTGCTGGGAGATTGAGAGACCCCAATTTCATTCCCGCAGATTTCGAATATTCGCCTTCAAATAGAGATATGAGTCCCGAAGAAATGTTAGCAGAGCGGAGGAAACTGTTCATGGAAGAAATAGGAGGAGTCCCAATAGAAAACGATGAAACAGAAGATTCCATCAAAACCAGAGAACTAGAAAATTCTGAAGAGACTGACTTTGATGAATTAATTAAAATCGCAGAAAATACTCCTGAATCATTCGATGAAAACGAAAAAACTTCTACTCAAGATCTTGAAGTAATTGCAGTTCTTTCTTCTGTCAATACTGCCGTGACTGTGATGGTTCTTGGTTTCCTATACATGGTTGGGAGGCCACGTTCAGGGGCTGCATTGGCTCTCAACATGATTTATCCAATCGATATTTGGGGTACCTTCGAACCACCATCTGACTTTGTCCGACTAGTAGCAATTACAATTATTGCAGGCCTATTTTCTGTTCCAGTAATGATTCAATTATCCAAAGGAATGCTAAAATTACATGAATTAATTCCACTTAGGACTATGGTAATTTCAGTGATTGTATTTGTCAGTGCTTTAGTTTGGTTCAGCACTGGATTCATCGGTTTAGGAGTATTAGTGATTGGAACGCTGATGGGTCTAATGCCTCCTAGAATAGGAATCAGAAGATCCCATGGAATGGGGATAATCCTAGTTCCAATCATGGTCTATACCTTCGCCCAACAATTCGATGGTTTTGGGTTCATTTGAAAAAAAATAAAATGATTCTCATAACATCAACCTCAATACCTAGATTTAATCTCAAATGAATCATGACGTCGGTATTCGGGCCTAGATTTCTTTCCGTGATGATTGGATTTCTCTTCCTTTCTTCTGCTTTAGCTACATGGCATCCTTCAGAACAAAACGATGCCCTAAGCCATGAAAACGATAGTCTAGATACAAATTCAAGGTCAACGGCATGCATTGGAGATGTATGTATTTCAGAAGTATTAGTGAATGCTTTTGGAGGAGAGACTGATGCTGTAGGGCCTTCTGATTGGACTAGTGGAGAGTGGGTAGAGATTCATAACGCTGGAACATCTACTGTCGATCTATCAACATGGACAGTACAAGACCACAATAATCGTGCTCTACCAATGACTACGCCCTATGTTGTTTATCCCTCTGGAGCAACGGATCTCAATGTACCTGCTGGAGACTATATCGTTCTAGCAAGAAATGGAAATGGAGGTTCATGTGGACTTTGTTTAATTAATTCAAATGGAATTGTAACTCTAAAAACACCTAGTGGGACAACCGTACACACTGTTACTTGGACGCCACGACCTACAGAAGGCGTTTCATTAATTGAAAATTCATCTGATCCAACATCTGACTGGATTGAAGCAACCTCACTAACTCCTGGTAATGCAAATACTGGAGGAAATCTACCTACATACCATGATTCAGGAATTAGAGTTCGTGAAGTTCTCGCAGACCCTTTCTTTTCCCTAGATAATGGTTCATGGCCCGGAGGAGAATGGTTTGAACTAGAGAATATCGGTACAGAGACCATTGACTTAGCAGGATATTATGTTAGAGATGCATCAAGTAACAATATTACTCTCAACGAATCACACCTAATTGGATACGACAGTAGCACTCCTACATCAAGCCATATTCAGCCCGGCGAAAGGCGGACTGTATCGATTAATGCATCGGGTGAATATGGAATTTTGAATAATGGAGGCGATGATTTAGTGGTTCACCTCCCGAATGGTTCGATTACTGATGAATTGACATATCCTCAATCTAGACCAGGTCATTCTATGGTCCGTTCAACCAATGGATTGTCTTGGCAAGAGGCACTTTTCCCAACTCCTAGCCAACCAGATGCGTTAGCAGTAAATGGAACCAGTACATTATCAATTAACGAAATCATGGTAAATGCCACTCAAAATAATAATCCATATCCAGATGGAGAATGGATCGAGTTTAGAGTGCATCCTGATGAAACAACTGGAGTTGGCCTTTCAGGGTTTGTAATCATCACAGGTACAGGAGGAGAAGTTCAACTAAATGAGGCTCTTGTTGACTGTTCATGCTCAATTAGTAGCCCTCAAGGATTAGGACCTGGAGATTATGGAGTAGTGGAATTTAATGGAACCGGTGTAGAAATTATCCGATCTATTGGAGATACAATTTCTCTTATCGACCCTGCTGGGGATATTGTACAAACATTGACTTGGCAAACATCCATTCAATCAGGAAAAACACTGACTCCGTTTGCAGGAGACCCAGTTAATGGATGGACATTGTCAAGCACACCTACACCTGCTGCTGCTAATCCTGATCAATCAAGTGGAACTGGAGGTTCATACGAAGTAATTCTAACCGAAATTCTGCCAAATCCTTTCGGAAATGATACTGCAGAAACCCTACAAGGTACTGGAGAATTTATTGAAATAATGAATAATGGAAGTTCTGCTGTAGACCTCTCAGGTTGGTCAATAACGAGTGGAAGTACTCTTCCATTAGATTCATCCACAACAACTGATTTATCTCTAGATTCTGGAGACTATGCCATAATTAGAGCGAACGACCCTAGCTCATTTTGGCTCTCAAACAATGGCGGGTCAATTGTTCTGAATGACGCCTTGGGGAATCCAATACATTCCCTAGTATACAATACGGCTTTACCCGGAGCGGCAATGGTCGCAAATAATACTGCATCTTCTTGGATATATGCTCCGTCACCCTCCCCTGGTCAAGTGAATCCTGTTTTCGATAACCCATATGCTGGACTTTCTGATCTAATCATTACAGAGATAATGCCTCAATGTGGTTTATCTGGTTCTGATTCAGTAGGGATTTTGGGGGAATGGATTGAAGTTAAAAATAATGGCAGCGCAACAATTGACCTCAGTAGATGGCACGTATTAGACGAAGATGGAAGCGGCATGTTAGCATCCATCGATCAATTATGGAATCGTACATCTATGACGCTACTCCCAGGAGAATATGCAGTATTGAGGCCTGAAGAGGCATTTATGGACAACTTCGGAGATACAATTCGACTAATGAATCCAGATGGTTCAATGATTCAAACCGTTTACTGGATTTCATCTGAACCTTGTGTTTCTATCGAACCTCGTTTTGGATGGAGTCCTACTTTAAGCCCCTCTCCGGGAATTGAAAATCCAATTCCAGAAGAATGGGATGGAGAATTATCAATTAAATTCAGTAGAATTATGTTTGACGAAGTAGATACTCGAGGGCATGATTGGTTCGAACTTCGAAACATTGGCGATCAAACAATTGACTTAGCTGGATGGAATATTAGTAGGCAACGAAATGATGCTGACCCCTGGAACGACACTTTTCGAAGATTGATTCTTCCCCCAGGAGAATCTGCAATCATCACCTCTGATCCAAGTCATTTACTCGAAGATAGTGGAATTGTAGCATACGGGGGCAATGATGTGATGTATAATATGCCTTGGTTGCCCAACAATGGAGGTTCATTCCAACTGTTATCTCCTGATGGAACTGTAGTAGATACTCTTGTCTATGGAGAAGGAGATCCGATGGTAGCAGGGTGGACTGGTTCATCAATTACTCCTCCTGAAAATGCCGACACAACTGGTTTAATCTTAATGAGAGGCGATGGATGTTCTGAGATGCCAGATACCGATTCAGCAGCAGACTGGGAAGTTCGTTGGCTAAGAATGGGGGCATCTCTCTTTTGTGATGGAGGGGGATTCTCAGGAGTTGGCAACATTACTACATCAATTTCTCCAGAATATGCGTTTTATGATTTAGTGCACTGGATTAATGAGGCACAAACTGAAATCCATGTTCATCTTTACGAATTAACTAGTCCCGAACTTTCAAAAGCTCTTCAAAACGCAATAGAAAGAGGTGTTGAAGTTACTGTTCTCCTAGAAGGAGGAGTATACAGTTCGTGGGATTATATGGAAACTAGTCGCGGAATTGCATCAGATCTACATAATGCTGGAGCTACTGTTTTGTGGATGGTAGATCCACCATCTGCATCATCTCCTGAAGGACCATATCGCTACATACATTCTAAAGTTGCAGTTCGCGATCAAACATCTGTTTGGATGTCTAGTGGGAATTGGAAGAGTAGTAGTTTCTCATTAGAGGAATATGGAAATAGAGAATGGTCAGTCTTCATTGATGATTCAACTACTGCACAACTGGTTCTCAGTAGAATGTTATGGGATGAAGATACTAGTCACCTTCACATTCAAGAGTTCGATCCTTCTGATCCATCATTAGGCACTCCATCTAATTGGGTTACTCCAGAATTACACCTTCTTTTCAACCTAACAAGTACAGTTCCACCAAGTGCACTTGGTGTAACAACTGGAACAACGTACAGCGGACCATTTACTGGACAATTACTAACCTGTCCAGACGATTGCATAGGCGGTCTAGTAGATATGATTGATTCAGCAGATCAATCGATCGATCTATCTGTGCAATATTTCCAAGATGGATGGGGATGGGGTTATGGAGATAATCCTCTACTTGCTGCCCTTGAAAGAGCTGCAATAGAAAGAAATGTTACCATTAGATTACTCCTTAATGGATATTATACTGATGATCCATTCGATGATAGAGATGTACTAAATCTTGTCAACAACCATTGGAATAGAACATTAGGAGCAGATACTACTGCCATTCTGATGTCTAGTGGAGATAATATCACAAAATTACACAATAAAGGAGTGATTATTGACGGTAAATCAGTACTTATTTCCAGTATTAATTGGGGCAGTAATAGTGCATTAAGAAATAGAGAAATGGGAATTATTCTACATCAGCCACCAATAGCTTCTGCATACGAATTTTCATTTGAACAAGATTGGAATAGAATGGATGATTCTACAGACACAGATGGTGATGGAATGCCTGATTGGTATGAGATAAAGCACGGACTAAACAGAACTTCATCTCTAGTCCCCGGAAGCCCCCTTGCAGAACAATCACAAGACTGGGATGGTGACGGATTATCCAATCTCCAAGAATCAAAGTACGACGGTGATCCATTCTCCAAAGATACTGATGGAGATTGTATCGAAGATTCTGCAGAATTATCTCTAGCTGTTGAACGTAGTGTTAGCCCTACAGATGCAATGAATAAGGCTGATGCTGATGAAGATGGTTTCGATGATTCCATAGAATTTGGATGCACTCAGACTTCAAATCCGAATCCAAGTGACAATGTAGGCGATACGAATTCTACGAACGATGATTCTGATAACGATGAGCCAGGCGGAGCATTTGGATTAAGGGAAGATCCCTTGGATTCAACTGCTGCTAAGATACTTCTTGGTTTAGTGGTTTTATCTGGAATCACACTCGGAATCGCACTCGCTTTGACTATGTTGAACAATGATGAAGGGTTTGTCGACGAAGTTCTTGAAGACGACACTGGATACTTTTTCACTGAAGATGTAGAATCCTCAGAAACAAGTGAAGAATCTTCAGGGGCAGTAATCCTTGATGGAACGAGTGTAGGTTCGGAGGGGAATGAAGCAAGAGATGCTACTGTTGGCAAAGATGATGGAGTATTCGGAGCACCCAAATTAGACGGATTTGAATTCAAAGAATGGACTCATGAGTTTGTTCAATCTCATCTAAATGATGGATGGACAATGGAACAACTACAATCGAAATACGAACAAGAGTTCGGCGAGTGAGAAGATGACCCCGGATTCACTGTCAAAAAGTATCCAAGATGGCAGTGTTTCGTCTGAAAACATTAGAGATTTTGTCGGGCATGTTATTTCTGATGATGGACTCATACGATGGAATGATTCAGAAATAGAAGGTGTGCTCAAATCAATCTTTGATTATGGGCTTGATTCACAGCAAACCGCTTCACTGACTGATTCAATGAGAAATAGTGGCAGATGTCTAGAATGGCCAGAAGAATGGAAACACCTTGTGGTTGACAAACATAGTACTGGAGGAGTAGGAGACAAAGTTTCGATTCCATTAGCACCTGCTCTAACCGCTTGTGGCCTAAAGGTTCCAATGATTTCCGGAAGGGGGCTAGGACATACAGGAGGTACATTGGATAAATTAGAAAGTCTACCTGGATTCAACATTCAATTATCAATTGAAGATATTATTTCCCAAGTATCTGAAATCGGAATTTCGATGGTAGGACAAACTGATGATTTAGTCCCAGCAGATCGAAGAATGTATGCAATTCGAGATGTTACTGGTACAGTAGCGAGTTTGCCACTCATCACGAGTAGTATCGTATCAAAAAAGGCGGCTGAATCGCTTCAATCTTTAGTTTTAGATGTTAAATTTGGAAAGGCGGCCTTTATGGTCAAGAAAGAAGATGCGAGAAAATTAGCAGAAGCAATGGTTGATGCTTCAAATCGATGTGGAATAAAAACATCAGCAGTATTAACCACCATGGACCAACCAATTGGATGCGCCATAGGAAATGCACTTGAAATTCTTGAATCAATGGAAACAATGAGAGGAAATGGCCCTTGGGACTTAGAAGAATTGGTATGTACACAAGGAGGTGAATTATTGCATTCTAGTGGGGTGGCAGAAAATAGTGAAATTGGATTTGTCATGATTCAAGATTCATTGCATGATGGATCAGCACTCCAATGTTTTATTCAGATGGCAATAAATCAAGGAGTTGACTCAACTGTTTTTGATTCTGAACATAGCCTACTGTTGGCCCTAGGCCTACTGGATTCCAAACTGAAAACAACAGAAATTGCCTCTAATGAAGCCGGTATTGTTTCAGACATAGATGCAATGAAATTAGCATTAATTGCATTGGATTTGGGTGCAGGGAGGAAAAAAATAGATGATGAAATAGACTCATCTGTTGGATTCCTATTAGATGTGGAATTAGGACAAACGGTAGATCAAGGAGAAACATGGGTCACAGTATATCATAGAGGGGAATTAGAAGACGAAATCAGAGAAAGAATAGAACAATCAATTCAAATTAGAAATTCTGATTTTGTACCTGAAAGAAGAATCCATGAATGGATTAGGTGAACCAATGTCACTTCGATTGAATCACATTGATTCAATGAGAGGATTTGCAATCCTATGTATGGTTCAAGTCCATACTGCAGCACTTCTGCCCGCACCTGTTTCAACTACCCATCCACTTGCATTTATTTCGGCGGCTATCGGAGGAATGGCGGCACCGATGTTTGTAACAATTGCAGGATGGGGATTACATAGTGGCATTAGTAAGAGAAAACAAAATGAAGAACCAATTCTCAAATGGACGATTGTAAGAGGGTTAATTTTAATCTCGCTTCAATTTATTATAGGCATACTCCTACCTCAACGCTATAATTGGAATTCTCCGGGAATATTGACTCTGCTTGGATTGTGTATCCTTATTGCACCTTTAACCGCGAGTAAAGATGAATTATTTACTAAATGGATGAAATCTAAAGAAACTGGATTTTTCAAATCAATTGTAATTGTATTATTCACAATACTTCTTCTCAATTATTGTCCAAATCTAATTCCTGGCCCTGACTGGTCTTCAATGATTAATGTGAATTCTATACTGCATTGGTTCCAATTAGCATTTATTAGTGGCACATACCCCCTTATTCCATGGATTGCATTCTATTATGTTGGAAGTAATCTCCAAGGAAAACAGCTAAACGAAAATTGGAAATTACACCTTTCTCGAAGTGGTTCATTAGCGATTAGTACACTTTTGGCTACGCTTGCTATCTCCATATCCACTGGTACAAATTGGGCAGAAACAATGGGAGAAGGAGTGCTAACATTCTTCCCTGCAAATCATTGGTTCGTGCTTGTATCTGCATCATGGACAATTTTCCTTTGGGATATTTTCAGACTATCAGGGAAATGGATCTCAACAATCAATTCTTGGCTAGCCCCCTCTGGGCGTTTATCATTGACAATCTATATTCTTCATTTTGGATTATTAGGACAAATTGTAGACTATATCCCCGAATTGACATTGATTGAAGCATTTGGGATTACTCTGTTGCATATGGGTATATGGTTACTTTTTGGAATAATGCATGAAAAATTCAAAATCAACTGGTCAATAGAACATGTTATCCGCATAATTGTAAAAACAAATCAATATACTGATTCTACTAAATCAATTGAAAATCGTGACAATTAATTTGTAGATAATTCAAAGAGATAGTTTCGATTAGCCACTTCATGAACAAAATCAATCTGGAAGAAAAACTCTCTCTTTTCTCCGAACATTGGACACCGAAAATTATTGAAGAGTTGAATGATTATCAAATCAAGTTAGTCAAAATCCAAGGAGAATTTGTATGGCATGAACACGAAAATACCGATGAATTATTTTTAGTGATTGAGGGTAAAATGAAGATTGAATTTGAAGATCACACAATGAATCTTGAGGCAGGGGAGATGTGTGTCGTACCCAAGGGAGTGAGACACAAGCCAATGGCAGATAACGAATGTAAGGTTATGTTGATTGAACCACGTGGAGTAATAAACACAGGAGAAGTAAAGGACAATCTTACCGCAGAAAATGATGTTTGGATTTGAATTCAATTATTCACTAAAACAATACTTCACATCTTGGAAATTCGAACGAATCGAATTTACTGTCTCCTTGACCTTACTCGGATTCTCATCATCAAGTAAAGCACGACGAAAACATTCTGCGACTTGTTCCATTTCTTCAGGCCCCATACCATGTCGAGTTAGTTCCTGAACTCCTAGACGTAATCCCGATGGAGACATCGCCTTTGTATCTCCAGGAAGCATATTCATGTTAGTGATGATCCCTGCATCCTCAAGAATAGATGCCGCCTTTCTTCCGGCACCTGAATCGATTTCACCATGCCGAGTTAGAACCTGATGACTTGCAGTATACCCTCGATCTTCAGCCAATACATCAAATCCTTCAGCAGCAAGAGAACTTGCAAGGACCTTTGCATTAGCAACAATATCTTGCGCATATTTGGTTCCAAACTCCTCAAACTCTGCC
The DNA here is from genome assembly GCA_002503045.1 of Euryarchaeota archaeon UBA39. Classification (GTDB taxonomy): domain Archaea; phylum Thermoplasmatota; class Poseidoniia; order Poseidoniales; family Thalassarchaeaceae; genus MGIIb-N2. The sequence goes on along the minus strand of DAQW01000048.1, from coordinate 13,163 downwards.
ATCGCCACAACTTTTCCAGCCACATGATGAAGATGATATGATGAATTTGTACCAGGGAAAACAGCATTATTCAATTTCTTTTGGAATTTTTCATCATCACTACTTGAAATCAGAAAACCACCTTGAGGTCCAGGAAATGTCTTGTGAGAAGAGCCAGTCATCACATCAGCACCCTCTCTAAGAGGATCTTGGAAAACACCCCCAGCAATCAAACCCAATACATGAGCCCCGTCATACATCACCGTTGCACCAACCTCATGAGCTGCATCTGCAAGTTCCTGTAATGGAGTTGGAAAAAGGAATACTGATGCCCCAAACAAAGCCATTTTTGGCTTAACCTCTCGAATCATTTCTGCTGCTGCATCAATATCCGGTTCCATCCGATCTGCGTCCCAAGGGTATGTATTCAATTGAAGACCTCGAAGACCAACAGCACCCATCTGAGCATGAGAAATATGACCACCATCTGCAGTAGAAACAGCAGTGATACTATCTCCTGGTTTTACTAGTGCCTTTAGAGCAGCAATATTCGAAACTGTACCCGATGTTGGTTGGATATTTACAAAAGGTGCATCAAAGACCTTCTTTGCGAGATCTATTCCAATTGATTCGATTGTATCAAAGTCATCACATCCCTGATAATATCTCTTCCCAGGGAGTCCTTCTGCATAGCGTCCGTGTAAATCACTATCACAGGCTTGACGAACCAGTGGAGAAATAACATTCTCACTAGCAATCATCGGAAATCCAGAACCATAATGTCTACCACTACTATCTACTGCACCCAATACTCGATTTACTGTCTCTCGTGAGGCGCCCATATCAAGATGAAAGTAACACGCCGTTCAAAGCAATTACCAATCAGGAATCTACTGGTTGCCAATCAGTTCCATTCCACCAAAGCATTGTACCATCAGGCTGTCTAATCCAATGATTCCCTTGTTCATCAACAAATTGCTCAGGTTGTTGCTCATTCACCAAGGACTCGTCTGCAAGTTCAGTATTTTGTGCAAATTCAGATTGTTGACTAGCTGCTACAAGAGTTTCCACTCCATCGGAATTATTGCCACTTCTAATGAATAGAAGAGCGCCACCTCCTAGGGCAAGTATTGTCACTACTAGAATAATCATAATCAATCCAATTGGAGAATCTAACTCTCCATCCAATGAAGCAGCAGGATCATCAGGGTATGCGTCAGAATTATCGCCGACTCCATCGCCATCCCTATCTGAAGATTCATTTGGATCGTCTGGGAAGAAATCTTTGTCATCTTTGACTCCATCACCATCAGTATCTCTTTGACTAATAGAACAACCATCAGAATCAACTGTTGCTCCAATATTTGTGTTAGGACAATTATCTAACGCATCAACAACCAAATCCCCATCTGTATCTCTCTCTGATGGACCACAACCAATCATGTCTGCAATCTCATTAATTGGTGTCGACGGGCAAGTAAAATCATCGACATCTAAAACGCCATCACCATCGGTATCTCTCTCATAATCTGCACAACCAACATTGTTTACAGATGAACCAAGAGTAGTTTGAGTACAGTCATCGATTGCATTGTTGATACCATCGCCATCAGAATCCTTCTGAGAAGGAGAACATCCAGTTGGATCTGCAACTTCAATTCCTGGTGTTCCAGGGCACGAATCTACTGCATCTTTCACGGAATCATTGTCACTATCTTTCTGTGTATCTCCGCAGCCATTGACATCAACTGATTCTCCAGAAGGAGTGTTTTGGCATTGATCCTTATCATCCATCACATTATCGCCATCAGAATCCTTCTGATAATCTGCGCAACCTTGATCATCGACTGTATATGATTGAATTGTGGAGACACAAGCATCCAAATCATCAGTAACACCATCTCCATCGGTATCTAGTTGATTTGTTGCACAACCATAGGAATCCACTAACAGACCAAAGTCGGTAAGGGGGCAATTATCCATGTCATTCATTACTCCATCAGTGTCATCATCCAGTTGACTTTGCCCACATCCGACCGCATTTACTGACTCTCCATTTGGAGTTTGAGAACAGTCATCTATGTCGTCTGTAACTCCATCATTATCAGTATCTCTCTGAGAAGGTGAACATCCATTCGAATCAGCCACTTCAGTGTTAGGAGTTTGAGGGCAGACGTCGAGATCATCAGTAACTCCATCTTCATCGGTATCAAGTTCAGATTCATGACATCCATTAGAATCAACGGGACGAGCATTTACAGGAGTATTAGGACAAGAATCCGGAGAATTACCACTTTGATTATCACCATAACCATCGCTATCCACATCAGACCATTGAGAAGAATCGTTAGGGAATGCATCTGCTAAATTACCCTGAGGATTATCACCATAACCATCGCCATCTGAATCTGCCCACTGAGTCCCATCATTAGGGAAAGCATCAGGGGAAGTACCAGTTGGATTATCACCATAACCATCGCCATCTGAATCTATCCATTGAGAGGAATCATCGGGCATAAAGTCGCCATTATCCCCATATCCATCACCGTCGGTATCTACCCATTCGTTAGGGTCAGTTGGGAACTCATCAGGATTTACTCCCTGAGGGTTATCTCCATATCCATCGCCATCCTGATCTGACCATTGAGTGGAGTCTTGAGGGAAAGCATCTCCATCGGTTCCAGTGGTATTGTCACCGTATCCATCTCCATCAGAATCTAACCACTGGGATGGGTCGTTCGGCATGAAATCCCCATTATCCCCATATCCATCTCCATCAGAATCTGCCCATTCATTCGGATCAGTTGGGAAAGCGTCAGAGTTGTTGCCGCTTGAATTATCACCATAACCATCGCCATCAGAATCAGACCATTGAGTATTATCTGATGGGAATGCATCGGAATTATTCCCACTTGGATTATCTCCAAAACCATCTCCATCTCCATCAGACCATTGAGTGCCATCAAATGGGAATGCATCCGATGCGTCGACATATCCATCACCGTCAGAATCGCGCTGAGTTGCATCACAACCGTCGAAATCTACAGTTGCATTGGCAGTAGTATTTGGACACAAATCATCTTCATTCCAGACCCCATCCCAATCATCATCGAAAAATAGTTGGAAGCAAAGTCCATCTTCATCCAAAAATGGGTTACTTGAATTAGACAAAGTAATGTATGCGCAGTAAAAAGCACTTGCATTCGGAGTAGTATAATTCCATACTTGACCGGTCATATTGGTATTTGTTGCGTAGATTGTCTGATTATTCAACGAAGTGACGTTAGTGAATGTCCCATTAGCCCACGATTCTAGTCTGCCTGACCACTGATACGATTCACCGACATTAAGATCAGTTAATTCAAATCGCACTTCGTTAGTGGTAGCATTCCGATCATATGTGACATTAGTCATATTGACTCTTGGCCATTCCGGCGTGAAACAATCTAATGCATAATCGAGAATCGCATTTGTAGATGAATTTTCGAGATACATAAGAATACATCGTTCCGCCCCTGAATTTGGAGGATTCCATGGAATTATAGAGGTCTTAATTGAAATCGAGGGAGTAAATGAGATATTACCACTTTGAATAGTAGAATAATTATTCATATCTACCATAGTCCAATTAAAACGATATGAATTTCCAGCTGTAAGATTTGTAGCTAAAACAAAACCTGAGGTCTCATTCAAGACTGCAAAGTCCAACATATTTACTTCAATGCAATCATATGATTCATTGATTAGAATATATCCTGAACTTGTAGAACCGGAAGATGGTTGTGAAAGTCCGCCATACAAACACCATGTTCCTGCTCGTTCTGGGAAACTAAAATTTGTAAAAGAATTAGTAACAGGGATTGTAAAATTGCTTTGTGTAACATTGAGAATATATGCGCCTGATGTTAGAGTAGTATAGGAGTTATTCGAACTATGATACTCTAATGCTGCAATTTCTAATTGGTATGTATACGATGAATTTGTGCTCAGATTACTTAGTTCTAGTTCACCATACGTCAAATTACTGAATAAATCTGCAGAAATGTTTCCAGGTGCCGCAGGAATAGAGGTAATACCGGATATCCAATAACTAAAGGAATAATTTCCTGTATTTGTAATAAAGGAAGATGGCCATACATCAACCTGAAGAGAATAATTTCCAGCACCCCACGAAGTGGTTTGTCCAATACTAGTAACATTCTCCGGAACGCTACCTGTCGAGGCAGTAGAAATCAAGGTCCCACCAGGGTCATACAGACGTAAATCAAAATCTAAACCCGCGGCATGTGTCATGGTAGCACTAATTGTAGCATTGAATGGAACATATATCGAATAATAATCATCAGTATCTGTCAACTCGTTTAGATATCCCCCATAAGTCACATTATTAGGGCCACTAAGTGGTAATCCAGTAGAAATTGATTGACCCGCATCTTGACCTGAACCTGCATCGTTTTGAGAGGCAACAGTGGTTGATTCTACCTCTAATGTGGCGTTGTAGTAATTGATTGCTCCAGAATACCCGTAAACTTCTGCACAATAAAATGCTGAAGTGGTCACATATTGAGTAACTGATTCAGAATTAGAAACACTAGTAGAAGATGTAAGTTGGTTTCCACTTGAGTCATATAACCTAAGATCAATATCTCCATTGGCATCAATAAATGTGATATTAAACCAAAATTGAGCAGTTTGATTAATCCAAAAACAAAACCAATCAGTATCTGTAGTACTATGGATAGTCAATCCAGACCAAGAAGTAGAATTCTGACCAGTTGAAGAAGTCAAAGTTGCGTTACCCCAAGTAGCATTTGATTGACTATCATTCGGCTCATATGAATCAGGAGTAGAAGAAGATACAGGGCCACTTCCTCCACCTCCACTTCCACCTGACCATCCCGACCAAGTTCCTGTGGTTGAATTACCAACACTCCCACTAGATCCTGTGGTGCCAGCAGCACCTGTTCCATATGGTGCACCAGCAGCTCCACCTGCACCACTTGCAGCAGAAATTATTGCATTTCCAGTCAACATGAGATTGCTTGTGCTATTTGCGCGAATATCAAGATTTCCGCCTGAACCGCCGCCACCTCCATCGCCGCCATCATACATGAATAAACAAGCAGCACCGGGAAGACAGTCACCATCTTCTCCATCTCCTCCATCTCCACCAGTGGCAAGTATACTGCCATAAACCGTTATTTCGTTCGCACGCATAACTACGGAACCACCTGAACCACCGCCTGCTCCTGGACCTCCTGCACCTGAACCGTTATTGTAGCGATATCCAGGGTCACCTTGGAACCCAGATGCAGAGACAGTGCCTGAAATCTCAATAGAGTCTGCATAAATCACAATATGTCCACCACCTGATCCTGCATTCGATACCAAATTACCATTGGAATCGTAAATTGAACCTCCGGTTGAACCAGTTTCATTCCCAACTCCATAGGACGAACCTCCATTGGAGGTTGAAGTCCCTCCTCCAGAACCACCTGTACCATAATGGCCTGCTCCTCCGGCCCCAGTGCCTCGCCAACTGGTGGACAACTGCACTGATGTGCCTACTCCTTGAGTCATGTTCGTAAAGGCACTAGAAACAATAGACGCCCCAGTATCTACAGTAAGCGTATTCACGGTTAAAATGAGAGAACCATTGGCTACAATTGAACCACAGGTAGAACTTGTTGTACAACTAACATGTAAATCGTCATATGAGTGAGAACCGCTAAGATAAGTCGTATTGCTAATTGTTGAATTTGTCAGTCCTGCTCCAGGAGGTCCAACCCATTTTTCTTCATTTGGTAATTCTAGAAATTCATCTGAATTTCCAATCATTCCAGTCAACGGACCCATAAACATCAACAATGCAATGAAAAGCGGGACGAATCGAAAAGAAGGCTTTGGGAACCGGTCCATCACCCATGTATGGAAATTGCCAACATATCAAACAAATGGTTCTAGAACACAATTTCCGTACAATCGTTCATGTAGTCTGAAAACACCCCAGATAGCATGAGAAGGGCACTATTCATTGCGTTGCTTCTCTCAATCAGTCTATTTCAAATGACTAATAATCCAATTCAACAAGAATTGGAAAAGGAAGATTCACCATTTGAAACAACTATTACTCAAAATCCTCGTTCTTTTATCACAACAGTAATTGATTCAAATATTTATACAACCACTGTCAATGCAATATCATTCGGAGCAGATGATGATCGAGCTTTAGTAAGTGGCTGGGCGTGTGCAGGCCTACAACCAAACCAATGGGTATCTTTTGGTTCACCTGAATGTATAATCGACCCGAATGGAGCAAATGATAATTCTTCTGCTTTCTCACCACTATTTTCCTCTCAAATTGGGCTAAATGGGACTATGGAACCTATAGCGCCAGGATACTCCATTGTCAATGGTTCAGGATATGGAGATAGGATCGACGCCACATTAGAACTATCTAATGGAGATTGGTTAATTGCCGGTGCATTCTGTTGGGCTAGCAACCAGTGCAATCTTTCCAAGGATGGAGTTAGTATTGAGCCACCATTTTATGATGATGGATTTTTACTTCGAATGGATGCAAACGGCACATGGCTATGGGGAGTAGCAATTGGTTCCCAGACAGGTTGGGATCTTGTAACAGAATTAGCTGAAGCCCCTAATGGAGACATATACGCCATTACCTCATATTGTAACACTGCATCAGGTAGCTGTTCAGTAGAAATTGATGGATTGGCAGAGACCAATGACTCCATAGGCGGGCCTGAAATTTTGTTGGTCAAATTGGATTCATCAGGAAATGCACAATGGGCGAAATCAATGGGCAGTGGAGGAGATGATGGAGGAATTTTCACAGCTGGAGGTCAGGCTGGAGGATTTCACCCTGTAAGACAAAGGGGGATGACTGCAACAAATGATGGAGTTATCATTTCAGGAACTGTTTGCGAAGGACTGGGAGATGGGTGTGTATTCAGTTTTGATGGCACTACAAATATTACCGGCCATCAGGCATTCTTAGCTGGAATTGATGCGACTGGAGAGTTAGACTGGTTCGAATCACTTGAGGGAGATGCAGGAACATACAGACAATCAATGAGCGAAGTTGATGACCATAGAGTATTGGTTGCAGGGAATTATTTCTCTACTACGATGACATTAGGCACCCATACAGTAACCAATTCAGGATCATCTGATGCATTTTGGGCTATATACAATCATTCGTCTTTGACTTGGGAAGGTGCTTGGTCATCAACAGGTACTGGAGACGAATATATCCACAGTACTGCAATAGGTCCTAAGGGAGAAATTGTTCTAGGGGCTAGCGCATGCTACCAAATTTCCATCTGTGATGCAGAATTTGAAGGAATGACTGCACCTATTACTGCCAGTCGACAACACGGAATTTTAGTCAAATTAAACCATACATCTGATAATGCTTGGTTGATGATGGCGAATTATTCGAGTTCCTATTCTGCATTTACCAATTTAGCAATATCGGACAAAGGAGATATTGTTGCGAGTACTATGTCCTGTACAGGACAAGATGAATTCTGTCGCTCATATATCGATGGTTTACCAATAAACCAACAAGGTGGAAATACAACAATTGTTCTGAGAGTGATACAAGACGAAGATCGAGATGGGATGTACTATGCTTCCGATAATTGCCCCTCTGGGTATTCAGGCTGGATAAGTAATTCAAGTTCAGACATTGATGGCGACGGATGCAGAGATATCGATGAGGATCCAGATGACGATGGAGATGGAGAATTAGACAATGAGGATGATTGTCCGATGACATGGGGCAATTCAACCCAAGACAGGTTAGGATGTATCGATTCGGATGGGGATGGATGGTCTGATGCGGATTTGAGTTGGTCCGATTCAGAAGGAGCTGATGCATATCCTTCAGACCCATTACAATGGGCAGACTCCGATGGAGACGGTTATGGAGATAATCACTACTATGACGTCGACCCATCGACTGGTTTGAATGTAAATCAAACTGGAGACGGTTCACCAAATGATCCAGAACAATGGGAAGACATGGATGGAGATTCGTATGGCGACAATAATCCAGAAGGTGAAAAATATGACGATTGCCCTACTATTCCAGGTACCTCAAATCAAAATGGGAAATTCGGATGTATCGATACTGATGGAGACGGATGGGCTAACGAGGATGACTTATTTCCATTGAATTCCACACAATGGGCAGATAGAGATGGAGATGGATTTGGCGACAACCCTGCAGGATTAGGTCCAGATGCATGTCCCGACGATGCAGGGCAATCCACGATGGAAGGGAAACTCGGTTGCCCTGATATTGATGGAGATAATTGGCCCGATCAAGAAGATGATTTTCCAAATGACCCAACTCAATGGAATGATACGGATGGCGATGGATATGGCGACAATACTGGAGGTACAGATGCTGACGACTGTGTTCAAACAAATGGAAATTCATCGTTAGGTGGAATCCTTGGATGTATTGATTCTGACGGAGATGGATATGCTGATTCGATTGATGACCTCCCAGGTGAAGATTCACAATGGGATGACTTCGACAATGATGGATATGGAGATAACCCCGACGGGGTTGAACCAGACGGATGCCCTACAATCCCGGGTACTTCTTATCTTGATGTTCTCGGTTGTTCTGACTTTGATAGTGATGGATGGTCTGGAGAGACAGATGCATTTCCATTCAACGCATCTCAATGGTCTGATCAAGATCAGGACGGATACGGAGATAATCTGAATGGTTCTGACCCCAATATCATTGATAATTGCATAGAAATTGCAAACCCTCAACAATCAGATTACGACGGTGATGGAATAGGAGATATTTGTGACAATGATTCTGATAACGATGGAGTATCGGATGAATTTGATCTATGCCCAAAGGGTGTTCTTGATTGGACCTCCACCATTGCTCAAGATTATGATTCTGATGGTTGTTTAGATAATTCAGATGAAGATGAAGATGACGATAATGATGGTTTAGCAGATGATGAAGATCAATGTTCATCTCCAACAGGTGAAATCGGATGGAATTCAACAGATAGAGATCTTGATTATGATCGAGATGGATGTAACGATGAATTAGAAGATGACGATGATGATAATGATGAGGTTAAGGATGAGGATGATGATTGTGCCAAGGGCTCTAAGAATTGGATATCTAGAACTCAACCACCTGCGACAGACCATGATGGAGATGGATGTCGAGACGGCACTTCAGAGGATGAGGATGATGATAACGATGGAATCCTGGATACGTTTGATGCATGCCCACTTGGTTACACAAATTGGGAAGCAGTAACTTCGAATGGACAACCGGGAGCCAATGATCAAAATCAAGATGGATGTGTAGATGGGGCAGAATCACCAGGAGATGAAGGATCAGGAATTGCAGATGAGCAATATCTTCTTGATTTACTTAATCAAAATAACGAGGAAGAAACATTTGTCGAAGCACTCGCATCAGGTGATTTGGATGCAATAGGAATTGTATTTACAATTCTATTCGCACTTGTGAGTATTTCTGGAACAGTGTTAATTCGAGCTAGAAAGAGTGCATTCATCAGAGGTTTGGAGCGAAACATCATGACTGCTGTTGATTTAGATGATCTTGATCAAGCTAAGAAAAACATTCGGCGCGCTATGAAGAAAGAAAAGATATCTTCAAACAGATACGGACTAATGATGGACGAACTAAAGGAGAAAAAATTAGAGTTGCAAACGGCGGGATCCCCTGAGGAAACCAAAGAACCGCCTAGTAAGACTAGAGAGAAAGGGCCACCACGCAGAACACCTCCAAAAACAGCCTCAAAGGCTACCCCTGAACCTGAACCTGAAATTGTAGACGACAGTGACGAAGAGGAAGAATTCGAATCTATCTTGAATAGAATTACACCTTCAGATTGGGCACCCCCTGAAGACGAAATCACAACAGGCGGCGACGGATACAGCTACTGGGAGGATCAAAGCGGTCAATGGTGGGTACAAATGCCAGACGGTGAATGGGTCGAATGGAATCAGTAGAAGCGCCGAGAGAGGGGTTCGAACCCACGACCTGCGGATTAACAGTCCGCCGCTCCACCAGCTAAGCTATCTCGGCAGCAGGCTGGCGACAACCCCCCCATTGATGAAGGAATCGGGTGAAAGAAACAATCATTCCCACTCTATTGTACCAGGTGGTTTGTGCGTAATATCGTAAACAACTCGGTTGACACTTCCTTTGAGTGCATTAGTTATTCGAGTAGAAGTTGCAGCAAGTACATCATGAGGAATAGGAGCATAGTGCGCAGACATTCCATCTAAACTGTGTACAGCTCTAACAACTACAGTCTCACCATGTACTCGAAGGTCACCATGAACACCAACACTACGAACCGGAAGTAAAGCAGCAAAATATTGCCACGGAATGTCGCATTTCCCAGCAGCCGCAGCTGCACGGAGGTCTTCCTCAACAATATGGCAAGCCTCTCGACAAGTTTCGACACGTTCTCGAGTTAACTCTCCCAACACACGCACTGCAAGACCTGGACCCGGAAATGGTTGCCTCTCAGACGAAGGTATTTCCAAGACTCGTGCAATAGCTCTGACTTCGTCCTTGTAGAATTCTCTTAATGGTTCTACAATGTCTAAATCTACATCTTCAGGAAGTCCTCCCACGTTATGATGTGACTTGATAGTATCACGAGAACCACCTCCTGATTCAATCCAATCAGGAGCAATTGTTCCTTGTACGAGATACTTGGCGCCAATTAACGCCTGTTCTTCTTCAAAAACTCGGATAAATTGTTCTCCAATCACCTTTCTCTTATCTTCTGGATCAGTCACACCCTCGAGGTGTTTGAAAAAACGTTCACTGGCATCAACTATTTTCAGATTTAAGCCAAGGTCCCCAAGCATTTTGGAAACTTCCTCGGTTTCGTTCTTCCTCATGAATCCAGTATCTACATAGACACAATGTAGCATCGATCCAACTGCACGATTAGCAAGTACTGCTGCAACAGAGCTATCAATTCCACCACTACAAGCAATAATTGCAGTATCATCAATCTGTGAAGTTAAGGTTTCTACTGCCTCATCAATTAACATCTGAGTATCCATTGGATCACACCTAAGCGCCACGTTCTTCTTGGAGAGCACGATCATCTGCCATTACTGCATTGGTTCTCATTTCTCTGTATTCAATTACTGCATCAGCAATTGCACCATTCACTACACCAATAATTTGGAGGGCGAGTAATGCAGCATTGTCTCCACGATCTACACCTACAGTAGCAACCGGCATACCAGGGGGCATCTGTACAATACTCAACAGACTGTCATAAGGTACTTTACTTCCAACTGGGACTCCGATAACTGGTTTAGGAGTCATGGAGGCAAGAACGCCAGGAAGTGCAGCAGCAACACCAGCCATTCCAATGTAAACCATACAACCATCTTCTTCAGCTGCATCTACTATTCCATGTAAATAATCAGGAGATCGATGGGCACTAGCAATACGAATTTGATATTTTACATCGAATCCATCAAGTATTTTTGCTGCTTTTTCTGCTACTGGCATGTCCGACTTGCTACCAAGTACAATTGTGATGTCCATACACCTGCGCTACGCCGTCGGTACAAAGCGTTCACCGTTTGGATTGAATAGTTGAAAAAAGAGAATCTAGTAACAAAGTGCCTTCCATTAACACGATTACAGGCATGGCAATCAATAGTAAAGAAAGGGGGTCAGGAGGGCTAACAAATGCAGAAAGAGCGACTGTTCCAAACCATATTTCTCTTCTTCTAGAAGATACAGAATCTCGACCGATTAAGTCTGTTCTAAGAAGTGTAAAAATTACTAATGGCGTTTGGAAAACAATTACACTAGCACCTGTTAATGAAACTATGAAACCAGCCCATGCTTCCAACTGCCAGGTAGTAGTAAGGCCAACGGATTGAGCATCAGAAGTAAGATAATCCAATAACATCGGAATCACAAATTCAAACGAATAGAAAATACCCAATAAAGACAGTAAAATCATTGAGATTACAACAATAATTGCAGTACCAACATGAGGTTGGAAAGACAAGGATAAATCAGAAGCAGATTCACGCAATGATTCAACCCTTCTTCCACGTAACAAAACATCAACAGACAGAACCATTACAATTACTGCCAAAGCAAGATAGCCAGCTATTCTTAATCGTAATAGAACAACTTCTAGCGGATGTAACACTACTACTTCGGCCCCTTCCGGAAGAAATGATGAGGATAGTAACCATTGAATCGCACTACCAGCAACAATGTAACCGATTGAAACGCAAATAACTCCAACCACGGCAAGTAAACCAATTCTTTCTCTAATTTGCTCAGCCAGAGCACGTAAAACTTGGAATGATTCTTCGTTATTGGAGCGCATCGCAAAATTGCCTCCGTTATTCAACACCCTTTTTCCAGTTCAAAGTTAGAATTTTGGCATATCTGGAAGTTGAACATCGTCCTTTCTTTCTTTGGGACGTTCTGCATTTGGTCTACCAGTCATTTCAGGCATATCAGGTAGTTGTTCGTGTTCCTTTTGTCCATCCTTTGTTAGCTTTGGAGGAGGTGCATCTGATTCTTGAGATTCAATCTTCTGCCCTCTTTTCTCTCCTCTACGCTCAGTATTTTTCTGAGGAGGAATTTCTTCCTTTTTCTTAGATTCCTTAAGAGGATCTTCTCCGCCAATTCTACGATTATTGGAATCGGAATCTAGACCAGTTGCAGTAACCTTCGGACCTACAGGAACGCCATTAATCATCCATCTTCCAGTCTTAGGATCTAGTTCTGCAGTGGCAGGCAGACTCGTTGGTCGAACAGACATTTCACCAGTAATACTTGGCGCCGCTCTACTCGGAATTGGGGAATCATCTGATTCTTCATCAACTTCAGTAATTTCATTCTCTTCAACATCTTGTATTTCCGGTTTTTCTTCCTCGACTTCGGAATCTGATTCTTCATCAATTTCTTCTTCTATTGGAATATCATGAACTTCTTCTTGTGCTTCTACTAAGGAGGATTGGACAGTATTTTCAATAATTGTTTCAGATGGTTGGTTGATTGAGTCAAGCCCCAAAAGTGCTGATGCCTCCGGAATAAAATTCTCATCTATCTCTTGTTCTATTGCCTGAACGTCGTCTTTATC
>DAQW01000139.1 GCA_002503045.1 Euryarchaeota archaeon UBA39 | reverse complement strand
TGCAATTGGTACTTTACAGACTCCTGAGGTGCCTACATTAGTTGCACATCTTAGAAGAAGGAGTATTGCAGAAGGCGCATCAATCGATGAAGATATATTATTCTGTATTGTCCACCATTCTCCTACATGGTCTGGTTCATTGAATGCTCTTCAAGTAGTTCTTTCATCTATTTCTGAGGGTTTTATCCCAGTAGATGAGAAGGATGTTTCAATTTTATTAGATGGGCGTAGCCTTTCACCTAGAACTAATATTCAGAATCATTGGGACCCTGAAAAAGTTGGCAAAAGATTAGTCGAGGAAGTCTTAGATGATGTTTTGCCAAAGGGTTTTGATCCAAAAATAGAATTGTCAAATTTTTCTGATAATGAATTCTCAGATGAATGGGTCCCTTCAAATCGGGAACTTCCTAATGGTCGTTTGATTTCATCGCCTTCACGACCCAGTTCAAAGCCTTCATCTGGAATTTCAAATTCATTAAGTGGGGAAATCAATAGTCGCTTCTTTGATGCCGAAAGTGAATTACATCGACGTAGGTATGCACTTCATGAAATTGAAAGAGAGTTGTCAGGGATTCAAGATCGTATGGCATCAACAACCCCTGGTGATCTTGTTGCTCTTACTGATCGATTGTTAGCTTTAGAGGGACAATTAGAAACAATTTCTGAAACACCTCTTGGTGAAGAAATAGGTGCCATAGTTCCATTCGATCCTTCTGAAATTACGGTTGAAATCCAATACCCTATTCTCAAACCTGCTCCGGGGCAAATTCCTAATCATCAGAATGAGGCATCATCTAGGGGCACAGCTCGCCTAAGAAAGCGTAGAGTCAAGATGCCTGTTTAAGCAATTACCATTCTTTGAAACCAAGTTCAGCATGCGCATCTGCTTCTATATGTGCACGTATTGTATCTCCATCGATTAGTATTGCATCAGGATGAACCAAACCTGGACAAATTTCGATAGTTTTTCTCCACGAGGGATCATCCCGAATATTCTCCTTCCAAAATGGAAATGCAGAACATTGGGCCGGTTTTACATTATGGATTTTACAACCTTTGTCTTCCTTGATGTAAATACAAGTTCCTTTCTCAGTAGTTGATTTGAGTACATATCGTCCATCGTGTGTTTTTCTAGCATCCTTTTCTAACCACTCATCTACTTCAAGATCGAAACTATTTGAAATTCTAGAAGCATCTTCTCTAGAAAGATATACTAATCCGTCAGGTTCATCACAACATCTTCCACAGTTTGGGAGACATGTGAAGCGAATTCCTGCCTCCCACCATTCTGGTCGTCTTCGGCTCACATGTTTTCGAATCACCCTCATGGTTCAAACTTCACGGTAATTTTTCACAGAAATATATCCAAAGGGTTCATCATGGGCAATGTCTGGTTCCAAACTAACACCGAGGGTTGGGCATGAGTGATGAGGATGTTTTGTTTGAAGTCCTTGAGTCTCACTTAGATACTGGAATGCGAGGTATTCCAGTTGGAACATGTCGGACTTCTTTCGTAGATCCGATTGATGGAGTACACTATGCTGGCTATCCAATTGCGGATCTTGCAAATATTGATCCAGAAGATGCTGCTTTTTTGTTGTTTAATAAGAAGATGCCTAGTGGAAATGAGTCAACCGAGTGGAAAGAAAATTTAGCTCATCGTGCTGAAATCCCTTCTGGTGCTTTAGATATTTTTGATTCTATTGGAATTGGGCAAGGGCACCCAATGGATTGGCTTAGTATGGGTATTATGTCTTTGGCTAGGGCCGAAAGTGAGAATGACATTTTGTCAGATGCAATGAATTTGATTGCTTGGATGCCTGAATTAATGGCCCGTTTGTTTATGTCGAGAGGAGGTAGAGGGGGTTTAGCTAATCCATCTAATCCATCATTGGGGATGTCTGGAAATTTCGTTTCAATGTTAGGAATGGAAGGAGAAGACGCAGTTCGTGCTGAAAGAATTCTGCGTTCATTTTTAGTTTTACATATGGATCATGGAGGTGGTAATCTTTCTACATTTGCTGGTAAAGCGGTTGCATCAAGTCGCTCTAGTCTCTTTGCTTCTATCGCTTCGGCCATGAATGCTTTGAGTGGTCCTTTACATGGTCGTGCAAATCAGTCTTGCCTTGAGTTTGTTCAGAAGGTTGGTTCTTCTGATCCTGCTGAAGTAGAAGCCTTTGTTAGGGGGGAACTAGCGGCGAAAAGACCGATTTTTGGTTTTGGTCATGCTGTACTTCGAGCGGAAGATCCACGAGCGACAGTCCAGATAAAAATCGGAGAAGAAGTCTGTCCTGAAGACCCATTATTTGCAATAGTAAGAACTCTAAGAGAGGTTGCGCCGAAGGTATTGTCTGAGAATCCTAAAATTAGCAACCCTAATGCCAACGTAGATCTTGTTTCAGGTACATTACTCCATAATGCTGGATTTAGGAAACCGGATTACTATACTACTTTCTTTGGTTGGGCTAGAGTCATCGGAATTTCTGCACAAATTGTTGATGAGAGAAATTCTAGAGATGGGAAAGGTGTCCCTATATATCGCCCGAAATACATTGCTCGAGATCAACCAGTTAGACGATTAGATTAACCTTCTCTGAATGTCTTTCCAGCTCCTCTATGGCCAATGAATCTTGGAACTTCCCAAGGCGGTGAACCTTCATCTGCTTTGATTTCAGGCCACGATAATTTTGCCCCTAATCGATTAATTATTTCTTGTCTTTCTTTTAGATCTAAATTCTCCCACGATGGTCTTTCACTTGCTAGATTCAAGAGATTCTTTGCATTTTCAATATTTGAATGTCCATTCATTTTTTCTTCTAATTCCTCATTTAATGGTTGAGTGCCAGGTTTCAACCAGCGGGTTTGACCATGAGGTGTGGTGATGATTGTAGGATCCATTAGATCACTCAGAGCTGTAAATCCTCCTGCAATTATGTCTTTTTCAATTTCCATCGGAGTAGGCCAAACATGTATCGGAAAACCCCTTCGTTTCTGGTTAAGTTTGTTAAGAGATTTACCTTTGAACGAATATGTTCTTCCAAGATGTAGATATTTCGACCATGAATAGAGATGCTTCAGAGCCAATGGGAGAAGAGGCGCTCCAATTTCACGCCAATGCTCAACCATTCCTACAACCGTTCTCCTCCCATATGAGGGAAGTGCCATTGCTCTTCGGATAGGAGCTGGCCCCCAAGGTCTAATGGAAGGATTTATTGGAGCTGCTGGGAGTTCTATTTTTGATAATCGATGAGCATCCATTGTTTTAGGATCAAAGGAGTAAATCACAGTATTTCGTTCAGGAATATTTAGTGAAGCCAAGTTTTCTTCAATATTTATCATGATTTTTTTTACATGTTCGGTCATTCCATTCCGACTAAAATAACTCCCTGCAATTTTCGCTCTTGGATGAGGTCGTTTAATCTCAATACACGCAGTAGCACAACCGTTAATCCAATTTGATTTTATTCTAGAGTCCTCAATTAATTCTGAGAAAATATCGAAACCGGCTGCTCGTAAGTCATCTGAATGATTATTCTCAACATAGGGATTCAATCCTTCTTTTTGACCGACGAGTTCAATTTTTGCATTATGGTGTAGCGCTAACTCACCATCTAAAGTTAACCTCACATCAAATTCTGAACCGTCTGCGAATGTCATTCCATGGGCAATAGCATCAATACTATTTTGGGAAGGTTGTTTCCATTTACTTTCCATGCTAATCCTCACTCTGACTCATTTAGTTGAACTTTTAGGAGAAATCGAGAACTCCATATTTTTCCCTCTGTTTTTATTGGTGGGGATATGAGGAAGTCATGTATTTCTTCTGATTCCATTTGTTTTGTAAATGGGTCATTCAACCAACCCTGAAGTCCATGGTAATGAATGGCTATGAATCGTTCACCTGATCTACTTGTTCCGTGCAATTCTAAGCCTTCAATGATTGAATGAACCGCTAGGGGTCCATTTCTCCATTTTATTGAACTTATATCCCAATTATCTTCGAGGATATTTTTGCTCCATTCTGAATGTTCAAATGGTAGAATCCATCTATTTGATGGAGTTCTAAATCCATTTTGAAATCTAAGTATTTGCGAGTACCATGCTACGCAGAAAAATGCATAAGAAATCCAGCCTATTTTTGGTTCAATCAAAATATGTAGTGGAAACAGACTAGCACCTAATAAAATAAACAAAATTGTGTTTCTACCTACCAGCCAACCTCTACCTCTTGGCATTTCGTTTTGTATCATCCATGCGGGGATCAAAACCAATCCCCATGAAGTGATGAATAGGGCCAATGCAGCAAATTGATCATTAGGGGTTTGACCAGGATAAAGTAGAGGAATAATTGTTACAACAAGGAAGAAAAGAGACCATGAACATGGCAATAAAATTGTTCTAGCAGGTGGTTTATATCTATGCCTCATCCATCCCTTTCCTCCTGAATTTCGGTTTGCTAGTTTCCATTCTTTTGAAGGTTTAATCTCCCAATCAAATTGAAATGGTACTTGTTTTGCATTTTCCCCTTCATCAATTATGGATCCAAATACGCCATGTGTTTTTGTTGGAAGCTTGGCAGCAGTACTTCTCCACCATTCGGGTCGTCCATGGACCCAGTCAGTATCTGCGACCTCTGACATGAGCATCCGTACTCACTGGTGTGTATTGCTCCTTCGCTCAAAGTAGGTCGCCTAGTAAATCTCCAATGTTCATTTCATCGAGATCGGCGTATGCATCCTTTGGAGTTTGTAGAGATGGGTTTGATGGAAGGCCTGGGGGGATTGGCACTGAGTTGGGATTTGGAGGCGGAGCTACTGGAATTTCATTAGATGCCCATGCACGTGATTCTTTCATCCACGGATCTTTTCTAATGCTTCTTCTTCTTCCAACCTTAACCAGTAATAACATCAGCATCAAAGTTCCAATGATTACGGCTAAACCTGCGATAATTACATTCAAGAAGTTCTCCTCTGAGGAATTAACAAAACTTTCAAAGATTCCATTACTTTCTTCGATTTCGATAGTCAGAGTGGCCAAATTATTGTCTCTATTTATGTCGACCAATCTGTTCTCTGGGTCAATTTGGAGAACCCAATCGACGGAATCAGTTCCATCTACTCTGATGGTTATTCTTCGACTTCCTACTTCCTCTCCATTCATTGAATTAATACTGGGGACAGTCGATTTCACTTCTCCATTAGCGCATCCTCCTAAGGAGAGCATTGTTGGACTAACATCTGGACAAGCAATCACAACAATATTTTCTCCATTTAAGTTCCCTCCATTAATTAGTTCTGCAGTAATATCTACTTGATCACCAAATTTTGTTTGTGTAATTTCTCCGAATTGAAGATCTAAAGCTTTGAATTCCACGAGAAGGATTTGTTCGTTTTCATCGTAATCAGGACCAATCCATCCTGTTGTTGAATCTTGATCGCCTCCCTCTAATTTCCCTCCATGTTCAGAGTTAATTTTCACTCCAAATCGTTGTGTTTCTATTGAAGGTAAATCTGAATCCCCGACTACCACATGGACTCGAATAATTCTTTCTTCACCTGCTGGAATAGCGCCCAACATTGCTTTGCCCATTGCGTCAATCCCAATATTTACTCCAAGTTCATTATCGACCAAACTTCCTTCGTGTAATGAAACGATGAATCCAGTTAATGGTTGAGAATTGGTGATACTTTCTATGCCATCATCTCCTTCTTCATGAAGGGTTAGATATGCCATATCTGCTGCATTCCCACTATTTTTTATTGAAAATGTCCAAGTGACGTCACCCTCTGATTCTAGTTCTCCATAATTTCCTCCCAATAATTCGATTTCCATATCAATTCTTAATGGGATGATAATTTGTATTTCAATTTCTGGAGATTGTTCATTTAGTGATAATTTGATTACATTTAATCCTGCAATTGCATCATTGTTCACTTCTAAGAATCCAACTAAGTCGGCACTCTCTCCAGGATTTATTGTTTCAGGAGAGTCTTCAGCAAATTGAATTCCAATTCCATTGATATCTTCAAATCCGTCGATTCTAGGTTCGATTAATTCCAAAATATTTCCTTCATTTTGAATGGCGATTCTAAATTCATATCTTTCTCCACTAATTGCTTCAAATTCATTTTCTGACAAAAGAGTCATCCTTAGGTCATGTATGGCTGTGATAGTTGTAGAAAATTCTACATCATCTCCTATTGTTGGATCGTCAACTAAACTCACATCTATACCCATTAGATGTGTTTTCCCCGCTTCGGCCCAATCGTTTGCACAAACATTTACTGAGAAAGATGAAACTGAATCTCTAGATAATAGAACAGTGAATGGTAACGAATCTTCTCCTCCTAAATTACTTAGATTATATTCTACATAGAAATCTCCTCCTAAATCTTCACTGTTAAAATCTGAAATAACTACTTCTCCATCACCATGATACTTTGTTATGGTGATTTCAAATGAATAACAACCTCCTGGGTCAATACTCTCGGAATTATCAAATAATTCTAGTACTATATTCCCTGAACGTTTAATTCCAACATCAACGGTGAAAACTCTCCAAACTGAAGTGCCTTCCTCCATACTAGGGGTTGAATCTTGTTCAATCCATGCCTTTACTCTCAATTCTACATCTTCTGCTACAGCGTCTAGAGGTACACTAATTGAAGCAAATGAACTAGTAGATTGCCCTGGATTTAATCGTATATTTTGAATAAACTGAATTTCCCAATTATTGGGTAATTGCCAATCTAATCTCCCGCTTGAAGTAGTTGGGTCGGCAATGATGACATCTATCGGAACATTTCCAGTATTTTCTATTTCGATAGTTATTCCATCTTCGCTTCCTTGTTCTATGGCGATTAATGACTGCATTATTCTAAGGTCCATTGTCCTGTTAACTAGTAGAGATGCAGAGAGAGAGATATCTGCTGTCATACCTCCTTTATCTGTAGCAATAAGTTGTTTTTGGCAAGTAGAACCATCTACAAGATCATCTCCAGTCGGGGCCTCAAAAATTGCAGTAATTTGTAGAGGTGTTGAACCGATCACAATATCTTGCATCGGTAGATTTGCTAGAGTATTATTCTGTGTGAATTTAAATGTCGTAATCCAATCATCACAACCTATTCCTATAGGACTTGAAAGGTCAATGTCTAGTTTAGCTAAACCCGTACCATCACGAATAGCAATTTCTAGATTAATTTCATCTGTTTCTCCGGGTTCAATTTCTAGGTCTAATTCTTCTCCTAATCTGCCTGTGATGATATGTAGGCTTGGTGCGAATCTGCCAATACAAAGATTGTAGACATTTCCACCTGCAAATGAACAATCTCCTTTGGAGGTAAAGGAAATTGCTGTAATGCCTGAATCTGTGATGGTAATTGAAGGTCGTTCTCCACTCCAATCAGAAAAACTCGGCCTAATTCCGTTATTGTCTGCTCCATCACTTTCTACATTGATTCGTTTAATTTGGAAATTCCCTCCAGGGAAATTTGTAGGAGGTGTCAAGGTGGCATGAACAATCGTATCTTCTCCATTAGATGCGACTGCGTCTACCCATGCCACATGTATTGTATCATCTGAATCAATGAATAAATCCGCATCATGGTCTGCCCAAATTTCATTGATAGTTCCACTTTCAATTACACTAACATTTGTTGGTACCAAAGTTGTAAATGATCCAAATTCGGTAGAATCTAGACCATCCGGATTTCCAGTTTGAGAACCAAGATCCGGGAGATCAAATCGGTTATGGAGTATTTCAGTAGGTAATTTGTTGAAATTTGAATGAGTCCAACCATCAGTCCAAACTAGATGCAAATGTTCGTCATCATCGAATGCTATTCTTGGATTGGTGCTTAATGCATCATTTTCAATTAATGCAGTATCATTTATGATTACCAGATTGCCAACATTAGATGCCCCAATCCGTTCGACATATCGGTTTTGATTAGAATCAAAAATAGTTGCAGATGATCCGTTGACAAATGATGAACTACTCGAAATCAACCCCCATGGATCTAAAGCAGTCATCCAAATATCTCTTGTACCCAGATTAGCTAATTCAGATATTGAATTCCATTGACTTTCTAGCCCTCCATTTGTTTGCCTCCATTCAATGACTTTACTAGACATATTTCGATTTTGAATAGTGGTTCCAGAGCAAGTTTTGGTTGCGGTATTTACTCCACTATCTGGGCACCAGGCAAGATCAAGCATATTATCGAAAACATCGTTAGGATTGTTTACAGGATAGGCATAGACTGGTGCTACAATAGTTCCTCCATCGATACATCGACGATGTGCTTCTTCAATGCTATTTTGGTCATTACTGTTCTGAGCAGGGTCTCCTTGATACGGCCCTTCTACACCAAAGGGTACTACAATGTGAGTTGC
>DAQW01000071.1:1422-13170 GCA_002503045.1 Euryarchaeota archaeon UBA39 | reverse complement strand
TAATCAACCACATATTGCTGGTAGTGATGTATTGGATGGAGCCGCCAAAAACCCAGAGCAATTTGATGAACCAGATGATGAAACATTGGATATGCTAGGGGATTTATTAGAAGAAGCTGCTGAATCACAGGGACTTGTTTACGAAGAATAATTCTTAAATTCAAATCCATCTTGTTTAGGTATTAATTCAAGAATTTCATTCTTACAATCGAGTATTCTTGTTGAAGTAGTTGGGTTTTTTCTCAATAATCTCCATGTAGATGTAAAAATATCGGGACCTCTAATTGCCCACTCATCTTGACCTGATGCATCAGCATACATTGGTGATGTTGCTATCAATATACATTTGCCATTACATGATTTGATTAAATTTTTCATGCTATTCACTGTCTTAGCATCAACTCTACCAGATACACCAGTCCAATTATCGATCACAACATGTGTAATACTATCCAATCCTTCGATTAAATCCAACGATTGTTCTATGCCTCTTGCTAAGTGTTCGCCAAATGCAGCAGCATGGAATCTTGAAAGGGAAGTTGGGGGTAATGTACCTAAAATATCAGATAACCTACCAGGATCTGGCATTTCCCTTGCAATCCACACAATTCTACCTGATTTGCTTAGAGAATCGCGAATTAATTGTAGAACTAATGAAGTTGCACCAGCTCCTGGTTCAGATGCGATATGCAATAATGTCTCAGTATCTGGAATCATTTCGTTCTTCGTAGTATGAGGTAGTCTTTGACTCGTTCTATCCGTCATACCTATACGCTTGGCCATAAAGCACAATCCATGGGCGAGTCATTACCACCGAGGGAAGGTGAACGAATCCCTCGTAGAACTGCACCCGATTTCGAAGAACTAGGTGACGAATTTGGGGTGGCTCAGGGAATATTCCATGGTGGATTTCTTAATGTTGCCATTAACGATAGTAATCAATATGGTCCCCACGCGATGATTGCATTGCTTGGGGTTGTTGCATTTATCACTGGCATTGGACTTTTAGCCATGTGGATTATTTAATTAGATTCATTACGTTTAGGATTTTAGCGTTACCACGCTGTCCATACCATTCAATTTCAACGTCCCATTCTAATTGTTTAAACCAAGGGGCAGATAGTACAGTTGTTTCAAATTCTCCACCCTCCCCATCTATATTTATACCATATTTTGATTTTAATAAAACAAGATCTGCAATAGAAGATTGGTCTAATTTCTTGTTAATCCATGATTGATCTATCCCTTCGGCACTAACTGCAGTAAATCTTACATCAAAACCACAATCAATTAGATTATTCATATGAATTAATGAAGGCATATGCCACAAAGGACTGAATGAATGAATACCCAATCGTTGAGCCATCATATCAATGCGTTTTCTTTGATAATCTGATCGCAATGCACCTGAAACAATAGCTTGGATAGGGGCAGAAGGTCGAGCTAATTCTGGTTTATTACAAGACCAGTGTTCAGGCCAATTGGCTTGACTGATATCTTGATTAGACCATATTTTTGATCTAGGCCATTGAGATCCCAATACATATGGTCTCAATGCATCTTCTAAACTACTTACTCCTTCTACTTCATTATCTAAAATTGGTAACCATGGAATTCCTGCAGCTGCAGCTTGTGCTCCAGCTATAGCAGTACCATCAATTTGAAACATCATAGAATCGTTTGCTTGAACCCTAACAGTGACAATCATAGAGACATCCCATCCCTTCATTAACGCCCACCAAACAGCGTAAGTGGAATCTTTGCCGCCAGATGATAGCACGGCTACTCTCATGAATGTGCGAATCAACACTTGTCGTTGAGCATTGCGGACATATCGTTCTCAAGGTTCATAAGAGGTCGATTAAACCCGATAGGCAGGAGTAATCGAAATGCAACCCAGCGGACGAGGATATGACCATGGAGTAAGTACGTTCAGCCCTGACGGAAGGCTATACCAAGTTGAATATGCACGTGAATCAGTAAAACGTGGTACAACTACTGTTGGCCTGAAGTATAGAGATGGAATTGTGTTGATTGTTGACAAGAGAATTTCTAGTAAATTAATCAATGTTGACTCAATTGAAAAGATGTATAAAATTGATGAGCATATTGGTTTTACTACGTCTGGATTAGTTGCTGATGCCCGTCAATTAGTTGATCGTGCTAGACTCACATGTCAAATCAATAAGATTACTTACGCAGATCCTATTCCTGTTACTACGTTAGTAAAGAAGATGTGCGACCATATGCAATCTTTTACTCATTATGGTGGGGCAAGACCATTTGGAACTGCATTGCTAATTGCAGGTGTTGATCCTGATGGAATTCATTTGTATGAGACAGACCCCTCAGGAGCGTACCAATCTTACCAAGCAGGAGCGATTGGTAGAGGTCGTTCCACTGTTGTAGAAACTTTCGAATCATCATGGAAACCGAATTTAACATTGAATGCTGCAATTAAATTAGGTTTGGAAGCATTGCGCGAGTCACTTGAAGAAGAATTAAACACTGATGCAGTTGAAATTGCGGTCGTTGATTCTGATGGATATCATAAGATGTCTAAAGATGATACACTAAAGCACATTGGTAAATTGAAACCGATTTCTTAATCGGAACATTAACCATTTAGTCTACTATCGGCATTCATGGTTAGTCTCGATGACGCAGTATTAGCTCGATACGAACATGGCGGTAAACGATTTGAGATATTGATAGATCCTACTCTTGTAGACACATATCGAAGTAATCCAGAATCAGTTAATCTTGATGATTTACTGGCAACTGAAGAAGTTTGGCTAGATGCTCGTGGTGGTGAAAGACCTACTTCAGAACAATTAGTAAATGCATTTGGAACTGATGAATTAAATACATGCGTTGAGAAAATATTGAAGCAAGGATCAATTCAACTAACTACTGTTCAACGTAAGGAGCGTATTAAATCGATGAGGGTCTCAATTATACACAAAATTTCCAGTACTGCTATAGATCCTAGGTCTAAAATGCCACACCCTCCAAGTCGTATTGAAACTGCTCTCGAAGAGTGTAGGTACAGTATTGATCCATTCCTTTCGTTAGATCGTCAAGTAAATGATGCTGTGAAATTAATGAGACCATTAATTCCTCTTAAATTTGCTACAGCTAGATTGGCTTTCCGAATCCCTGGTGTTGAATATGGGTCAGTTCAATCAGTCCTCAGGGAATTGATGATCAAAGAAGAATGGTTAGCCAATGGAGATTGGGCTTGTGTAGTTGAAGTTCCTGCAGGTTCCAAGATTGATTTAATGGGTGATATTGCAAAAAGATCGAAGGGATCGGTCGTCAAAATCATCGATGAAGGATCATAGAATCATACATCACGGTTATCAAGGGGTTATCGGTCGGTCGACTCGGAGTTGAAGATATGAGCGACCAGAACGCCCGCGGAGGGCGTGATGGACGAGGTACCCGCCTCGTCACTCCCGGCGCGTCGCTGGGAGCCAGTGAGGGACGCCGCATTGGCCACGGTGTAGTGGAAAATGAAGGACAATTGATTGCAGTTAAATTAGGTGCTTTAATTGAAAATGAAGAGGAAGTTAGCGTCATTCCTTCACATACACGTTATACTCCACGTCCAGGTGATTTAGTCATAGGCGTTGTAGAGGCAGTTCAGAGTAATCTCTGGTTCCTCGATATCAATGCTCCATTTAATGCTCTACTGCCTATGAGCTTAGGCCCAGGTAAAGCTGAATTTGGTGGTGCACGTAATGTATTGAATGTGGGCAATACAGTACTTTGTAGGATTCAAGAGGTTGATGAAACACACTCGTCAGTCGTCACCATGAAGGGATTAGGATTACGCAGAATCGATTCAGGGATTGTAGAGGCGATACCTCCTCATTTAATGCAGTCATTATTTTCAGATAGCAATGTTCTAAAATCGTTAAAATCGTCTACAGATTGCAGAATTATTCTTGCAGATAATGGTCGAATGTGGGTAGATGGTGACTCTAAATCTATGTCTAATGTAATATCTAAATTAGAACAAATTAGAGCTATGTCACGTGATTTTTCTAGTCTCGAATCTATGGTCGAGATTTTACAAACGGAGGTGTACTAATGGGCGGATATAGCGATGTACAAATGATAGATGAGAATGGAATTAGAGTGGATGGTCGAACGGCAGGAGAAATACGGCCAGTAAGTATCAATGCTGGAATAATTCCAGTAGCTGATGGTTCTGCGGAAGTAATTTGGGGTACGAATCATGTTATTGCTGCAGTATATGGTCCAATGGAAGCTCATCCACGTAAGATACAGAAACAGGATCGGGCCGTTTTGGATGTACGATATAATATGGCGCCATTCAGTACTACAGATAGAATTAGACCTGGCTTTAATCGTCGAAGTAGAGAAATTAGTAAGGTAACTGCTGAAGCCTTGGAATCTGTTGTCTTAACAGAATTATATCCTCGAAGCAAGATACGTGTTGAGATAGAAGTAATTACTGCTGAAGCTGGCACTAGATGTGCAGGTATTACTGCAGCAAGTGTTGCATTAGCAGATGCAGGTATTCCAATGACTGATATGGTTATTTCAGTAGCCAGTGGAAAAATTAACGGCGTAGTAGTATGTGATCTTAACAAGGAAGAAGATAATTATGGAGAAGCAGATTTGCCCATGGGCGTATGTGCCAATTCTGGAGAATTAGTCTTTTTACAAATGGATGGTGACTTATCTCCTGAGGAGTTCCAAATTGCTTGGGATTACAATATGGAAGCAATTGCACCAGTACATGAAATGATGATTGATGCACTAAAACGTTCCAATGGGGGTGATGAATAATGGCTACTCCACCAGTACCTGAATTATTGAAGACACATCTAACTAAGTTAGCTGAAAGCGATGAACGTTTAGATGGGCGAGGTCGATTTGAAGGCAGGGATGTTATTGTTGAAACAGGTGTTTTAGCAAGAGCCGAAGGTTCAGCACGTGTACAAATGGGCGATACCATCGTTCTAGCAGGTGTTAAGTTCCAAATAATGACACCATATCCTGATCGACCTACTAGTGGTGGATTCATGACCAGTGCCGAAGTTCGACCGGTATGTGGAGTACATTGGGAGGCAGGACCTCCTTCACCTGAAGCAATTGAATTAGGCCGAGTTGTCGACCGTGGTATCCGTGAATCAGGATGTATTGATATGGAGGATCTTTGTATTCTCCCAGGTGAAAAGGCATGGCAAGTTATTCTCGATGTTTTTGCACTATCCGACGATGGTAATTTGTTTGATGCATTTGCAACTGCAGCTATGGCTGCCCTACGAACCGCAATTATTCCTGGTGAGCGATTTGACGTTGGTGAAGATAGGCCTTTACCAGTATCCAAAACTCCCATGATGTGTTCATATCACAGAGTAGGTGGACGATTTGTTTACGACGCTCTTAGGCGTGAAGAAATCGGAGGAGGCGAACGAATCCATATCACTCTTGGAGATGATAATCATGTTCATTCATTGCAGAAGGGTCTAAAGGGAGCGTTCACCGCCGCGGAATTTGACGAGATAATGGAGCATGCCCGTTCCCGATGCGCAGAATTAAGAGATTTAGTGAATAATTAGGTGATTAAATGGCTAAGAGAACTCAAAAGACTGGTGCAACAGCACGTTATGGTTCAAGATATGGTGTGAGTGTAAGACAGCGTGCAGGTAATGCATTATCTAGACTCAAGCGAAAATATACTTGTCCAACTTGTCAATATCAGAAAGTTACACGTAAAGCAGCAGGGATTTGGCACTGTAAAAAATGTGGACATACATTTGCAGGCGGGGTATGGGAGCCATACACTCGAGCAAGTGAGGCGAACCATCGGGTTCTGCGTAGAGGTTCTGACGGAGCAACATCCACAGACATGGCTGTAATTGCTCAGTCACGTGCAATGGAATATGAGAAATCATTACAGAATAAGGATACTGAAGAGGTGTCTGCTTCTGATGACTCAGAAGAGTGATTTGAGGGCCATCAAGGTCCTCATAATTTCTAATCAATCAGATTCACTTAGAGATTCATTGGCTACTGAACCATTTGGTGCAAAATCAAATCAACATAATTTGACTTGTTCGATATCAGCCAATACTACAGTAGATATTCGCGCACGTTGGAATACAATGATGCGATCATTAATTGGTGCTGAGGAAGCGTTGATGAGTGGGAATCAATTGGTAAAGGATGAGTGATGACATGGCAGACCCAAGAGAAAGAATTCAGATGTTAGCAGGTCAACTACAGAATGCAATGCAACAAGTACAAACTGTCGATACACAAATGAGAGAAATTCAAGCAACAATTAATGCTCTAGAAATACAAAGTAGTGATCGGCCAGTATATCGTCAGATTGGCCCACTGCTCCTTGAGGTAGAAGATAGGAATGTATTGAAGGAGGAACTAGAATCCAGTATGAAAACACTTTCAGAGCATTTGGAAAAAATTCAACAATCTGAAAAAGAGATTAGAGAATTATACGAGCAAGCCATCGATTCTTTTGAGTCGTAATTAGGTGATTAAATGTCATCAATGTCTGATCTTCATCAATGGATCGAAGATAAGATTAGCAGTGGCGTAGTACCAATAGTGACTCATAAAAATGGGGATATGGATACGATTGCTAGTGCTTGTGCGCTTTCACAATCTATTGGACAATCGTCTAGACCTATGGGTTTACATGTATCTAAAGTAGCTCGTGAAGTAATTGACGAACTCGGATATGAATTTTCACGCATGGACCCTAATCGAGTGGCAATGCCTAGAACTACTTCTGGAATTATTATCGTTGACTCTGGAGGTCCCGAGCAAATTGGATTTAATTTGCCTGAAGGGATTCCAATATGTGTTATTGATCATCATGCTCATACATCTAACGATTGGGAAATATCTGAAGAAGATATACACATTAATATCGGCATGTGTTCCACTACTCAAATTATATTCGAATATATACGAGAATATCGAATTGAAACATTGGATGTTAAAATGAGAAAAATCTTGCTAACAGGATTGATTACTGACACTGGACATTATAGACATGCAGATTCGAATGCATTGAATGCAGCATCAATCATGTTGGGAGAAGATATCAAACATGGAGATGTTTTAGATTTGTTAAGAACTTCTGGATTAGGAAGATCAGTAAGAATTGCAACATTAAGATCATTATCAAAAGTAGAAGTAGAAAAAGCTGGAGATTTTGTAGTTGCTATTACATCATGTAGTACTCATGAGGGTATTGTAGCAGGTTCTCTTATTCATGCTGGGGCTGATGCATCTATTGTAACAAATTCGAAAGTCGAAGGCATTAGATTAACGACTCGAGCTAGTCATCGTGCTGTCGATAATGGATTAGACATGGGTCATATTTTATCTTCATTAGCCGAATCTTTAGGTGGTCAAGGTGGAGGGCATGCTGGGGCAGCGGGTTGGACAACTGAAGTAGATCGTGTCGAAGCAATCTCATCAATACTTTCAAGAATTTCAGCAATTAGGTGATTACGTGACAAATGAAATCATTGAACAAGCTGAAATGGCAATTAACTCACAAGATTATGAATTAGCTAATACATTATTAACAGAAATGAATGAAGGCTCTCGATTATTTGTTAAATCATTAATTTCAATTGCACAATCAGATATTGACTCTTCATTACAATCTCTGGAATCATGTATTAGTGTAGTTAGGAGCCCAAAAACAAGGAATCCAATTTTAGAGGCAAGAGCCAAGATGATGAGGGGACTTGCAAGATCATCAATAGGTGAAATTACAGAAGGTGGAGCAGATCTTCGATGGTCTATGGATAGATTAGGCGCAATTGCTGAAGGATCCGATGAACATGGAATTGCTATACTAAATGTAGCAGCTTGGCATCGTCAACAATCTGAGATAGTGATGTCACTGGCAACCCATTCTGAAATTGCGAGAACATCTTCTCATTCCCCAGAAATTGTTGCGATATCTCGTCAACGTGTGGCTTCGATACATGCCGAACTCGAGGATTTCGAGGGATCATTACGGCATTATTGGTCATCTTGGAAAATTTCAATATCTACTGGCTTGGATGCAATTGCTGAAGTTTCGTGTTTACATGTAATTGATTTAGGATTATCAGATGTTCAATCTTCTACGGTTAGGTTAGACAAACAAGTTGAGGATGCTGTACCTAAACCCCGATCGAAAAAATCCGATGCTTCTATTCATCCAGATGATTTACTACTAGCATTAAAATGGTTAACCCCAAGATCTATTGTCGATATTTCTGGAGAAAATAGACCTGATTTATCACTAATTATTGAATCATATAACATTCTTAATTTGCCATATCCAGAAGTGTTGATTAATAATATAGGATTAATTCAAGATAATGAAGTTGCAAATTTACTCCAATAATTAGCTATAACATTCAGTTCATCAATTCCCCAATGTATATTCTCTGGAGGAGTCAAACACCATCCTACTTCGTCTATTGATTCATCATTAGATTTCCATGAAATAGGATTAGCAGAAATGGGCACAGAAATCCATGCAACATGACCTCCATCAATTAAATTAGAATTTAAACCCATTAATTCTCCTTGTAATCCAGTTTCTTCGTATAACTCTCTTATTGCTGCTTGTTCAACAGTTTCTCGATTCTGTATTTTACCACCTGGGAGTTCCCATCCTCTATCATGATGCCTAACCATTATCCATGATGCATCAGAGTCCAAGGACTGAGGACGTTCATCAAAAGGTGTTGTCCAAATTACAACCCATGTCATGTTGAACTCAACTCTTTCATTGCAGTGTCGTAGTATTTTTGAGCCCATTCTTCACCATTTGCAATGAGTCTTCGAGACAAGAATAATGCTGATTGAGTGTCTCCATTAGTCAATAATTGAATTAGAATTTGTTCATCGTCAACAATTAATGATTCATCATCAATCTTGGCAATTGAATCGGGGTCATTAATTTCAACAGGTTTAGAAAGTTTATACATTCTATCAAGAAAAATAGTTCTGCTAGATATATCAGGGGGTTTCCACGGGATCTTTTTTCCATCTAATCGGGCATCCATGCGTAACCTATACTCTTCTCTGACTGGCTTACTGGGAAAATGTGACTGAGCCTGATCGTAACATAACCATGCCTCATCAAATTCATTTCGTCGTTCATGCAATCTTCCTAATCCTGTCCAAGCTTCATGATTCTGTGGTCTTTGTGCAACAATGGTTCTTGCCAATGGAATAAATTCATCATGACGTCCATTGTCAAACAATTTTTCTATTCTTCTTCCAAAAACAATATTTGCACGGGGGTCTCTAAGATCTAAGGAATGAAATCGCTTAATAAATTCAGAAAATTTTTCTTTATTACACCCTATATTGTTATACCAATTATCCGGGTCTAATGGGTCTACTACAAATGCTGCTTCAAGTAAATCTTTACCATGAGATATTAGATCTATACCAGTCAAAATATTTGTTCGTTCTGGATTACGACCTAAGATGATGAATAAATCCTCTAGTACGGCTCGTATCCCTATTTCATCAGTAAGAAGTACCTTGATTTCGATTAATTGTCTCCAATTCGCCTCATTTGTGAAATCGTGTAATACTGATTGCCTAGAAGATTGTTCAGCCCAATTAAGATTTTTTAATCGATTAACACTATCTTTAGTTGCGATTTTTAGAAATTTGATCGCCTGAGCACGATGTCGATTACCTAAACTTCTGCGAGGATGTTGCAGACGTGCTTGTGTCCTATTTGTCATTGTATTCCTCACTCAATTGATGTAAATGGTTCAGGATCTATACCATATGGTATAGTAGCATCAAATCCGACTTTAGATGTTAGTCCATCTTCACTCCTAGATGGGTCTAGACTAGATCCCTTCTGATTGCTTAATATCATCGTATCAGTATCAGGTTGCCATCGTGTCATCATTGCCCATTCAACTCTAATGGGGTCATCGATCTGAATATCATCATTTACAATTGTAACCGCTTTCATAGATCGATGCCCATCTAGTGCAGCTTTGATAGCATTAATTGAATCATCAGGACCATTAGGAATAATTGATACTACGGATGATAACCAACCACATCCACCTTCACTGAGGTGCACATCAGTACATTCGGTTACTTTTGAAACAGCTGATTTGATAGTGGGTGCACGTGGTAGTCCCATCAATGTTTTATGTTCCTTTCCAGCAGGTAAAATTGCGTGGAAAATTGGAGAATTACGATGATTAATCGTTTGAATATTAATTACAGGTTGTAGTCGAACATCATCAACAGTGCCAGTAATATCTACATAAGGACCTTCTTCATCATCTTCACCTGTAATTTGTGCAGACATTACATATTCACAATCAGCAGGAACATGAACACCATTACTCAATTGAACAACTCTAAGTGGTTTGCCATATATCTTCAGATGTAATGAAGCAGCAACACGTAATTCATCAATTCGTTCATTGAATGACATTGCTGCAGCAAGTAAAACACATGGATCAGCCCCATTTATTATTGCGATATTGAGATTTTCACTATCTGAACGAGCTTCGTCTGTAAATTGTCTAAGATGACGGGGAACTAATCTGGCAACAAGACGATCAGGACCAGCGACATATTGTCGATGAAAACTCATGTTCCTCTGTCCATTACGTTCGGCAATTATTACAGATGCCGACATATATCTCCCTCTATCTTCTTCATAATGCCATGGAACAGGAATTGTTGTAATATCTACATTATCCATTGTATTTTCCATACATTCAGCCAGTGTGGAATCTATTACAACAGGATCAATTGGGTTTTGCATAGCCCAACCCATTGTATCAATTAATTCTCCAGGTGTCAATTCCCACACTTTACACAAATGGTCTCTAGTTAGTATATTCATACTAGCCCGATGACCTGGACATTCAGATATATTGTCAAACAATACAGGCTGATGTTGAAGACTTGCAGAAGATTGCATTAATCCGTGATTAACTGAAACACAATCATTTACAATCGTACTCATTGCAGCATGATCTCTGAACGACATGAAGTTATGAGGTAGTACATTGCCCTTCAAGTTTCCATGATTTTGGGCGCTAATTTAGACAGTCCTGCCCGTCACGCTCATATACAGAGGGCTGGTCGCCGAGTTGCAATAGCGAGGTGAGAGGTACTTGGGACGTGGACTGTTCGCTGGATCAAAAATCAAAGCGGACCGTCAACGCTTCAGGCAAAAAGACCGACTCATCCGTAGACGCATGAAGAAAAAGTCCCGAGTTGGAGGAGTTCTAAAGCACGATCCATTGCGCGGTAGTCATCAAGCTAAAGGTATTGTAACTGAAAAAGTCAATATCGAAGCGAAACAACCTAATTCTGGACTTCGTAAGGCAGTTAAAATAAATTTGAAAGGTTCAGGCAACAAATTAACTGCCTTTGCTCCAGGCGATGGAGCTATTTCATTTATTGATGAACACGAT
Organism: Euryarchaeota archaeon UBA39; assembly: GCA_002503045.1. GTDB lineage: Archaea > Thermoplasmatota > Poseidoniia > Poseidoniales > Thalassarchaeaceae > MGIIb-N2. The sequence continues at coordinate 1,684 of DAQW01000071.1, read as the reverse complement.
GAAGTTCTCGTCGAAGGTATTGGTGGTCGTATGGGTCGTTCGTACGGAGACCTACCTGGAGTTCGTTTTAAGGTAATCAAAGTCAATGGTGTATCGTTAGATGAAATGGTTCGCGGTCGTAAGGAAAAACCAGTTCGTTAGGTGATAAAATGTCTGAAGAACAAGAACCTGTTGTCCAAGAAGAAACTGCTGATGTTTCAGTACCAATCGCTGGAATCGGTACATTGGTATTCTCAAAGTGGGATGCTACAGAAGTTACTTG
>DAQW01000071.1:889-1089 GCA_002503045.1 Euryarchaeota archaeon UBA39 | reverse complement strand
AATGATCCAGGAATTGCACCATACATCAATCTGACAACTATTGGTATGCCATTAAGTGGTGGCCGTCACGCAAATCAATGGTTTGGAAAACAAAGATTGTCTCTAATTGAACGATTCACTAACGGACTAATGCGAAGAGGTCCTAATTCAGGTAAGAAATCATCGACTGTATCTGCCCTACGTGATGCATTGGATATTAT
>DAQW01000071.1:0-549 GCA_002503045.1 Euryarchaeota archaeon UBA39 | reverse complement strand
CACGATAGAACTGGAGAAAATCCACTACAAACATTAATTGATGCAGTAGTTAATTCAGCTCCTTGCGAAGGAATTACTCGTATTAGATTCGGTGCCAATTCACAACCTAAGGCTGCAGAAGTTTCTCCATCTCGTCGTGTAGATATTGCAGTACGAAATCTTACTACTGGTGCTACTGGTGCTACTGTAAAAAGTAAACGTTCACTTACTCAATGTATAGTAAATGAAGTAATGAAAGCATCAGAAGGTGATGTTTCTTCATATGCAGTTTCTAAGCGTGAAGAAACTGAGAGAATTGCAGCGTCTGCACGTTGATTTTCTTGAAATCTGTGTTATGATAAGTGGTCACTACACATCGTGTTTATCTACCAAGTTCGGGTCGAGAGAACGTTAGGGTGATACCATGGGCCGTAAGGAAGATAACATCAAGATTGCAACACAAGTAATGCATAGGAGAGATCGTATCAGAAATCTCGCTATTGCTGCACACATTGATCATGGAAAAACAACACTTAGCGATAATCTAATTGCTGGCGCTGGAATGATGTC
>DAQW01000061.1 GCA_002503045.1 Euryarchaeota archaeon UBA39 | reverse complement strand
TCCTCTCAAAGCAAAAGGTCATTCCAGTAAACTTCTAGATATGCCACTTTCTGAATCAATTATCATAAATTCGGCTACTGGTGCCGCATTAGGGGGAATGAGGCCCGTAGCAGAAATACAATTCGGTGGATTCGCAGCATTGGCTATGAATGCCCTTGTGAATAATGCAGCACAACTACGATGGAGATGGGGAGCTGATGTTCCATTAACTGTCAGAATACCATTGGGTGCTAAAACAAGAAGTGGCCCATTTCATGCAAATATGATTGAATCGTGGTTCATGAATGATCCTGGTTTAACAATTGTATTCCCCAGTAATCCACAAGATGCGTATGACCTTTTAATTGAGTCTCATGAATTAAATGACCCTGTCGTGTTCCTCGAACATCTTGGATTGTATGGATTGGGAGGGGGGAAAACGGGATGGGGTGACTCAATAAATCAAATCATTGATACAGATTCTGTGAAAAAGAGACTACAAAGTAATGAGTCTTCAATTGGTAAGGCTAAAGTCATTAGAGGTGGGAAAGACTTGACCATAATCACTTGGGGGGCAATGGTGCATGTTGCACTCAAGGCTGCTGAATTAATGTCAAATGAAGGAATAGAAATTGAGATTATCGACCTGAGAACTATCTTGCCTTTTGATTCAAAAACTTGTATACAATCGGTTATGAAAACAAAGAAAATGATTGTTCTTCAAGAGGCACAATATACTGGCGGTTTAGGACACACAATAAGTAGTAGAGTGATGGAAGAAAGTTTTTGGGATATGGAAGCTCCACCAGTAGTAATAGGTGCTCTAGATACACCGGTTCCATTCTCACCTACATTGGAAGATTACACAATTCCTACAGTGGAGCTTGTATTAAGGCACGTAAATAGAATATGTAAATGAAAGAGTGATGTTAAATGATGAATTTTTTGTTATCCCTACCCGATTTAGTTTTAGTAATTCTTGGTTTTATTTTCTTGATTTTTGGAGGCGAAAGTGTTGTTCAAGGAGCAATTACAATAGCTAGAAAAATGAATGTTTCGCCTCTACTAATTGGTTTCACTATAGTGGCTGTCGGAACATCTCTACCTGAATTAGCAGTTACAATAAATGCGGTTAGTAGCAACAGTCAGGAGCTTGTTGATTTAGCAGTAGGTGGAGTCCTAGGTTCGAATGTTGCTAATGTAATGTTAGTTCTAGGAACTGCTGCTATGCTCGGAGCCTGTGAAAAGCCAGGTGTTGAAATTAAAAAAGATGCGATGGCAGTAATTATGGCATCTATAATTTTGCTTGTAACAGTAGTTATGGGAGAAATTACTCAAATAGTTGGTATTTTAATGATTATTGCTCTAATTAGTTACTATATTTATTCTTATAATTATTCAAAGAAATTAGGACTGGATGAAGAATTGGAGGAAACTTGGATGGGAGAGAACTTGTTATTGGCAATGATGATCACTATTTTGGGTGGAGCAATGATTGTCTTAGGTGCCGAATTATTAATTGAAGGATCTGTAGGGATAGCTGACTCGTTTGGAATATCAGAGTCAATTGTTGGGCTAAGCGTAATAGCATTGGGTACATCTCTACCTGAATTAGCAGTAACAATGATTGCAGCATTAAGAGGGCACAAGGGTGTAGCAATAGGGAATGTCCTAGGTTCAAATGTCATAAATATCCTTGGAATTCTAGGAATTTCATCTGCATATGCGGGAGGAATTCTAGTATCTGAAGAGTTTGCAGGTAGAGACATATGGGTGGTCTTAGTAACTTCAGGACTAGTTGCAGCAATGTTGTTGAATGAACGGAAAATAACTAAAACATTGGGAGTAATGATGGTCATTGGTTACTTATCGTACATGACATTACTCTACACTATATGAATAATATCTAGCAGAACGGCTAAGTCTTAATGCCGCTTGCGAGCATCATGGTTAACTTCGAATTGACTGATGAACAGCAAATGTTGCGAGAATTAGCACGTGATTTTGCTAATGAAGAAATCAAACCAAATGCAGCTCATTGGGATAAGGAAAGCATATACCCTAAAGAAGCAATTGCTAAGGCAAATGATTTGGGGTTATTAACTCTGAAAATACCTGAAAAATATGGTGGAGGAGGGATGGGTTCATTTGAAGAAACATTAGTCTTAGAAGAGTTCGGATTTGGAGACCCTGGCTTCGCGACCGCGGCCGGGAGTTCGATGTTAGCATCATATCCACTAATTACTGGTGGAACTGAAGCTCAAAAAGAGAAATATCTTAGAATGGTAACTGAGGGAAAAATTGCAGCCTATTGTGTAACTGAACCTGGTGCAGGAAGTGATGTACAATCAATACAAACTGAAGCAGTAAGAGATGGTGACGAATATATCATCAATGGACAAAAAATGTGGATTACGGGCGCAGGATATGCGGACTGGTTTTTTGTTCTTGCATATACTGACAAAGATTTAGGGTACAAAGGTATGAGTGGTTTCATTGTTGATTCAAACCTCGAAGGTGTCGAATTGGGTAAAAAGGAAGAAAATATGGGTCAGCGTTGTTCTGATACGAGATCTGTGACATTTAATAATGTTCGAGTTCCACTAGAAAACCTAATTGGAGGTAAGGAAAACGAGGGTTGGATGAATGCAATGAAAGCATTCGATCTTTCAAGACCTAGTATTTCATCTCACGCAGTAGGAAACGCTAGAGGTGCAATGGAAGAAGCTATGAATTATGCTGGTGAAAGAAATGCATTCAATAAACCTATAATCAGGCATCAAGCAATCTCCTTCATGTTGGCAGATATGGCTACAAAAATTGAAGCCGCTAGAATGTTAGTTTGGAAGGCCGCTTTGAAAGCGGATTCTGGAGAAAGAAATACTTTAGAGGCAGCGCATGCAAAAAGATTTGCTGCGGACATGGCAATGGAAGTTACAACTGATGCAGTACAGATTTTCGGAGGTTATGGATACTCGGAAGAATATCCAGTTGCAAGAAGAATGAGAGGGGCAAAAGTTGTACAAATTTTTGAAGGATCAAGCCAGATTCAACGATTAATAATTAGTAGAGAAATGCTTCGAAATTAGATTGAAAATAAGAACAGATGACCGTTTCATTCAATACTTATGAAATAATCGGGACATTTGGTAATATGGGCGGAAGAGTGAATTTAGTCAGAAGAATGACCGCAGTAATGATTCTAGGATTATTAGTAGTCCCTCTGATAGCATCTTC
>DAQW01000090.1 GCA_002503045.1 Euryarchaeota archaeon UBA39 | reverse complement strand
AATGGAGCACAGGAGGGGATTCGAACCCCTGTAAAATGGATTTGCAGTCCATCGCGTAACCGGGCTTTGCTACCTGTGCGATAAACAAGCGTACATCCAGTTCTATATGAAAACGACGAGTCAGCCACAATAAAATAAAATCATGAAAACGGCGTGAACTCTATCAATAAAGTATAATTCGACAGAGATATGCACCCCTTATTTGAAATGGACCAATATCTCATTCAAGAAAAATTTTGGAGGTTTTTCGGAGGTAAATTTTGGTTTAAGGACATGGAAGGGAATATTGTCGCTTATTGTAAGCAAAAAAGATTCAGATTGAAGGAAGATATTTTTCTATATTCAGATGAATCATGCACTACAGCTCTTCTAAATATTAAAGCAAGAAATATAATTGATTTTTCAGCGACATACGATATTATTGATGTTTCATCGGGGGAAATCTTAGGATCAGCAAAAAGAAAGGGTCTCAAATCATTATTGAAAGATAGTTGGAAATTGTTGGATGTAAATGGAAATCAATATGGCGAAATGATTGAAGATAGTAACGCACTAGTTAGAAGGTTCGTTCCATTCGGTCAATGGATTCCTGCTCGATATCATATGGAAATTCCTGGAACTGCAGAAATTACTTTGAATCAATTGTTTAACCCATTTATCCGACGAACTGTTGTAACAATTCCTCAAGGACATCAAATTGATCGAAGAGTATTGGTCGGAATCGCATTACTGAACGCTGCAATTGAAGGTAGACAATCGTCCTAGTGATTTATTACATCGCCATCGGATTCATATGAGACCCGATTAGTAAAGTGTTCATGGGGGCCGAGAACCAAGTCGGTCAACTTCACATTCAAAAATTCCTAGATGAGATTTCAGATCTTGATTTAGATCCAAGAATTCAAGCGTGGTATACCGTAGATGTTACTGCAATGCTGGGAGATTCTAATATTCTTCATCATGAAATCAATGATGAAACCGGCTGCTCTCTTCTTTTTTTACCCAAGAGCATTATACACTTTTGTCCCAATAATAGGAAAATGCAACATTATCCAAAGCATCTAGTCCATTGTTTCGTAGATCATTTTGATGAAAATCAACAATCAACTGAAAATAAAACAATATTCTCTGCTGAGATGTTTTCAATTTCACCTTGTGACGAACATCTAAACTGGTCAGTTCATACCAATTCTGAGCGAGACATCCCCCAACTTCAAGCAAAAACAGCCCATTGGCTTAGATATCTAAACACATGACTTTTCGTGTTATTCATGAACCCACGGCTAAGGCGAGAACCATGGATGCTTACATCACTGGCTTGAATGCGAGATCAATTTTAGATTCTAGAGGCAATCCCACAGTTGAAGTTGATTGTTTCGTAAACGGTTCATTGGCTGGCAGAGCAGCGGTTCCTTCTGGAGCAAGCACTGGTAGTCATGAAGCTGTAGAACTCCGAGATGGTGGCAATCGATGGATGGGCAAAGGCGTAGATAAAGCAGTAGAAAATGTCATTGAAACGATTCAAGATGCACTAGTGGGTCTTCGAGTAGATGATCAAACCACCATTGATCAATGCATTCTAGATCTTGATGATACGCCGAATAAAGCAAAAATTGGTGCAAATGCCACACTAGGAGCATCGATGGCCTGCCTTCATGCTGGGGCAACAGTTCACTCACAACCCCTTTGGAGATATATTGGTGGCCTTTCAGGAGGCTGTTTACCAGTTCCATTGATGAATATTATCAATGGAGGGGCACATGCAACAAGCGATGTTGATGTGCAAGAATTCATGGTCGTGCCACATGGTTTTGATAGTTTTCCAGAAGCTCTTAGGGCTGGAGTTGAAACCTATCATTCATTGAAATCAGTTCTAAAAGAAAGAGGCTTACTTGGAGGAATTGGCGACGAGGGCGGTTTTGCTCCTAATCTGCCTTCTAATGAAACAGGACTAGGTTTGTTATCTGAAGCAATAGAACGCGCGGGATATTCCCCAGGGGAAGAAATAGGAATTGCATTAGATGTAGCAGCACAAGAATTTCTTTATGACGATGGGTATCATATTGATGGTGCTGTACTTAACGGAGAACAGTTAGTTGAAACTTATGCAAGATGGGCAGACGAACATCCAATCATTTCTATTGAAGATCCATTCGGAGAAGATGATTGGAAATCTTGGGCGTCTCTAACTAGAGAAATTGGAGATCAAGTTCAAATTGTTGGCGATGATTTGTTTGTAACAAATGTAAATCGCTTAAGCGATGGAATAGAACGTCGTTCTGCCAATGCCATTTTAATCAAACCAAACCAAATTGGAACCATCACTGAAACACTTGAATGCATTGAAATGGCTAAGAGTAATGGATTTGGAACAATCATGAGCCATCGTTCAGGAGAAACTAGCGACAATACAATTGCCGATTTAGCAGTAGGATCTAGAACAGGCCAAATCAAAACAGGAGCCCCTGCACGTTCTGATCGAACTTCAAAGTATAATCAACTTCTACGTATTTCGGAAACATGTGGAGAATTCCTTCCCCCATATTGATTGAAAATTACATTAGCCAAGTTTTGAGTCTTTTAATTCCTTCAATTATTTGACTTTCATCAGTTGCATATGATACTCTAACATGCCCCTCTCCACCATGAATTAAAGATCCAGGAATTAATTGAACTCGTGCCTCTTCCAATGCTTTATCTGCAAATTCAATATCTGACATATTAGTTCCTGAAACATCAATAAAAGCATAAAATGCACCTTCAGGAGAATGTAGTTTCAATCCCGGAATTTCTC
>DAQW01000125.1:1236-6269 GCA_002503045.1 Euryarchaeota archaeon UBA39 | reverse complement strand
TGAACCTAGAATAATTGGAATTGCGGGGGCTATTCCAGATGTTCCAACCGGATCGGAATCACTTATTTTTCGTTTTTGAATTAATTTTTTGATTGGATCCCAAAGGAGGATATATTGGAATGAATATGCAGACATTCCAATCAATAATGCTTGATAGAATATTTCAATATCTCCAACAATTATCCCGAGGGAAATAATGACTGTTCCTCCTAGATTGAGACGTTGTATTGACTTTAGAGATGCTTCGTGAAATGGAATGAATTGGTGGACAAAAGGTAGTACATCAAACGCAGCTCCCAAAACGAAACACATTATCCATCCATGAGATGCAATAATCGTACCTAACAATGTTAATTCAACGGGAGTTAATTGTCCTGTTTGTATCAATCCAATAGGGGATGTAAATGCCCAAATCCCTGAAAAAACGAATAAAAAAGATCCAATAATTCCTGCTTGAGTAAGTTCAACATAAGTACCTGAAGTAGAACTAATTCCGTTAGATTGGGAGACGAAATTTTTCATTCCTTCCATTCTATCTTCCTGCCTTAATTTAAAACTAGAGAATCAGGAGTATTATTCTTCCAATCGTTCGACCATCTTTTCTATGCTTCTAACCGTAATTTCAGATAAGTGATGTTCAATTCCTTCTGTTTCATGATGGGCAGTTGTTTCTTCCACTCCTAAATGTCGGAGAAATCTGAATAGTATGCTATGTCGTTCCCTCATCCATTCGGCATGTTGCCTTCCTTTGGGACAAAGTTTGACTGGACGATATGGGATTTGTTCTATCCACCCTTCATTTGACATTTTACCTAACATTCTAACTACGGTTGGCCTAGAGATTGCAAGATGAGATGCAATATCTGAAACTCTAGCTTCACCATGAATATCTTCTAGTTCAACAATAATTTCCAAGAAATCCTCAATTCTTGAACTAACTCTTACATTTCTACTTTGCATCTCCCGAATATGTGCCGATTTCAAGCCCTTTAATCGGTCTTGCCTTTCCATATTTTCACCCATAATATCAGTGATTTCTATTTTTCATCCATACCCAAGTTCTCTCGATCCCTTCTTCTAGTGATACTTCGGCATCCCATCCTAATGCTTGTTGTGATTCGGAGATATCAGGTATTCTCCGAATTGCATCTCCTGGATGTGCTGTAGTAATGACTGGTTGAATTGTAGTTCCACTTGTTTGGATACACATGTCTGATAATTCTAAGATAGATGTTTCAATAGTTGAACCTAGATTGAACGCTCTACCGCATAGATTACTTCCATCTAAACCAATATCTAATTCACCTGCTAATTTAATGCCATTTACTACATCTTCAACCCAAGTAAAGCATCTAGTTTGCTGTCCATTTCCATGTATTTCCATTGGTTCATTTACTAGACATTTTTCTAAAAGCATTGAAACTACCTGTCCATGACTATCCCCTGGTAATCTAGGCCCATATGAATTGAATGGTCTTACAATCCTTGCATCAATTGAATGAGTTCTGATTGCATGATGAACAAGTAATTCTCCGATGTATTTTGAGGCACCATAGGAATGTCGTTGATGTAATTGAGGGGGTGAGAAAATACTTGAAGTATTTTCATCAAGAGGCATTGTTGTTTGTTCTCCCCACGCTTCAGGACTACTGGTAAAAATAAATCGAGCTCCTTGTGAAGTGGCGAAATTTAACGCGGCATCTAATGTATTATGATTAATTCGAACTACTAAGTCTGGACGTTCATGAAACCATCTAGTTCCATTTATTGCTGCGAGATGATAAACAACATCCACGCTCCCCCCTAAACGTCGGAGTGCTATTTCGTAACTTTCTGGATTACTCGCATCCTTCATAACAATGTGGAATGGAATCCCCATTTCTGCAGCAGATGCTTTGCAATTTTCAAGATTCTTTTGCTTTCCTCTAAACATATCATCAATAACACAAATTTCATTGAAATCAAGTAGCAGAGCCTCACAAAGATGGCTTCCGAGGAACCCTGCCCCTCCCGTTACAATGGCTCTCATAGTTCTCAGAGGGGGTTACTTCGTAAGTGCTTGACCCTTTCAAGCATCACATCTATTGATTACATCTAGTGTAACTTTACCATCTTGTAATTTCATCGATATTTCGTCTCCGGAATTTATTTTCAAACAAGGATCATCATCAAATTTGGTTGCATAAGGAATTCCGAGAAGAGAAGCAGCAGGCATTGATAGTGGACATACATCTCGATTAACTATGCCAACTGGTCCTTTGCCAGTATAGATTAGTCCCATCAAGACGTAAGGTGCAACTGTTGAGCCTGAACCTTTAGGATAAATCAAGATGGTATTTTCGATTGCGATTCCATCTAAAGGGTGACCTGGATCTTCTATGATACCTGAATCACGATTCACGTATCCAAGATATGTGATGGGCACATCAGTAACTAATGCCTTCCCAATTATCTCCCATTCACGTTGACTAGGCAGACTCTCCCCATTTAGTGTGATTTTTTCGGATTGGTAACTTTTTGCGGAATGAACATTAGGGTGACTTTTTTCTTCAAGTGTAGGCCTTTTTCCTTCAATTAGTGTTGGGTTAAATGCAATTGCTACACATTCTTCGATGTTTGTTACACTAGTTGGCATATTATTCAAACCACTTGTGAGATAGTGTTCTGCCTTCAAAGAATTAGTGAGTAGATGATTATATTTGCTTCGATTATAAGGTGTGACTTCTGGACAAGTATCTTTCAGAACAACTGCTCCAGCCTCTTCTAACAAGTCTACAGTTCCTTCCAATGAGAGAGTTTTGAAATTGTGGCTAGAGGTGAAAACCCATAGTCGCTGATTCGGGATTTTTTGACCTAACTCCATCCTTGTTCTAACTGCAGCAGCTGTGGCTCGAACTTCCCCGATACTCGCCTGTGGGCATCCAATTACTACCAAATCGACTTCTCCTTTTGGAGCTAATTCACTGTATCTTTGTCTCAATTCTTTTTCGTTGAAAACAAGTTTAGATTGTATCTTTGAAATATCTATTTCATCTTCTTCAATCCACAGCATTGGACAACCATAGTTCGCTGCAGCTGCAGTCAGTGCTTTCAACATCTCAAAGGAAGCATTCTGGGGGAGACCTCGAATTAATGGCATTGGGCCCCAAGGCATTTTCCAATTAGGTGATCTTTGGGCGCCAATCCAATCACCGAGTATACTCCAGTCAGTGGGGTCGTCCATTTCACAGTCGACCTCTACAATCAGGTTAGGGGTTCTATTTTCTGGGAGATGGAGTCCCCATCTCGGTGCCCAGCCTGTCAAGGCAGTAGCAAGAGCAGATAATCCCGATTCACGATTTGTGATTAATGAGGTGTAAGAATTGGAGAAACAGACAGCGTTTGATTCTGCCCAAGATCCAATCCCTTCTGCTTCTTCTTCAATCCCTCTATCATATGGTGTACAAGAAAGAGTTGCCTTAATTCCCAGTTTCATATATGCGTGTACAATCTCAAATTGTTGTTTAAGAAAATCAGGGAATTCTATGTCCATTTCGTCCATTTTTTCATGATCGCAACCTGCACTGTTTAGGGTAGTTGGAATAGCAACTTGACCTTCAGGATCATTAGAAAGGTCAGATAGGAATGTTCGTAATCCATGCCCCCCAGTTAGAACGCTAACTCCACTTACGTGCGAATTATTGCATCTAATGAATTCCGTGGCTCCTGAAACTGCGGCTAAATCTACAACTAGGCGAGCAGCCTTTTGTTTCGCATCTCCTTGTTCTCCAGTTAACATTGAATGAAGTTGTGGCGGGATGTTCATTTCATCACTTCCTCTAATCCTTTTTTGCAGCTAGAGGCTGCCTCCATCCCTGTCCAAATGCTCGTTTCGAGACACGAGGAGATGGCGACATCTGCCATCTTTTATGTTCATTATTTGCAAATCGTTGAAGTAAATCTCTTATCAGCGAAATATTTAGTCCTGTAAATCCAGAAATTGCATCAGAATCTAATCCTTCTTCCATATGCAATTGTAATATCGAGTCTAAAACTTCGTAAGGCGGAAGACTATCTTGATCCGTTTGATTGGGAGCCAATTCTGCAGAAGGTGGTTTAGTCATCGTGGAGTCATTAATTGGTGGATTTAATCCTGAGGATTTGGCTTCATCATTAATTGCTTTAGCTAATTCATAGACTTCAGTCTTCCATACATCACCTAATGGTGAATATCCTCCTGCCATGTCTCCATAAAGTGTACAATAACCCATTGCAAGTTCAGATTTATTTCCTGTAGCAATAGCCATTGCCCCTCTTGCATTAGCAACCCCCATGACCAGCATTCCTCTCAATCTTGACTGGATATTTTCTGCAGCAACTGAGTGTCCATTGTTTAATTCGAATAACAAGGTAGATTCTACAGAATCATGCATTTTTTCAATAGACATGGATAATAATTCAATTCCAAGACTTTTTGCAGTATATTCTGCGTCAGTAATCGAGTGTTTGCTTGAATGCCGACTGGGCATCGAAATTCCAATCACATTTTCTGCCCCCAATGCTCTAGCACATACAGCTGCCGATACTGCGGAATCTATACCTCCACTCATTCCAAGAACCACGGATTGAAGTCCTGATTTCATGCAATAATCTCTGATTCCAACAGTGATGGCTTCCAGTAATTCAGAATTTCGATCATGTTCTGGGAGATCACCTTCAAAGATTTGACATTCGATTACATCTTGTTCATTTAATGAAAGGAATTTCCCACTCTGATTATCGGTATCAATTATTAGAATCCCTTCTTTCCATGCAGGTGCCTGAATTATCTTTCCATCTGGCCATGCAATGAGACTTCTCCCATCAAAAATTAGATCATCATTACCACCTACTTGGTTGCATAGTAAGAATGGATGTTCAAGTGTCCTTGCAGCACATCTGGCAACTTCTGAACGAGTTTCTTGTTTTTGTATATGATATGGAGAAGAAGATAGATTTAGCGACATTCTTAGTGCTTCTCCATCAATAGAAAATGAAGATAATTGTTCTATAGG
>DAQW01000125.1:0-819 GCA_002503045.1 Euryarchaeota archaeon UBA39 | reverse complement strand
CTCAAAATCCCTGGTTTTGAATCGGGGTGGAAGTATCTTTCTTCATCAAATACATCGTATGTTGGTAGTAATTGCTTCTGTGTTACTACCCTAGTAGGGCGTCCTGGAATGATTCTAACTGCACCATTTCCCGGTTTCCTTCTTTCGGCCTCAGGAGGAATGGGGGTTCCGATAATTGTGGGAATTGGGACTTGTAGTGACTTTGTCGCTTCAATACATTGTCTAACAAAACCATGTTTTTCGAGTAAATCTCTGGGGGGGTATCCTGAAATTGCCAATTCAGAACTAACCGCTAATTCTGCACCATTTTCTTGAGCTATAGCAACAGCATTTTCTATTGCTTTGACATTAGCATCTATGTCCCCAACAGTATGGTCTAATTGGAGAAGAGCAACCAATGTCATTGTTCCTTCACCCCTCTCTACAATCTCGGTTCATTGAACGTTCCGATTTACTGATTTTGAAATTTCAATTCATTCTGTCCGTTTTTTAAATTAAAAATCAATGGCAGGATACACCATATTTTTTGAGTCGCCAGTAGTTGTATGGCCAAGGAGTCAAGAAACCGACAACTAACATTGGAATTATGGCCATTGGATCCAATCCTAATTGACCACCGGTGTAAATCAAATCAGTAGCTTCCATTGCAATTTCCATCATTAGCATCGAGATAAACGACATTCCAAATGCGGTTGAAAGTGCATTCCTAAGATCCATTTGTCCACGAACTAGAATCGCAGTTTCTAGCATCACGCTTGTTGCTAATCCGTTGATTAGAGGTAACATAAACAAGAATATGATGTAAAGGTCGAAGCTACT
>DAQW01000068.1:6708-8526 GCA_002503045.1 Euryarchaeota archaeon UBA39 | reverse complement strand
CAGCAAGGCCAGCAAGGTCAACAGCAGGACAATGGTCAAGGTCAACAACAGCAGGGTGGCGAACAAGGTGCCCAGCAAGGAGGCCAAGATCAACAGAACCAGAATGGTGATAACCAGAATGGTCAGGACCAGCAAGACACCGGTCAGACCCAAAATGGTCAGCAAGGCCAGCAAGGTCAGCAATCGGACCAGCAGCAAGGTCAGCAACTCGACAACCAGGAGCAGAACGGCGACAACGACAATGACGGCGATGGAATCCCAGACGACATCGATAATGATGACGACAATGATGGCATCCCTGATAACGTTGACAGCAATCCTGAGGACCACGATAACGACGGAGATCCAGATTCGACTGATCCAGACGATGATGGTGACGGAATTGATGACCGCGAAGAAGTGAACGACGGTGACCCTAATACGGACATTTACGATCACGACAACGACGGTATTTCGGATAACGTGGACCTAGACATCGACAACGACGGTATTGACAACATCAATGACTTGGGCCCTAACGGAGAAGATTACTCCAGGGACCACGACAATGATGGTATGAATGATGCTGAAGATCCGGACGATGACAACGACGAGATTCTCGACGTTGACGAGTTCGATGGTGTTGCAGGAAGCTGGCGCTACGACCACGATAACGATGGTCTCGAAGACAAGACGGACACGGACGACGATAACGACGGCCTATCCGACTGGTTCGAGAACAACGATGGAAACGATGCAACCGGTCAGTTCGACCACGACAACGATGGCGTTGAGGATCACCTCGATGCTGACGATGACGGGGACGGCATTCTCGACGAACTCGAGTCTTGATTGACCCAGTATCTACCATAAGTGGTTAGCCACTTCTCCAGAGACTGCCTAGAGCAGTCGTCCTGGCCCATCCGAAAGTCCTTCGGGACCTTCGGGTGCGGTCAAACCTCCCTTTTTAGCAGCAACCTTTCATGAATAGGTTATGGCTCTGAGACATGAGGCTTGAATCTAGATGACCGTCGACCCGATGACTATTGGCCTCGGTTTTGGCGCGTTTTTCGTTCTCTTGCTCCTCTTTCGTTTCATTTTTGGTAAAAAGAAATTGAATGCTATGGCGACCGAATTAACGAAGATTCGTGATAGTGACCATATTCCCGAACCAGTTGAGGTTCCTCCCGCTGATCCATCAGCAACAGCTCCTGAAGGCGCAGGATTCACGCGGACATTGTCCATGAGAGAACGTATCCTCTTACATTTGAGGTATGTTGCAATTACTGAAGACCCAACATCGCCCACAGTTGTAGAAGCAGTGGCATCGGTAGTAGATGGTGAAGTTGAAACATTATGTGATGCATTACGGCGATTACAAGAATCAGGAGAGATCCTCAACGAAGGAGTACCTGGTTCCGCTTTTTCTTTATCCTCTTCTGGTCGAGAAAGAGCCAATGTAGTGCATGGGGATTACATGGCATCAACTGTTACTGTTGATGATGAAGAAATAGTCGTGGGAGATGTTGTTGGAATTGGAGGATTCCCTCTCATTGGATCTCACATCCAAAGTCAATTTGGACAAAATACTGGAGGGCCCCTATCCATACTTGTTCGTTCTTTTTCAATTAGTTTTGAAGATGGAGAAGTGTCCACAGATGAACGTAGAATGATCGATAATTTAGTTGAAGAACTTTCAATTTCTCAGGAACAAGCGAAGGATATCGAGTCTTATGTCAAGGCAGCAATGGGCGGCCAATATGTTTCTGAGCTGATTGATGAATTAGAAATGGACCTGCCATCGGCTCCTGAATTGATGTTCGATTCAGAACCGGAACC
>DAQW01000068.1:0-6330 GCA_002503045.1 Euryarchaeota archaeon UBA39 | reverse complement strand
CCTGAACCTGAACCAGAGCCTCAAGCACCTCCGCAAGAGCCAGTTTTGAGTATGCAAGAACGATATGGCCAAATTTCTCCCGAAGACGATTCACGCCCAGATAAGATGCATCGTAAGTTCTGAGAAGATTTTGATATATTTGCACTATTTTATCGACATCGATATTAAAGCGTGAACGCCTACGGAGGGATGACGATATCCCAGCGGATGCCACCGGAGATGGAGAAAATGAACGCAGCACCTTATGTTATGGCCCTCTTTGGTCTGGTGTTGGTTGTGTTGGGAATACGCGAAGAATCGATGGACGTAGGGCAGATTTTACTCGGCCTTATTCAGTTGGTGGTCGGTATTTTGATGACCGGACTAATTCCATTGCCATTCTTAGACAAGTTAGTCGTCAAACCAGAGGAACATGAGGATCCTCACAAGAAATTTTAGAGAGTGAGATAAAATGTGGGAACACCGTTCGATTTCAGATGAAAAACTTCGCCAGCACAGGCGAATTCAGGCGACAGAAACTTATGTTGAGCTAATGGGTCAAGTTGAGCGTGCTATTGCATCTCCTCAATCGTATGCATTTGACGATGAAGATTTTCTCCAATATATTCCACGTTCAGGTCCATGGGCCCCTCAGATGGATTCCGATATGACAGTTGAAGACCCTCGACGAAGATACATTGGCAAAGGCTCTCCAAAATTCTTGAACACTAACATTGTACTTGGTTCTAGTTGGATTGAATCAGAGCGCTTCCGATTTGAAAGAGATTTGAACACAATGGCTGATTGGATTAAGCAGAAGACAATATTGCAAGCCAACATGTGGACTCCCGCAACAGTTGTTACTACTCAGACACTTGTTTTCTGTTCAACTGGAGATGAAGATAGAATGGGCAGCTCACTTCAAGTTCGCAGCGATCCAACAGATTTCGATCTTCCATCTGATAACCATATGTTCCTTGGAGTAACTGATGATGGATTCCCTGAATGGGAACCCTTAGTCTGGGGCCTTGGGCACCGTGGTGTGGTACCTGGCTCTGATCCCCAAGAAAGAGTATACTATCCATCATTGATGCATAGGAATGTTACTTACAACAATAGATTGGGATGGATTCGATACTCTCCTGCTGGTTTTGGAAAAGACGCAAATGGTTACCTTATGACTAGACCATTCGATTGGATTTGGAATGCAGTCAATGGAAATCGAGAGACTCCATCTGCTTTCAATCTCCTGGTCAATATGCCTGACAGAAGAGACTCATTCGGTGAAGATGGAATCACCGATATCTTCCTTACTTCAGGAAAGACATCATTGTACACTATCATGGGAATGATGAATTCAGCAACTGTTCGCCAGATGTTTGGCGGAGGTTCAGATTTAGTTCCTCTTGAGATGCATATCGTTGAACCAGGTCTTGATGAGTGGATTCAGAAGGCCAGTGATGAAGATCGTTATGGTCGGTTGTTTGAGTATACAGCAACACTGGGTTACCTAATCACTGATCCGAATATTGGAACATTGGGCGAAGGAGCAGGTCGACGACGTCTTCTCGTTTATCCTCAAGATCAAGCTAACCTACTAACAAATGTAAGCGCAAGTCAAGTTGCTGATCACGCCCTTAAGGGGAATTATCAAGCCACTGTATTCACAAAGTTAGATCAAGCAGATTTCCAGAACCGTGTTACTCGAAGAATGAGTCAATATGCTGATCTCATTACTCCAAGTTCCAAGGCTCGAGGACAGAGATGGATTTCTCAAGCAAACTGGGGCGGAGAAGATGGAGTTCAACAAGGTCCGACTGTACATTCACTACTTGCTGTAAGAGGTTACGAAGTTCTCCAAATGGAAGAATATCAAGCAACCTTTAACGAAGTCAGTGCTGCTCCACAGCGTCTAATGAATCGTTTAATCCAGTCTGTAGCTACTAATGCTCTAAAGACAGTATATCCGTTAGATTTGATCACGGATCAATCTGGAGATGGTGCACCTTACCAGAAGCTGTTCTCTCCATTGACTTCTGATGAGCCGTTGGTGTACTACACAGATATCCGATTCCTTGTACCAACTTCAATTGATAAACTTCGAATGATGACTGGTCAACGTGGTGCAGATCGTGGGAAATTACGTGATGCGTTCACAGAATTGACAGGAGCAGACCCAGTCACTGGACTTTCTGTACTAGATTTGTGTATGCCATTCTTGGCAGACATGGGCCCAGGATCTTGGCAACAAGGCACTGGAGTTAGAGAGAACGAAGTGGTTGTAGAGGTCACTTGTGCAGTTAATCCGAATGCAGTATGGAAGAGTTTGTTAGAGCCGACCGTGAAAGATACTTTCCAACTGCCTAAGGGCAAGAAAGGTACAGCAGCCAATATTTGGGGAGATGTTTTGATGGAAAACACTCAACTCCAAGAAAAGATGGAAAAAGATGGCCTAGGCCATTATCTACGTCTTTTGAAGATGTGTTATTATTACAGTAATAAGTTGTCTCGAAAGAGAAATGACATGTCCTGAATAAGTTGTTGAATAACGGATATTTATGTCAGCATTAAGAAACCTTAGTGTTCGGATTCGTCCTGAAAATTTTGCTTCAATAGATGCTTCTCAGTTGCTAGATTTTTTTGATTTAGTCGAATTTATTTCAATGGAAAATGTTACCCATCCAGATTTAAAAATCCGTGCAATTCTTCATGTCAAGCATACGGCACCTCTTTCTGATTATCAAGAGGTACCCGCATTACATGTCGTTGAAATTCTGAAGGAAGAGGAGGGTTCTTCCATAATCATTGGAGAATTAGGGGGCAGATTTGCTAGAAATATGGGGTCTCTCCAAGGAGTTTGGTTTACCCAACCCTCAGAAGTTACTCCTGAACATATTTTCATCACCTTGCGAGGCTTAAAGTCTGAGATTCTTAAGACTCTTCGGATATTAAGAGAAATGTCTGTAGATTCAGAATTAAGGATGTTTGAAGAATTCAGTACTGAGCCATCATCAATTACTTTGGCCGAAAAGCGAAATCTTGTGATGGAAACAGCCCTCAATCTTGGATACTATGAGTTTCCAAGAAAATGTACACAAAGAGAGATTGCGACGACACTCGGTTTGCGACAATCCACAATTTCTGAACATCTCCAAAGGGCGGAGTCCTCGATAATACACGCTTGGCGTTCTAAAAAATCTAACTAACACCATTCAATCCAATAATTATTCCAAGTCCTGCGAGAGCTAATCCTAGAATTGGAAATAGCTTAGGTGCAATCTTGGGGTCAGTCATATATTGTTCAAGATTCGCACCAAAATATGACCATACTAGAATGGCCATTACACAAACAGAACTGACAATTCCAATGATCAAAATCCCTCCCTCAAATCCACCTCCAAAATCATCGAGTAAGGTGACCATATATATTGTAACAAACCCCCATTCTTTTCCATTTACCCATTGCATGGAGAATCCAGTTTTGAATCCCAGTCGTGGTAAATTTTGTCGTTCTAATTTATGTGGTCTCAATCGACCAATTACCAGTGCTATAATAAGGATAAAAGAAACACCTATCCAATGTAAGACAATTGACATCGTATTATTTTGGTTGATGAAATCAACAAGTATTAGGACGACAAATTGTAGGCTGATGAATCCGATTGCCATACCAAAAATCAAAGGAAAGTTGGAACGAAATCCATGCAATCCTGAATGAATCAACGCAGTTAGATTATTTGGTCCAGGAGTAATGAGGCCAATTGCAACGAATGCAAGCAACGATCCAACCGCTGCTAATCCGACCATATGTCCCATGCGTCCTATTCTGATATTTCACGGTCCCCTACGGGGACCGCCACAAATCATCAAAAAAACGCTCAAACCGTTCATGAACGGCTGGATGTAAAATATCATGAAAATCTGGTAAACGTCATGAGCAGCCGCTATGCTTTGAAAGCCCGATCTCTAGTACTTGTTTTCCTCATGATTACAATGGCTCAAGTTGGGTATACTTCGAATGGTTTCCAATCTGAAATCGATACCTCATTGGATTTAATTGATGATGTTTCAGAAGTACCATCCAATAACGATGTAGCTTCACTTTTTGTTGGCGGAGGGCACTCATGTGTGATTACTGAAGGGGACCTCATGAAGTGTTGGGGGAACAACACCGCAGGTCAGTTGGGTATTGGTAACTCAGAAAGTATGGGTGATGAAGTTGATGAAATGGGGGATCAATTGCCCTATCTGAACTTGGGAACTGACCTGATACCTGAGAGCGCTGCATTGGGAATGGCCCATACTTGCATACTTTTCACGAACAATTCTGTGAAATGTTTTGGAGACATCAATGCTCTTGGATTAGGATATACTGATTCCAACGGTGCTGGAGACGGATATCTCGAGACCGGAGATTATCTCCCATTTTGGCCATCTCCAACAGGTAGAAATGTTTCACAAATTGCTGCTGGATGGTATCATACATGTGTTGTTTTGGATGATGGAAGTATGACCTGCTGGGGCGAAAATAGCAACGGACAGCTTGGTATGGGCAACACAACAGATCTTGGACAAGAATCTGATCAAGTTGGCGACTCTGTATCATATGTCCCTCTTCCTTCTGGAGTTACAGTTTCTGATATGGCGTTAGGGGCTGACCATACATGCGTACTCTACGACACAGGAGATGTTGCTTGTTGGGGTGGCAATGACTACGGTCAACTCGGTATTGGAAGTACAGAAGATATTCTAGATGAGTCAGCAGAGACTCTAACCAATATTTCATTCCCGTCTGGGCGCTATGCTATCGATATTACAGCAGGAGAAGGATTCACTTGTGCCTTACTGGACAACAATCAAGCAATTTGTTGGGGGTTGAATGATGTAGGCCAACTAGGGTTAGGTCACAGCAATAACTACGGAGATTCAGGCTCCGAACCAATTAGCAGTCTTTCTACAATCAGTTTAACTGCTACAGGTTCCACAACTATTCGAACCATCGATGCTGGATATGATCACGTTTGTGTAGCATTAAGCAACAATAACGTGAAGTGTTGGGGAGGAAATCTATTCGGTCATTTGGGAATTGGTGTTAGTGGTCCAAGTGCTCACAGAGGAGATGATGTGAATGAAATGGGGGCAAATCTCCCAGCCATTGCTTTAGGCTCAAGCCCCAATCCATTTGCTGTAGAAGTTGGTGAGAATTTTGCTTGTATGTTGAAACAGGCGGGTAACATGCCAGTCAAGTGTTGGGGTACTTCAGTCAATGGTCGTTTAGGTTATGAAAACACAGAAGCTCTTGGAGACAGTTCGAGTGATAATTTAGCGAATGTTGTTGAATTGGGCTTGGATTCTGAATATGAATCGGTTGATTGTGGGGGGGCTGATCCCTTCCTTCATGAAACCAATATTTTGCCAGCAGAGGAATTGGATAACTCAGGAAATGGTCGCAAGATAGACATGGCATTCCGTTCCGATGGATGCCCTGCAATTCTGTATACTGATGATAATGCAGATAATCTTCGATTTGCCATGTATGACAATGGAATTTGGGTCTATGAGTATCCGTATTCATCCGCAGCAGGTTCATCAGTTGGCGACCTCAGTATTCTTTTTGATGAGAATGATATTCCTCATCTCGCTTGGTCTGACATAGGTTACGATACTACCAACAACGACACTCATTATGCAACAAAGGCCAATGGAAAATGGAACCATGTACAACTTTCAACATTACCCGCAAATACGTACAATACTGAAATAATCCAATTTGATGATGGCGATTTAGAAATCATTGCCGCTCCATTCACCACTTACCTACTCCAAACTAATCGTTGTGTACAATCAGAAGACTGTTTAGATTCATCAAATTGGACTGCTTCTTCAGCATCTAATGACTTTAGAAGCCGAGCAGGCTTTGATTCATCCATCAATCCTTCAGGAGACGCTTGGCTATCTTATACCGTTTCTAATTCTACCAATAGCTTCAATGTCCAGACCAATAATTCCTACAACGGCTGGACATCATATGTCCAAGTCGCTCAAAATTCTACGGGAACGGCATTTGCTACTTCAGACATAGAAGTAGCTGTTGATGGCACTGTTCATGCAGTCTATCTTCACGAAGACTATGCTACAGATGGAATCATGTATACCTCATGTTCAGGAGGATGGTCCGATTGTAATTCGGCTTCTGATTGGTCGTTTATTCCCGTTCCTCATGTAACCAATGATACATTCTCACTAGCGGTTGACTACGATCTTGTTCCACATATTTTCTTTAATGCATCATCTTCGTTGAAATTCATCAAATTAGTAGATGGAACATGGTCTTCTCCTGTTGAGGTTTTG
>DAQW01000138.1 GCA_002503045.1 Euryarchaeota archaeon UBA39 | reverse complement strand
GATGATGAAGATGAAGAAATTGTCATTGGAACTGAGGACTTCGATGACCAAATGCAAAACTTTGGAGTTTCAGAAGATTTGATTGAAGATGATTGGGAAACAGGCCTTGAAAAGGCCGAAAGTCAAATCCGATCAATTGAGGAAGAATATGAACAAGAAATGGCCATTGTGGATGAAGAAGCAGATGAAGTTGTTACCACAACTCTTCATGACCAGTTGGAAGCGGGACGAGATATTGACTCCTTCTTAGAGAAAAAGGGTAAGCGTCGTGCATTAAAAGATGAAGATGTTGAACTGAGTGCAAGTGATGCGAATATTCGCAAAGATATCTTTGAGTTAACAGGAGAAGAAGGGGTTCTTCCAGGCGAGAAAGTTGTCTTTGATGAATTAAGTGACCCTTCAGCTCAAGTAGGAAGTGAATTGGTTTTGGATAAGACCAGTGATTTCAGTTCTCTTTCATCAGAAGCTGGCCATACAGAAGGCCTATCTGAAAAGGAAGAAGAAGAAAATCCAAAGCCTAAGAGGAGACGTAGTATTCGAAGAAAGAACAAGGAGGAAGGTTCTGAAGAATCGCAGGATTGAACATCTTGACTATCTTCCAACAACTGCCTGAGTGATGACAGAGGGGGTCTGAGCATAGCATTGACGAACCCTATGAGTGCAGACAGGCGTACAGGAGATGGATGAATGGGCGATCATTTTTTCTTGAATCGAAGAGTTGCTCTTTCTCTTTTGATTACTCTAACTTTGATGAGCCCTGGGTGCCTCTCTCTTCTTTCGATGAGAGAACTAATGGAAGACATGAAAGAGGACCCAAAAAGTAGGAATCAAGATACTAGAGTTGGATGGGATTATACTTTTGACACTGAAGATTTTGAATCAACTGAATATTCGAATCAATCGGAATTTATGATAGATCCTACAGTTAGTGAAATTGAAATATATTTTGATGCATCTATTGGAGACGCAGTTTCTGATTTAGTTAACGAAACATTTCCCGGTTTAGTCGAAGAAGTTGGGGCGAGGTATGTCGAGATTTCTGTTTGGGAACCTGGAGAATATCCTAGTGGGACTCCCTTTGTTACAGAAAGAGCAACAGAGAATTATGAATTCATTGAGACATACATCAATGAAGATTCATCTCCCTTTGAAGATGGAGAGTGGTTACTCACTGTAGAATCAAGAGGTATAGGTGTTGAGACACCAATTGACATCTTTTCTGTTTATGATTCCTTTTCAGTATATGTTACAGTGTCTCGTCCGTGTGTATTTTTCGCTGAGATTCACGAAGTAGGTGAATGTACCGATCTTATTGAGTTGGAATAAATTCTAACCTATCTGGACAATCTTGTCTTCGACTACATGATTCACATTTTCCTGGGCGATTGTGATCTCTTTTTGCCCCTCCTTCTACACTAATTTGTTGGATTTCTTTGATAACAGAAAATAAATTTTCTTTTTCTTTTTGATTCCATTCTATTGAGAAAACAGATTCAGTACCATATCGTAGGAAACCAAACGGAGGAGGTGATTTGGTCATTGATTCAATCAAATGTAAATATGCCAGAATTTGAAATCGATGACTTTTATGTGGTTTTTTAGGAATTTTTCCAGTTTTCAATTCTACAGGGATTAAGTCCTCTCCAATTCTAGTAATTTGATCGGGCCTACCTCTTAATCCAGTTTTTTTGTCTTCTAAGAGAATTGAATCACCACCATCGCTGTATTTGATTTCTCCTAAATCTTCTAGACCTCCTTCAATGTCTTTCTCTTTTACTCGTTTATTTGCAGTTAGTGCTGCTTGCAATCTAGTTGTAGCCAATAACGTCCAAATCAATGCTAAAACCAGTAGGGCAAAGGTCGCTAAACTTCTGTTTTGAGCAAACGTCAATGCAACTCCATGCAAACTTAATGCAATTGCTGAGAACAGGATTAATGCCTCAGGACGTCCAAAGGTCAACCATCCTTTTTCTCCCAATTCTAAGGGGGTATTCAGAGGTTGCAAATCGTTTTCAATATCTGGATCTTCTTCTGAAGATGAAAGAATTTCATTCCATCCTAACCACCTCCTCCAAGGAAGAATAAGTAGTACAATAGCTAGGATTAGCCACACTAAAGCCAATAGAACCAAGAATTTTCCAATCATACTAGCCAGTTCGGAATCAATTAAACCATCTTGAACGAAATAAAATGCAGCAGTATCTGCAGCAAGAGTAAGGACAACAGCAAACCACCATGACCAAATGACAATATTTCTAGTAAAGGCATTTTGTGCTTCGATTTTTTCAACAATCATTTGATGCATTCTCTGATGCCTTTCAATTCCCAATTCAACTTCTTTTCCTTTGGCGCTTATTCCCTCAATTTCCATTCTCCAACTCATTGGACAGTAAACATACCGTTCAATTTCTGAAGCTGAAACCTTGAGAGTTTTCCCTTCTGAGTCTTCCCAGAATCCATCTGACCTTTCAGTCCCCTGTTTTAGAGGACTTCGTAGGCGAGTCGTAGGCTCCATCGATAGATGGTATAGAGGGCCATACAAAGGGCTTGGGGCGGAATAATTCGTAGATTTTGAACACCTTTCACTAGCGAAGTGGTTATGAATGGGGGGCAGGTGGCCACGACGCTGATAATCATGAGTGACGTTGAGTACCTACTCCCATTGGATATATATCAGCAACATTTCGTCCATATTGGGACACAACAAAGTAGCGCTCATATGGTGCCTTTTCTTGAAGATCAGAAACAGGAAGGAACGGGCCTCTATCTAATCAATTTAGATGAAACAAACAAGAGATTTTCCACCGTGTCTAATTTCCTTAACAAATTCAAGCCAGAGAATATTTTGGTGGTGAGTGCAAGACAGTATGGGCAGCGCCCGGCTCGACGTTTCGCTCAAGCTATTGGGGCTAGACATATTGTTGGCCGATTTATTCCAGGTACACTTACTAATCCTAGACTTCGCAGTTACATTGAACCAGAAGTAATCATTGTGACTGACCCACAGGCAGATCAACAAGCATTATCCGAGGCAGTCAATTCTGGCCTTCCAGTGGTGGGAATTTGTGATGCAAACAATACTTTACGTTTCGTAGACCTTGTTCTTCCAGCCAATAACAAAGGTCGTAGAAGTTTAGCCCTTGTCTATTGGTTACTTGCTAGAGAAGTTGTCAAAGCTCAAGGTAGAGTTACCGATGACCAATGGGCCGCTGCTGAGAATGTTGAAGACTGGGAGTCCTCATTCTGATTACTTGATTCGCGTCAGAGTCAAGACCCCTGCACACTATGAGGTGTATAATGGACCCCGTTCCACTTTACCTCGCTCCGATGGCGGGAGTAACGGATCTTCCTTTTCGTCTATTAGCAAAAGAGTGTGGCGCAGACATTACAGTCACAGAATTTACTGCTGCTGCCGGATTAAATCGTGATGATGCCCGAAGTTGGCGAAGATTAGAATCAGATCCTCGAGAATCTCCATTTATTCCTCAGATTTTTGGAGGTGTTGAAGAAGAGATGGTAGGAACTACTCGTGCACTATCTTCAGTTGCAGACATCATCGATCTAAATTTTGGTTGTCCTGCTCCGAAAGTATGTAGGAATTCAGCTGGAGCTGCTCTTCTTGGAGACCCTGATAGATTGGTTAGTATGGTTCGGGCATGTATTGCGGCTAGTGATGTACCAGTTTCTGTAAAAGTTCGACTTGGAACTGGTTCAGGGCCAAAT
>DAQW01000108.1 GCA_002503045.1 Euryarchaeota archaeon UBA39 | reverse complement strand
GACAAGCGAATCACGATCACATCTGGAGCATGTCTGCACTTCTAATGCCACGCTCATGATGAGGGGCTAGTGCAAAATGGTTTGAATAAATCGTTCAATTTTTCAATTGAAAAATAGAATTTGCAATTGAAAAATTCATTAATTGATAAACGCATGTTTTCCCCAATTGAAGAATAATTTACATTCAGATTTTGGAGATTCTCTATTTTCTATCAAAACACCACCTTAGTCCAATATTAGGGACAAGTACAAGAAGGCGTATATTGCCTCCAAGCGCTTGATACATGCCAATCAATGTTGTTAGAGCCTTCATGCACCTGCCTGGTGTGACGAATTCTAGACTAGTTATTTTGGATGGAATGGACTTGAATGGAGACAAATGCTCCGATTATGTCCACAGTTGGACTCGAGCAGAAAGAATGGCCTCAGAAAGCGGAATTGGAAAACTAGTAGAATGGTGGTCTGAAAACGAAAATGGAGCATTGTATGCTTCAGCTATTGGAAAAGACGCTGTACTATGGTTGGACATGGATTCAGGAAAAAGATTGGGACGTTGTGCCCATGAAGCAAGACGAATCAAAAATGATCTTGCCGAATTACTAGGTGATTAGATGTTTGAACTACCACACGGAGATGCAATCGACAAATTGTTCGATGGAAGTGCAATGAATGAAATTATGGATTTTGAATGCGGAGTTATCTCCACTTACAAACCCAAATCACGTGCACCCTGTGCTCATCGAATAATCGCAGGTGGACGAGTTGTTGGTTGGCTAACTGAGGCAGAGGAAAAACGACATTATGTCGGTGGACAGGCAGGTAAAGCACGATTGGTGGAATTAGAGGATGCCCATGAATTGAAACATCGAGCCTTTACCCTATTATTGGAAGAAGTTCGAATACTAATCGATGGTTTACCAGAATCATTAGCAGATCCTGCTCTTCTCGGAACCTTAGGCCTTGCAGGAAGAAGATTACCTGCATCTACTCACGAGTGGCCATTAATTGTTGATGCATTGGCAGAAGAAACAGGAGTGATCTCTGCATTAGCATTTGAAGATGGAATTTTGATTCATTCATCTGGGTCTACACCAGGTGAACCTGATGCACTTTCAGCCGATTTAGATGCCCAACTTAGAGGAATGGATGCATTAACTCAATTGATGGGAGCATCGCCTGCACCATGGTATAGGCAAGCTTTCGATGAACATGAAATGACAGTAGCCAGAGATGGAGGAGCAGGATTAGCAATTTGGACTACTGGTGGAGCAGACTCAATGACTTTATTGATGAATGCAGCTGCAATGATGGAGGAACCTCAATTTGATCCTGATGCAGAAATTGATTCCCCCGCTGATGGATTTGTAGTTAGAGAAGGAAAGGGGGGAGTAGATGCCCTAATCTCAATGCTATCTACTGCCAAAATGCAAGACATTACAGGACATATCAGAACAGAAGGAAAAAACGAACCTGTATTCATATTACTAATAGATGGAATCCCAACTGGATTAATCGGGCAATCAGAAGAAAGTGAATTTGATCAAATCGTTAAGGATTTATCTTCTCCAAGTGCAGATTTACAACTTCATCGTCTAGAACGAGCCGCCAGATTGACGTTGGGAAGGGGGAATGTTGCAGATTTTTCCTTAGCATCTCTTTCAAACTCTATAGCGACAGTTAGAACTCGTTCAGAAAATAGAAAATCACTATTGAGTGAGCGTTTGGATACATTATATCAATTTGAAATGGGAATGGAATCTATTTCTCTAGCAAAAGCCCAATGGAAACTATTGGATACAGGTGGTGTTCCAATGGCAAAAATTCTACCCAATTCTCGAGGGGGTAGAGTATTACAACCAGAAGATAGGCAGGTCCTAGATCGGTTAAATCGTCTTGAAGAAGATAAAATCGGTTTAGAAAGAGAACGAGGTAGGTTAGAAAGACTTCTAGAAGAAGAACAACTTCAGAAAACAGAAGCTGAAAATACTGCGACTGCAAAGAGTGCCTTACTCGATGAAGCAAACGAAAGAACAAGCGATATTTCAAATCGATTAGATCAAGCAGTGTTGGCTAAAGAAAGGGCTACCAAAGATGCAGAAGCCGATCGGAATCGCGCAGATTCTTTATCTAAACGGGTTGCAGAACTTGAACATCAAGTTGAAAGAAAGGCTTCTGAAATAGCCTCAGCAATTGGAGAAAGCAAAAAACGTACAGAATTACAATCAGAATTAGAGGAATTAATGAAAAAAGAAGCTGAAGTAAAATCTACATTAGAAAGTTCTGAAGCAAGATTGGATCAAGTAAGAACCGCTTTATCTGAAGACGAAAGAGTCCAAAGGGTTCTAGGTGAACAAGTAGGAACATTACGTGAAAGACATAGACAAGCAGAAGCTGAAACAAAAGAAGCAGAAACTCGAATGAGAAATCATAGAGTAGAAGTTGCAGCACTAGAAGGAGACCTGCATACGATTAGAAGGCAAATTGATGAAGATCGTGGAAGAGTTAACGACTTAGAAAGGCGTCAAAGCCTAATGCAAACAGAACTCAAAGAATTAATGGCAGAAAGAAGAACATTGATGAGAGAATTGGGTGATCTTGATGCTAGAAAAGCCCATTCTGAAGCTGATTTAAGAGAGGTTTTGTCTGAAGCAGAAGAACTGACTGATGCACATGAACAAGCATTAGTGGATATAGCAGAGGCAGAACGTATCCGTGCCCGCCTACAAGAGGAACCACTTGCAAGAGCACTTCTTGATGAAGATGGGCTCAAAGCCTTAGAGCCAGTCCTTGATCGAATGGAAAATGCTAGAAGTCGAGGTTTGTCGATGGTCTTACTCGATAGAGCTGTAGAAAGAGGATTGGCAGTAATCCAACATACTGTTGACGAAGTTGCTGCTACACCTAGATACTTGCTTTCATCAGAAGTAGTAGAACTATTAGAGCAACAAGCACCTGAAACAGCATCTGCAGTTAGAGGATTAACTAGATGGTCAGTACAACAAAGATTGCACCACATGTTAGGGCAAATTGTAACAGATGTAGTCATAGACCTTGAAGAGATTATTAGAGGATATGAAGAAGCAGCTACTGTTATTGGTCAAATGCAAGATGTGTTAAGGAGTCTCAATGATCTTGGAATGCCTGTCAGCCGAATTGAATCCATTGAACGGATGATGAATAGACCTGAAGCATTACCACGAATTGCCTCTGAAACTCAATCTCTAATTCGTTCTGCTCTTGACGACATATACATCGATGCAGACATGAGGGATGCAGGCTCTTCTGTTGATTTGGCTTCAACAATTGAAGCACTTGAAAGAATGTCAAAACGATTAGATGCAATGGCAGGAGATGAAGGTTCATTCAATGGACCAATTTGGAAATTCCAAAATGTGGGAATGCTTCCATTTGAAAGAGGTAGATTAAGTGGAGTTCAACGACCTGAAGTAGATATTAGAGCACTTGAAGAAATGGATCCGGAACGAAAAGATTCAGAGGTTGAAAATTTAGAAAATACATTAAAAGATAAAAAGAACACTTGGGAACGTCTTGACAATCCATCAGATTCTCATGGAGTTAGTATCTCTGAACGTTCAGATTTGGGTCTAGTTCCTACATCAGCGATTATTGGATCTGAAGAGCTACAAGAAATGAGGGAAACCGAAGAACAAGTAAGAATTATTGACAATATGAAACGTGAACGTGAATCTACAATCAATGGAATATCAATGCCAGTAAACCCTTCTGAAAGAGATGCTTTAACTTCACTTGAAGACGATCTTGCGGATTTAGATATCTAAGGTCGGGATTACATGGATGAAGAACAGAATAAGACACTTCTCGGTAGAGAAGAAGTTTCGGGGAAATACAAAAATCAACGATTATGGAATATATTTTCCCTTTTCTTTGGATTCTTTATTGTATTTTCATTATCTTGGATACTAACAATGCAAGAAGATGGTTTAAACAATCAAACTATTGGTCTCCTAACTTGTTTCCCAGGAGTTATTTTCGCGTTACTAATCGCCGAATTTATGTCAAGATTATTAGATCGATAATCAAACCGATTGATCTCTAATCTGTCGAATACCCTTTTCGATTAATCCTGAAATCCTTGGCCAAGGAATGATATATCGTAAGCCAGCAATAAATATCACAAATATCAATGCAGATATTACGGTCCCATATGTTAATTGAAGTTCTAGAGATTCCTTCACTTGTTCACTCCACTGGGATCCTTCAAAAACAGATACCAGATCTACGATTAAATCATCAAATTTCAAAGCAAGTGCAGTAACCAAACCAACAAAGAACGTCACACCAACAGTTTGTTGCAGATGTATGTTCAAAATATTGTCAAATTGTTTTACATATTCTGGATCTTTTTTACAAGATTCAGGTAATTTAAATGCATACTCGACATAACGTATTGTAGCGAAACCCGACTCCAAGAATATCATCATCAGTAAACTAATAATTAGTAAAGGAACTATTTCGGGAGCTACTAAGCCACCCCATTCTGTTGCTTCTCCAATCTGGACTGGAAGAGCGTTTAGATTTAGTTCGATAGTAGAGCGGACACCTTCGTAAGAAAGAAGAGCATGAAGGCCCAGATAAATGATTGTTGAACCGATTGCCCATGAAATCTTGGATTTCGACATACCCCAAATCCCAAGTAAACCAGAAATTACAGGTAAGAAATAAAACACCAAAATAAACAGTTGAATGTACAATAATAATGGCCCGACAAGATACTCGACATGATTGCGATTGGTGTCAATCTGGCCAAATGGAAGATATAACTCAAAGCTAAATATCATTCCGATTAACCAATTAATAACAAATAATCCTGCAAGATACAATAGTGCAGCGCCAAGAATTCCCATATTGACCTGTCTTCTCAATTTGGCAGTTTGCAAACCTAAAATTGTCCATCCAGCCACAAGTATTGAAATCACAAATAAAGGCATCCAATAGCGACCATCTCCTAAATTACCTACACCTGTCATCCAATCAGGAATTGGTAAAGAAAGCGCTTCAGGCTGTCCTTGTAAGAACTGTTCAATAACGCCTAAAGTAAGTGTATGATCAAGTGCAGGACACCAAGAAGATTCGACTGAGTCACATACACCATATGTTCTTGTCATCATTATATACATTGAAAATAAAGAAATTGTCGCAGTGATTTGTAATGCTAGAATTTGCCATTTTCTTCTAAGTACTTTGAGATGTAAGGTCTCCAGCCCCTCACCCTGAATTGCAACATCTTCAGCCATTATTTCACCCCATTTTCACCTGCAATAATGCTTGAGATAATTCAACATCTGGCATCCAATCAATCACTCTAGCGCCAAATCCTGCCAATGCAGTCAATCTATTCTGTCTCTCCAATTTTAGAACCTCATAAGAAGTTCTAGGGATTCGGCTTACAAGTCGTTCAAAATCTACGCTACTTGGACTCAAAATAATTACTTCATGACCTCTACCTGCTAAGTCTCTAATCGCAGGAATTGTAGTTCCATCTCCCTCTAAAGCACTAATAATGAATACAGGTGAACCACGACTAAATCTAGATGAAAGAGCATTTGTTACAGCTTGTAAGGGCATTGCTCCCTTAGGAGCAACTCCCGCCAGACTACTTAGAATCTTGAAATACTGCTTATCTCCAGTATCTGGAGGGAGGAAAGAAAGTCGTTCATCGTATACTGCAAGTGCAACACTATCTCTTCGTTTGATAAAATATGAGGCTAGAGATGCAGCGGCAACAGTACCCACCTCTAATGGATTCTTGAGAACTGTACCAATTCTACTAATGTCTCGACTATCTACCAAAATAAATACATCAGTAACTGCATCTCGACATTTTTCATTTACAATCAGTTGCCCAGTTCGTGCAAATGCTTTCCAATTGATAATTTTAAACGGATCACCAGGAACATATTCTCGTAAACTGAAGAACTCAGTTCCAGGCCCTGGAGTACGCAATGTTGTGGCACCAGTATACATTTTAGGTGTGCGACTTCTTACCATTGCTTCTTCGATTTCACGAACTTGTGGGAAAACAATAAGATCGGAACGATGGTCAACGTACATTTCTTGTGAGAAAAGATTGAACGAATCACGATATCTAATCGATATTGGGCCAATAGAGTAGTGCCCTCTTAATGGACATCTCAAAACGTACCTAACTCGGGTTGTTTCTCCAGGGCCAAGATTAACACGCATGTAATTGAGACCGCTGCGTAATTTCATCTCATGAGGTATGTTGTCATATATCTCCAATTGTTGCGTTCTACGCCAAGATGGATTAGTAATTTCTAATTCAACATACAAATCATCTCCTTTGTACAAATTATCTGCACTTAGAGTTCGAACTACTTGTATATCTCCATGACCAGTAATCCAAGAATTAACAGCTAAAAATGCAACAAATGCTACTCCAAATACCATCATTTGGAAGTTGGACATCATCATGCCCACAAGAACTAGAGATACCCCTCCTGCACCAAGTATTGAGGCTTTACGAGTCCACATTAACGTCGCCCCCAAGTCTTAATCCTCTTGATAACTGCAATAATTTCCTCCATGGAATAGCGTCTATCTTCAAAGATGAATTTAACTAACACTGGATCGTTCACCATCTTTTGTAATTCTCTTGCAGGAAGTGCATCAAATTCCTCTCTAGTTAACGAATTTACATTTCTAACCCTAGTCAAAAGAATCTGTTTAATTTTGTTAGCCCTTCCATAATATTCGTATCTTCTCGAGTCACCATATCCATAGTAGATAATACTGAACACATGCCTCCATGGTTCTGGATCTAACTTCTTGATGATGATAAATTCAAAGAGAACGAATAAGCCAAGGAACATTAGTAACATAGCCATCCAATCATTGGTAAAATAAATCAAAATGTAATAGAGAAGATTGTATGTATCTCCCATGAAACTAGGTTGTTGATGTCGACTCTCATCAAAAATGACTTGTGCTTCTTCTGAAATACTACCATTTCCATCATTTGACATCAACGCTTCGGCAATCAAATCTAGCGCCCAACGACGATTGTCATTACTATCTGGAGTTTTATTGAATTCTCCGTAAACACCACTCTCAACTCCTTCTGTATCATAAATAGAATTTACCAACATACTACCATCTGTAACGAAATAGGCTCGTCCAGAATCTGGATTATCACAATTCCTTGAGCGACAATATTTCACATACATTGCAAAAGGCCCTTGTTCATCAGAACCCGCATCAGTCCCGCTAAATCCTACAGTTAATTTTCCATCATTATTGGTATCTAAATAGGCATCTTGAGTTGAAAATCCGATAGGATACAAATTGTCATCTGCATTTTCTCCAGCACTATCTTTATCGAAAGCACTGGGTTGATTCAACAATAAATCATAACCAGGATCCATGTTGTAAGTTGCGGTAATAGAATCCCAGCGATGTGAACAAAGTGCGAGGTCCGATGATGTAGGAACCCCCAAAATCCCCTCTAAGAAATCAGGAGTCCCGTCCGAATCTGCATCTGCAAGACAAGGATTAGTATTGGTTCGAGACCCTGAAGTGGAAGAATAATTGAAGCCATTAGTAATATTCAACCAAACATAATTGAAATCTAAATCCGGATCCCATGTCTGAGTATCATACAATTGATGACCACTATATCCCAAACCAAAGTCATCAGCCAAACCTTGAGCATACCCAAAGTCATCTAAAACAACAATTGTCCCTCCACGTTCAACAAAGTTACTAATCGCTTCAATTTCAGATGTAGAATAACCTAAACCTTCAACCAATTGAATTACACTACTATCTGCACTAAATCTGGGAAGTGAAATAGTATCTCTCTCAATTCCTGAAACAACAAATACAGTATCACGTGGAGACTGTATTTCTTCTAACAATAGTGGACTACTAACAATGCTAGTTGTAGTGATACCTTGTTCCTTGATATCTGCTCTAAACGAACTCAAATCATTCCAATCCTCTCCATAAGCACTTTGATGAACTTCTGAACGTACAATATATGTTCCAGCAACAGTGGAGAACAGAAGTCCTAAAGTGAGGTAAAATAAGGTTAGAGCAATCATCCTTTTTCCTGATGGTGAACGAAGCCAATTCCCTACACTAGAAAGGTTCGGTACCGCCATAAGTTCACCCTCCGTAGACTGGAGCAATGTTCAGACGCGCATACTAACCTTAAGACGGTTATGCGCACAAGTACAATGATGATTCAACGATGTAGATGAATTACAGAAGAAATTTCACGAACTTCATCGATTGGTAAAGATATCATTCCAGATTCTGAAGGCCAAGGCAACTGAGAAGGATCTAAATCTGTTTGGATTCGGACCATTATAAAGTTCACACTTCCAGTACGTGTATCGAATATTAAGTCTGCAACATGTCCTAAAACATCTCCATTTCTATCCCTAACTTCCCTT
>DAQW01000035.1 GCA_002503045.1 Euryarchaeota archaeon UBA39 | reverse complement strand
TGAATTCATCAAACATTCAACTGCCTCTTCAACTGTAAACTCTCTAATTGTTGATTCATCAGAAATATGGTTTGTCCATTGTGATTGAGATGAGGGAATGTCTTCACCAGGGCCAGGCCTACTAGAATAGAGAATCCCCCAATCAATTGCTCTTTCACCCTGATTAAATGATGTTCCACTTAATTTGTAGGCAATAACCAATTGACCTTCAGGAACGGTTAATTCCAAAGCAGCAGATTCAATTGTTCCACATTCATTCGACTTTCTATCTTTATTGATTAAAATGTCAACATGTTGTTCAATAGGCCAAGGATTTCCTTCAACAATTTGTAACGACATTCTAGCATGACCGAGGCAAGCGTTAATCGAAGGTTGTTCCAAATCGATTGGAATAACTAATTGTCCATTCACTCGTAATGAATCCTTAATCACATAATTCCAGCCATTGATCTCTCCAGTTACGCCTGGTTCAATCAATGTAGTTCCAAAGGAATCATACAAATCCATTGGAATTGCTGGTTGCAAAAGAAATGGCAATATGCCATCAATTGCAGATACACCAGTTCCTCCAAAAGAAACAGCATCAATACGAGTCTGGTCATTATCTGGAGTGCGAAAATCTAGTGATGAAACTGATCGAATTGTTGATTCTTCCGTTAATTCTTCCCAAGAAATCGACTCAATCGCTACTGAATTACTATTCATCTCCCATTGCAAACTATTGCTACACTTACTGCCATCAGTAGTCCATGTTCGGCCACTTAAATCTACATTCAAATCATAAGATAAACTTCTTTCTGCGGTCAAATGAATTCTTCCATATCCATCAATTGATTCAGCAGAACCGGCATATGTACGATCATTTGGATTTGTAATATCAGATGAAGGGGCATTTCGAAATGACTGGGTTCCCGTTCCACTCATTGCAACTTCTAAATCACCGCATGCTTTTTCCAACGCATCTCCAGTATTTTCTCTCAATAGATTCACCATCTCATCCCCTGTAGCCGAAATCTGCCCATCAGTCATTGTAAATGTCATAGAATCGCCATATCTAGAAGGCTCAGAAGTGAATGATTGTTGATCTTGTACCCAGGTCCACCAGTATCCTCCGCCTGCTACAATAGCACCAAGTAGAATTAAACCCAGAACTACTGCCTTTCGAGGTTTTCCAGCGTGGATTTTTATTTCTATCATTGGTTCATTTTTCTTAGGTTTAGGTTCACGTAACTTAATGGTGGATTTTTCAGACGGAGGATCATCCTCTACTAAAACAGCATCAAGAATTGTTGCCTCGATTACCTCAATTTTACTATCCCCAGAAGATGGTGGATCAAAATTATCGATAACAGTAGTGTCATCAATATTTTCTTCTTCAAGAATGAGAAAATCATCATCATCATCAATATGTAAGGATAATTCAAGTAAACGTTCTATCAATTCAGATTTCCTACCTGATTTCGATAAATTGTTTTCTACGAGTAGTATTTTCAATTGGGCGACAGTCATCGATTCAAGTTCTTGCCGATCCATTACTGCACCTCCGTACATACCGATGTCAACACGCGTCGCTATCAAACCGTTGCACTAAAGGTGCAGAACAATGCGATTTCTTTCAAGATTAAGAATTGTCACGCATCTGAGCAATCTGCTCAGCAGTCCAACCAGCAGCTACAAGTTGTTCATCGGTATACTGAGAGGCTCCTGAACTAGACTCAGTTGCTGATTCCGATTGATCTTCTACCGGTTCAACATTCTCATCTTCCGTTTCTAATGTGTCTTCAGAAGTATCTTGTTGATCTGAAGTTTCTTGGGCTTCATCAACTCCTTCTGAACCCGTTGACAAATTCATTCCCATTGCTCTTTCAGCCTCAGCAGCATCCATTACTTGCTCTTCAGTACTTTTTGAAGACGATTCAGGGTATCTAACTTGCTTGAATGCTTTACCTGCTTTCTGAGCGCCGACTATTGATGCAATTAAAAGTGGTAAAATCAACACGCATAATGGTAGAAGAAAGGCTCTGGGCCAAAACATATCAACTTCAGAATCAACTGTTGCCTTCCAAAATTGCTGCGTATTAGCCCAAGATGGATGAGTGTAATCTTGTGAATCTAAATACTGGAAAATCAAACAATAACGACCAGGTTTAACGGTTAATGTAACTTCACGAGTTCCTCCTGAAGGAAGCGCTGGAGATTCGGCTGTGTCCAATATTGTTGTACGAGAGGTGGAATCTCTATTCCAAACAATCTCAGTAGTTGGTAAAGAATCACATCCACTTGGGGCATAAAATAAACCAACATTAAACGAAGTATTTCTTCCATCGAATCTGTAACCTTTGAGCGTAATTTTCACTTGAACGTCATTCAATGGACCTAACTTGAATGGCTGCCAAATTCCTAAATTCAAATCTTGTTCAAAGGAACCAGCATTGAAATCACTGCCATCCCAAATTTTGGATTCTGCACGGTCTTCAATTTGCTCTTGAGTCCAATGTTGAGGGCTCATTGGATCCATCCATGCAGTAACTTCCTCCGAAGAAAGTGTCTCATGTGGGTTAGACGAAATATCTCCTTGAGATAAAGGGAAAAATGAGAAACCAAATAATAAGGTGAGAACTCCAAGTGTAAGATATACATTTATTCGTTTAGATGAACGATTTGATTTCAAATTCTCAAGTTGACGTTCACGTTTTTCTTTTCTATTTCTCTTATCTTCCATCTCAGCAATTGGATCAATGGAAGTCGGAGCAGATGTAGGCCCTGCAGGAACTGATGGGGCAGCATTGGGGGGCTGCATAGACGCTCGGAAGCGTCCTTTAGTATTCAATAAAACCCCAAAACAGGGATGGATTGAAAACAGAACGGGGGTGGTCGCGGCCTAATGAGAGCAACTAGACTGTGTATTCTGTCCAGGGGCCCACAGTTGTATAGTACTCGACGTTTGGTGAATGAAGCAGATGCTGCGGGAATGATTGTAGAAATCGTTGACCCATTAGAAACCAGTTTAGTTCTTGATGATAGAAATGGGCAAGTAATTCACGAAGGTTGGCCATTGGATGTAGATGCAGTAATTCCTCGAATCGGATATTCAGTAACCACAGAAGGAGTACGAGTAGTGCGTCAGTTTGAACGGATGGGGGTCTATGTTGCAAATAGTGCAGATGCAATCTTACGAAGTCGAGATAAATTAACTGCTAGTCAAATTCTCTCACAAAAAGGAGTACCTGTACCTAAAACCGCTCTAGTAACTTCGTGGAAAGATGTAGAAAGAGCAATTTCACGAGTTGGTGGAGTACCTTGTATTGTCAAGACTAGTCAAGGAACTCAAGGAGATGGAGTATTCTTAGTTCGATCTATACGTCAAGCAAAAGAGATGGTATACAGGTTAATTGCTGAAAGAAAAACCGTGCTCGTTCAAGAATACATCAAAGAAAGTCATGGAAAGGACATCAGAGTAATTGTAGTCGGTGGTCAAGTTGTGGCAGCAATGAGAAGAGTCTCTAATGGACGGGAATTTAGATCAAACTACCACTTAGGTGGGAGAGTAGAACAGATTGACCTCCCAGAAGAATATGCAAAAGTTGCCATTGAAGCAGCTAATCACTTAGGGATAGAGGTCGGAGGAGTTGATTTATTGGAAGGAAGAATGGGACCTATTCTCTTAGAAGTAAATTCAAGCCCAGGGTTAGAAGGTATCGAAAAGGCATCAGGAGTAAATGTTGCAGGACATATTATCGAAATGATTTCCAAACGACACAAGATACAATCAGTAAACTTAGATGAAATTGTTAGAAAGAGGAGCGGTTTTGGTACTGTAACTGTAGTTTTGAATACATGGCCCCAATTTATTGGACGATCAATTGAGGATGTAGTTCCACCTGAAGCAAATGTCGTTACAATCATTCGAGGAAAGGAAAATATCTGGTCACCTGAATTGGAGTTAATCTTACAACCAAATGATCAAATCGTATTATATGGACCTCTAGATTCAATCAGATCTCATATTGAAGGGAATGATGATACATCGGCAGTATCAAGTTAGATTCAAAAACCGGATTTATTGCTTTCATTCGTCAGGAAGGATTCAAACATAACACCCCCATGCCATCATGCCCTTCGGGGATGGGATGGGACCCATGGACAATGAGCGACAGCGTAGCGGATGGTCACCAAATGGCCCTCACGGACGTTTAGCAACTCCTTTTGATTCAAATTATACTGGTACTGGACAAATCCTTCCATCTAGATTAGTTCGAATTCAACATCTTCCTTGGATTTCATTATGGGAAGCACAATTACGTGCTGAAAAGAAAAGTGAGCATACTATTCGCGCATACCTTTCATCTGCTAGAAGATTTGCAACCATTCTGCTACCTAAAGAAGAAGAAGTTGATATTGAAGAAATGCCTATCTCAGAAATGCATGATAGATGTGATCCAAACAATGGAAGATTAGATTTGTTTGTACAATCTATCTCAAATCTAAGACCTGCAACAATTAATGCTAGAATTGCTGCAATTGGTCATCTTTTCAAATATTTAGGGCATCGAATCCCAGATTGGGTTCAGAGACCTGGAGGCACAAGGCCATTACCTCGAACATTGACCAAAGGTGAAATTGAAAGAGTAAGGGATTCAGCATTAAATTCAGAAAATCCACTTGCTAACCCCATTATTACACTTCTATTAGATACGGGAATGCGTGTCTCAGAAGTATGTGCTCTTGATATGAATAATTTAGATTTGGCAGATAAATCTGCAAGAATTTACGGGGGAAAGGGCAACAAAGACAGATTAGTTCTCTTTACACAAAGGACGGTTGATTCAATGGAGGCATGGTTCGGATCTCGAAGAATTCAAATTGATACAAAAAATCCTAAGGGAGAAAATTCAGATGCTGTTTTTCTCTCTACGAGATCAATTAGAGTTGCGCCAAGATACATTCAGAAACTGATGGATTCTATTGCTGATTCGGCAAACATACCGAGATCAAGATTAACTCCACATACACTTAGACATAACTTCGCAACTGGATTACTTGAAAGAGGTGTAGATTTAGTTTCAATTCAAAGACTTCTCGGGCATTCAAACATTCAAACCACTCGAATTTATCTAGACATTAGTGACCAAACTCTTCGGGAAATATATCATAGAGCACAAAGTGCAGCAATCGAGGAATGATTATCGCTTTTGCCCAGGACGTTTCTTGTTTTGCCTTTTATCCATATCTTCAGGACCACTCCATTGTCTATTTGCCCTAACCTCATTTCCTTTATGTCCAGGAATTGGGCAATGTTTACCAGATCTGCATCTTGAACAATTATCCTTTGGAGGGATTTCAAGAGGTTTCGTCAGGCGACCGTACTTTCGCCTAGGCATAAACGGAAAGAAGGTAAGACACTACTTCATCAAAGCGGTTAATTTGAACGATTTACCCGTTTGAGCATGTCTGCAACACTTTTTGGAGCAGCAATTTTAGTACCTATCTGGTCTCCTCGAACCCCACTTTCTTCTGTACTTACCTTAGATTTTGTAGCTGGAGATGACGGGGTTTTCTTGGCCTTAACCTTCTTAGATACTGCCTTCGCCTTCTTAGATACAGACTTGGCTTTAGTAGACGCTACCGCTTTGGCAATCTTTGCTGCTGTTCCCGCAGTAATTCCTGCAGCTTTCAATCCTTTCAGACCTGCTTTTACAACATCAGTTTTGGAACTCATTCCTGCTGCTGCTAACTTCTTTGCAGTTGCCTCACCAACTCCAGGAATTGCTGTCAACGCTTCTATGACCTTCTTACTAGCCTTCGCCATGAACCCCTCCCTATCTTGGCGGCGTATGAATATCACCGTAAATTACCGCAGCAATCATTGCTAGGAACCTGAACCGAACTTCATGGAGGAGGGTAAGTTTGTACTTTGGGCGCAAGTTCGTACTGGCACTCCACAAATGAAAGTGGATACAGACGGATTATTGAGACCAAATAGTTGGCCTGAAGGAGGAAGTTTAGTCTATCTTGGAGATGTTGCTCAATCAGTACTCAGTTCATTAGGGCCGCATCCTACACCTGAATTCATTGATCCCCCTGGTTTCGATGAACAGTGTTGGACAATTTCTGTACAATCAAATGAATTAAAGATTTTAATCAGAAGTGAATCCTATTGGGGATTTGGACTATTTGCAAGATGCTATCTAAATCGAATAGAAATTATTGGGGCCAGAAACGATGCTGCTAGAATTGCCTTTGATATTATTGCGAGTTTAGGTAGAGATCCATGGAAAACATCCTTTCCATTCGCATTTAGAAAGAAAACTGGGTTTTCAATAGATAATCATCAATCAAAATGGACTGATTTAATCAAAACTGGAAAAGACGAATTATCAGAAAATATAGAATTGATTGCAGAAAAATATAGGCGATTAATGGGTAAAGTAGACAAAAGGGGCGATGTGCACTTAATTGAAGTGAAGGAAAATCTCACCATTGCAAGACAAGCCCTTCATGATAGGAATGCTCCGGCTGTTTCAAGAGCTTTGTCAAGAGCTGAAAGAGCATTAATCCTATCTAATCCTAAAACTCGTTCAGATTTAGAAGAGCAAGTAAATATGGAACTAGGTGAGGAAATTCCATTCGTTGATTTGACCGAGTCGGAGTAATTATCCAACTATTTTTTCCCAAATCCATTGCCAAACACCATGATTTGCCAAATAGATAATTATGGACATTGAAAAACATGCAAAATACACTGCCCCCTTGGGAATTTGAAGAGCATCTTCTGACTCTTCATCGAAATATCGAATCAATCCAGCGGCCTGTTGAATGCCGCTGTTATCCTTCTTCTTAGCCATACTAACCATCCTTTCCGACCAGAGGTCTCTATTTTACGGTGACGCATGAAGTAGATGGGTGTTAAGGTGCTAAAGCTTCAACTAAAACAACACCATCGTGGAACTCTACAATTCTAGATGCAGACTCTACTGCCGCATCTAATGAGTGTGTCATGAATAACTCTCTTCTACGACCATCTCTCATCTGAAGAACTAAACGATGAGTCAATTCTGAGAGTGTCTGGCGATCAACAGTTTGCCAAACCCAATGTTCCGATTCAATTGTTACTAATGCTTCAACAGGAACTAGGGAACCTTCAGCACGACCATAAAGTCGGGCGCGTTCTGTCAAACTTCGAAGTTTTCGTACTGTCTCATTAGTATCAGTTCGAATTACCCGTTGTTCACCTTTTCCGTATCTTGAAGATCTGCGTTGCTCTATATGTTGCATATTTTTCCCATCCCAGTCCATCAGGACCGATAGTTGAAATTCTTGAATTAGATATTTAATGATAGCCGCAAAATAACTCTTTTGAGGTCGATTACTATCTTAATTCATTAGAACGAGAATATCGATCTACGCTATTCCAAGAAATCGGAATTAGGAGTATTGTCGCCGAAAGAAATTGGATTGAAATTTTATCCAAGGATTCGAATGTTATCAATAATAATGATGCTAGTCCCATTCCGAAAATACTCCACCTATGTGCAGACCTATTTCGTTTATCAAAACCCAATGAAGGGATTTGAGATCCTAAAACTGAAAGAATAGAAATTAATCCTATACCAAAAAGGGAGATTCCTTCTGAAAATGAATTTATTAATATCAATGAAATTGCAATCAAAACAAATGTAAATGCCAAAGAGGCCCACGTTTCTCCTTTAGATTCGGGGAATGTTTCAGATACTCCACCAATAATGTCTGCAACTATCATTAATGATGAAAAGAAAATGAAAGATAATGCAGAATCACTAGGCGATAATGAAGAAATGGAATCTTTGAAAGAAACTACTAGAATGACTAGTACCCAGAGAATAATTACAAAACGAGCTTTTAGGAAGCTGATTTCTTTTTCTAAAAACATTGGAAGGGCTTGAATCATTGCCTCCCCCAAGAGTATTCCAGTAATTAATGAAATAAAGAAAGGATACAATGTTGGAGAAGGAGAAAATGGACTAACAATTGTCTGGCTCACTGGTTCAAACGAACCCGCAGAAGCTCCTATTGCAATTAGAGGAATAAGAGGGAGAGAAAAAACTGTGACGGGTAGTATTTTTGATTTATGACGTATCAAGACATAGATCCAATAAAAGAATGCAACTAGAATAAGACGGCCTTCAGGACCAGTTGAAAAATGTTGAATTCCGATCAACAATGAATCCGAAATTCCCCAATTCACAGCATAGTAATGTGAGGGTGAGTCAAGATGACCTAATACTGCTTGAGAGACAATTAAAAGAAGAAGAAAGAACAAGAAAAGGGATAGAAATTTAGTTGGATTTAGAGATGAGGAATGACTAGATAAACGCCAATCAATAAGCCAAATTACAGGTAATGAAAGAACAAAGAGGCTCAAAAGAGGCTCGACTCCCACCCACATGTCCATGTATCCACGAAAATGTCATGGCCATTGAATCTCTCTAATACAACATTACGATATTAGATGAGAATTTAGGAGAAAATATGGGAGACGACCTGCGGCCATGGAGAGAGCAGGCTTTAGACAGTCTCTTACTCAAGGCAGTGGCACATTGGACAAATAATCCAGAGAATTGGTTTGAAGCAGCATTACCTAGATTATCTGAGACAGTTAGAATTAATCCTTTACGAAGAGAATTTGAATGGACTGAAAGGCAAATTCTTGAAATGGGCGCTAAAAAAATTGAATGGTGTCCAAATGGGTGGGTAATGCCATGGATAAGAGGAAGTATTCCTCCAGAACATCGTAAATTATTCATTTCATTACATGAAACTGGAAGAATTACACGTCAAGAAGCGGTGTCAATGATTCCTGCGCTTATTCTAGGAATTCAACCAAATGATATGGTCTTGGACATGTGTGCTTCTCCAGGGTCAAAAAGCACACATATTGCAGAATTATTACAAGGAACTGGGGTAGTGATAGCGAATGATGTCTCAAAAAAGAGAACAAACACTTTGGTTGCAAATGCACAACGTGTTTCTCTTCCAAACATACTAATTGTTCAACACGATGGTAGACATATTCCAAAAATTCCTGGTGACGGATACGACGCAATATTAGTTGATGCACCATGTACTGGATCTGCCACCACTAGGAAAAATCCTGATGTTTGGACAAAATGGAAGCCTTCTGCTGGTAAAAGACTTCATACATTACAAGTTGATCTTCTATCACGTGCGATCAAAGTAGCTCGTGAAGGTTCTGTAATTGTTTATTCTACTTGCTCTCTAGATCCCATTGAAAATGAGGCAGTAATAGCGAGAATATTAGAAGCAGAAAAAGGAATTGAAATTGAAGAAATAAATAAAGAGACATTATGTGGTCTTTCTTACAGAAACGGAATGACAAATTGGGCTGTCTTAGATGATGAAATAAAATCAACAAATGATGAACAATTTGAGACTTCGCAAAATATTGAAATTCAAAAGATGTTGGCAAATTGTCTCAGAATTCATCAAGATGAATC
>DAQW01000059.1:9122-9429 GCA_002503045.1 Euryarchaeota archaeon UBA39 | reverse complement strand
ATAGAAGTTCTTGAAGCAAGAATCAGCCATCTAGCTTACTCTCAAGAAATTGCTCAAGCAATGCTACGCCGCCAACAAGCTAGCGCAGTGGTAGCTGCAAGAACCGAGATCGTTAAGGGAGCAGTTGGCATGGTTGAGGAAGCTCTGAAACAACTAAGCTCCAAACAAATAATCGACCTTGATGAAGATAAAAAGGCAACTATGGTAAGCAATTTACTTGTCGTTCTTTGTTCAGAAACAGACACTACTCCAGTAGTTAATACAGGAACGATATACTGATTGAAGTGGTGCAGAGGACAGGATTTGA
>DAQW01000059.1:0-8792 GCA_002503045.1 Euryarchaeota archaeon UBA39 | reverse complement strand
GCGAAGCACTACGCACTGGGACCTCATCCCAGCCCCTTTGACCACTCGGGTACCTCTGCTTGGAGACACAGCGACACGCCAATCGTATTTCACAATCTCGGATATCGCGAACTCTTTCGTCTCAACTATCGTCAAGATAAACTGCATCGCCTACAGAAACAGACCCCTCTTCTATAACCGAGGCGGACCATCGAGACCACCCCTCTCTCTTGTTGTGATCGACTCTGGAGAAATTATTCTCGACAAATGACTTTCCGATTTTAC
Source organism: Euryarchaeota archaeon UBA39 (assembly GCA_002503045.1). Lineage (GTDB taxonomy): Archaea > Thermoplasmatota > Poseidoniia > Poseidoniales > Thalassarchaeaceae > MGIIb-N2. The sequence continues at coordinate 8,528 of DAQW01000059.1, read as the reverse complement.
TGCATGGGGCACAAGGCTCGCTTAGCCTGATTACGGCAGACCCAAGCCTAATCGTCATGCCAACCTCCAATTCCGGCCAATCCATCCCTTCGATAGTGAAATTCTCTCCAGCAGTGCCAACTTCGATAGGATGGCCTTCTTTTTGGAGTTGTAATATCCTCTCCATAGAGAATATGCACACGGCTCTCCCCGGGTCTCCATTTTTCCTCTCCATTCTGAATCTGTTGTGATCCCCCTCGACTCCCTCGAATTTGACAATCGCTGTTTTCAAAGGAAGCTTCGGTACCCCCCCTAATTCACTTACATTAATTGAAACAATAGTTGCCATCCTAATCATTTTCTCCATTAACAGTTTCTAGAATCTCCAAAGTTTCTTTTACCATTCTATTTTTATCGAATCTTTCCTCAGTAGTTTCTCTTGCGGCGGTTGAAATTCTCTTCCTCAAATCTGAATCATTCCCTAATTTTTTAATCCCTGCGATTAACTCTTCTAAGTCGCCCGGCTTGATGAATAAACCATCTTTATCATGTGTAATTACATCAGAGTTTCCGCCAATTTTTGAAGAAATTGTGGGAATGCCATGAGCCATGGCTTCTAATAATGCCAAAGGTAAACCCTCATATCTCATAGTTGGAATTAGGTAAATGTCAGCCTCTGAATAAATTCTTGAAAGCTCTTCATCGGATACCCGGCCATGAAAAATCACTTTTTCTTCAACTTTTAATTTCCTTGCCAGTATTTTTAGATCCTCAAGATAAGAACCAGTTCCTACTATCCCTAACTCTAGGTCCAAGTCATCAATTTGACTCAATGCCATTATTGCTTTTTGGAAACCTTTCTGTTTATCTGCCCTACCTGTACAAAGTAATTGTATGGCGCCTTTAGTCTCAACATATTCTTTCTTTTCCGGCAATTCTATTCCATTTTCAATAACTTTAACTTTATTTTTTGAAAATAACGAAAAATCTCTTTCTAAAGTGGGAGAAACTAATATTATTTTATCCACTTTTCTTCTAGTAGGCATTTCCCATATCAAACATCTTCGAATTAAGTGTAATGGGGTGAGCAACATCCAATGCCAGTACCGAGGCCTTTTGTCAGCGGACGAAAGAAACGACAACAACTCAGTTCTCAATGAGCCATGACAAACCAGAACGATTGGAACTCTCTCCTTTTTCGCCCAAGAAAGAACTCCAGTAGAGGCAAATTCGTTACTGTGAATTATATCAATTGGTTTTTCTTTATGTATTTCCTGAACCAATTTCTTTGATTCTTTAAACCACGCTCTTGATAGTTTTCTTGGCTTTGAAGGGCTAAGAAAATGCACGTCGTAACCCTTTTCATTCATTTTTTGAATTTTTTCGGGATGAGATGTCGTAATTACAGTTACATCGTGACCATTTTCAATAAAACCATCACACAAATCAATGCATTGCCTTTGAAACCCACCAAATCCGTGAGAAAGAGTAGAACGAGTCATCACTAGAATGTGCATATAACAAACAAATGAAAGGCCTGAGAGTTATAGGTCTATTCTATTAACGAGTTCAAGAACATCATTAATATCTTCCAGCATGTATGATGAAAGTAAAATAACATATGGCTGGTGGTAAATCCGAGTGTCACTAATGTCGGAGGTAGATGTTTTTCTTATTGGAGTCCCAAAAGCAGGAACAACTTGGCTCGCACATACACTTAGTCAACACAAGAAAATAGCCCTCTCTGACCCCAAAGAACCAAACATAATAGCATCTCATAAAGGCACTTTTATTCGTACAGATGAGGAACCTGATTGGGATAAATTTAGAATGTGTTTTCATGAAGAAGGCTTGAAATTAGACGCCTCTATTCATGCATTCTCTTGCCCTCTAGCGCCTTCTAGAATCAAGCAAAGAATCCCGGACGCAAAGTTTATTCTTTGCCTTAGAGAACCCGTTTCGCGCTCATTCAGTCATTGGAACATGGTATTGAATACTAAAGAATCGGTAGCAAATGGGGTTGATTGGAGTACCTTTGAAAAAGCTTGGAACGATAATCATTTGAAAGTAGATTCAATGTATGGCACATCAATGAATAATTGGCTAAAAGAATTTGACATGAATAATTTTTTAATTATTGATAGCACTAAACTAAGAACTGATCCAAAAGATATTTTGAAAACAATTGAGAGTTTTCTCGAATTGGAACATCATGATTTCGAAACCACATCAAAACGCCACTCGAATAGTGCAATTTCGAGAAGACCAATTTCTTTCACGGGTAAATTAATTAGGGCATTATTCTCAATAATTCCCAAACCAATGAAATCGCCAATCGTTCGTATATTGCAAAAAAGAGATTTCAATATCTATAATCTTCCTCTATTGAGTACCAAAGGGATTACACATGAAATAAATTCCTCCCACTTCCAAATTTGCGGAAATCAATTAATTGAAGAATTAGAATTATTTGAAGAACTTACTGGATTTAATACCAATCATTGGCGTGAAGAAATAAAAACTAATCTCAGTATTTGATTAGGGTTCGTATCCAAAATTTCCTAAGATTTCTTTCCTTTCTAAAGCAAAATCACACATTTTTTTGTCCTTTTTGTACGCAAAGGCGCGATCTTTATTTATTGATTTACTTATGCCTTCCAATAACTCGGAATCCTTCTCTATATCAACAAATTTCCACATTTCTTCAATAATTGATTCCGGATTTGTGAGCAAATCTTCATACCGTATTTCTAGGACAGACTCACATTCCCTCAAAATCTTTCTTTCAATAGTCATTTGTTCATACCAAAAATCAAACGCATGCGATAATGTAGCAGCTCTTTGCCCTCTTCTAATAGGTGATTTACTACCTTTCCATTTATACATTTTAACCCATTTAGAAAACCTATTTTCATCCTCTTCCCAATTTCTTGAACTTCTTGTTTGAAGACTGGCAGCCACATCAACTCCATGACGCGTGACATGAATAATCTTCATCTCCGGCCATATTTCTTTCCATATAGGTAACGCAGGGCCATTTCTAGGATCTTTCCACCCCCATTTAGAATTCATATCAAACAATCCTTTCTTCATTTTTTTCCCTGAATATTTTTTACTTGAATTGCTAGCAATTCTCAACCTCAAATATTCTTCAACCTTTTTCTTTGCTGGTTGATAATCCATCAATTCCTGAACTGCCAAAGGCCTAGCCCAATCCGCTCCTGCATTCTCATAAATCCATTTATTCAATCCAATGAAAAATTTTGATTCGTGATCTTCCTGTAAATCTAAACCCATAAACACCCCAGACTGATCTAATATCTGTGAGACTAAACTAGTGCCACTTCGATGCATCCCGACTATTACGAATGGCCCATTCATATACTTCCGTATTGGCATTCATGTTAAGTTCTAACGGGTAAATTAGTACTTTTTCAAAATCATTATGCCCCCAATCTAAAGATAAACCGAGCATTCATTCAATAACAAGCATGCATTCGTAAAGGCATGGTCGACATCGCTTCACTTGTGTTAGCAGGATTCCAAGATAGCATTGAGTCTGCGTTCGGCCCATCCCTTGGATGGGTCATCGGCCACGCGATTGTACTTTTTTTCACACTTTCAATAATATGGATTATACAGAATAGAAATCATATTGTCAATAAATCTGGATGGGGTTACCCTAATTTGATCGACATATCAGTAATTACATTACTTACTGTAACTCAGTATCTTGTGTTCGTCAATTTACTTAATTTTCCAGGCACGGCATCGTGGGGTCTAGCAATATTTTCGACAATGGCATTGAGATGGCATATACTAGTATTAGAATAGATAATTATTCGTATTCTCGTCCCTTTCTACGATAATAGATAAACCCTACAATAGTAACCAAGAAAATCCCTAAAATCCCTCCAATTACTGGTATTTGTTCTTCTGTAAGCCCTAATTGTTCGATAATCGAATCATTTCCTCCAAGTTCAATGCCGAGGCTTGTTGATTTCTTCTTAATTTTAACATCAACTTTATTTGAATTTGGGCAAGAATTCGGCCTAATTTCTCCTACTTCTATAATCACCATACACCCATTCCAATCACTATCTAAATTGCTAGGTGTCCCTACTCTAAAATTACAATTTTCTCCGGTCTCTCCTACTTTAACGTCTACATCACAATTACCGCCAATATTTTCAAAGCCACTTGGCCAAGAAGATGATCCCATATTTTCCTTAATTAGATGTACTTGATAACTCACCTCTCCTTCCATATTGCTATTACAATTTATAGCAGCAGAAATAGAAATTTCATCTCCCCCATCAAACGTCCCCCCTCCTTGCCCAATTTCAGCACCACAATACATATATTCAGTAATTGTAATAATTATGTCTTCAGAATCAGAAGTCCCTAGTGGATATGGCACCCCATTCACTTGCTCTACAGTAGCGGTAACATTAACTTCAAACTCAGCGGGCTCTTCAGCTTCATCAGATCTAAAAACTACTTGAAAATTAGTTGATCCTCCTCCAGCAATTGTGATTGATTCAGGCCCAGCACTTGAAAGCGACCCAGACTGAATTTGTACGGTAATTTTTTCCGAATGCATACTTGGATTTTCCAGATCGCAATTAATAACCACAGTTCTTGGTGAACTCGGGCTCGAATCAATTTCTCCTTCATCATCACATGTTATTATTACTTCAGGCAACAATTGTGCCGAAACAGGAGTAACGGAATATACCATTGTTGCCAAAATTAGCATAGTACAGACAATGCTAACAGCCTTTGACATAAACCTTCGAGCAACCAATTACGGATAGAATTATTGCTTATCCAATATAAAAATTCATTAAATTAGTATTCAAAGGTTTCATGACAGCCCATAGTTTCGATTAGTACATGAGTGATGGGGCGGGACAACCTCCGGTTGTGATTGTACCCGAACAAACTAACATCACTAGTGGAACTGCAGTACAAGAAAAACTAATCACAGCAGCCAGGGTTTTTTCAGACCTATTGAAACCAACATTCGGGCCAAAGGGCTTGGATAAGATGCTCTACAAGTCAAATGGAACTACAGCAGTAACGAATGACGGGGCAAAAATTGTAGCAGAATTATTAGTCAAACATCCTGCTGCAAAAATGATGGTTTCAATGGCCAATTCTCAAGAGGAAAACTGTGGAGATGGAGTTACTACAACCATGCTTCTTTGTGGCAGTCTTCTTCAAGAAGGAAACAATCTCCTCAAGAAGGGTTTACATCCTTTGACATTAGTAGAAGGTTTCCGTAAATCTCTTGAAATTGCCAAACAGCAAATAATTTTAGATTCAAGAAAAATTGACGACGAAAAATTATTGTCAGTTGCCGAAACTGCATTAACTGGTAAAGGAACAGAAGGTGCGCTAGATCTATTTTCATCTATTATTGTGGAATCTTTAACATCAATATCTGAAACACAGGAAATTCCTAGAGCAGAGAATATTGCTATGTTCAAATCTAATACTGGAAATATTCGCGATTCAAAAATAATTCACGGTGTAGCGTTCCGACGTAGAGTGTTGATGGATAGCTTGCCAAACAAACTTTCCGATGTTAAGGTGGCAGTTATTTCTGGCGACATTAAAATTCGAAAAATGTCACGAACCGCCGAGATTCAGATTACTTCCGCAGATCAATTAGAGGCATTTGTTGATGCCGAGCAAGATAGAAAGAATAGTATTTCACAGTCGTTAATTGATAGTGGCGCCACGTTAGTTTTGTGTGGCGGAGAAATAGATCGCGACATTCTACACAATCTTGCAGATAATAATATTCTTGCAGTTGGAGAACTAGACTCATCTGAGATAAATAATTCTGCATCTTCAACAGGTGCAAAGGTTGTAGATTCAATATCTGATATCGAAACTAAAGATTTAGGCTTTTGTGGTTCTGTCGTTTGGGAAAGGAACGAAGCAAGCGACATGGTCGAAGATATTATTAGAATAGATGGATGTAAAAAACCAGGATTAGTTACAATAGATGTCGGAGGGGCGGGAGACATTGCTACAGAAGAAATTATCCGAGGGCTGCACGACGGCCTTAGGGCAGTATCGTTAGCAATGGAGGACGAAGAAGTCTTACCGGGAGGTGGAGCAATACACAGTAGAATTGCTCATGCGGTTAGAGTATCTTCTGAATCAGAACCAGGCCGTGCACGTTTAGCAATGGAAGCATTTTCTAGAGCGATGGAAACAATTCCGGGAGCACTTGTAGAAAACTCAGGTAATGACGCACTCGATAGTATACTCGAATTGAGGGCAGCCACTAGAAACCAAGAACATTTTATTGGAATTGATGAGAACGGAAAAGTATCAGTCATAGATAGAGCATGGCACCCTCGGACAATAGTTACAGAATCATTACAGCTAGCATGCGAAACCACAATTGGAATGCTCAGAATCGATCAAGTCATTTCTTCTCGTGGTGATTGAAAGGACTTCTCACAAACACTTCAAGTCCTATGCTCCTACGCCTTGATATGGCAGCACCGCGCGCCCTACTAAGTGTATGGGAAAAATCAGGAATAGAGTCCCTTGCAACTTCGTTGTCCGAAATGGGGTGGGAAATTCTGTCTACCGGAGGAACATCTCGAAAACTTCGAGAAGCGGGAATCAATGTAATTGATGTTAGTGAAGCGACGGGTCACCCAGAATGCTTTGACGGGAGAGTCAAAACCCTCCATCCCGCCGTTCATGGTGGCATTTTAGTGAGAAGAGATAGGGAAGATGATATGAAAACATTGGATGAATTGAATTACTCTACTATTGATTTAGTCTGTGTCAATCTATATCCATTCGAATCAGTTGCTGCAAAAGATCCTCCAGTACCCAATTCGGAATTAATTGAGATGATTGATATTGGAGGGCCGACAATGATTCGTTCAGCCGCTAAAAATCATAAAGACGTCTTAGTATTAACCAACGATAAGCAATATCAAATGGTTATTGATGCACTGAAGGAGACCAACGGAAACCCTTCTCTAATTAATACGGAAATTAAACAAAAACTGGCTCTGGCAGCCTTCCAATGTACTGCAGCTTATGACGCTGCAGTTAGTACCGAATTAGAGAGGCGATTCATAGGAGGAAAAACTCCAAACCAACTTAATTTTGCCTCAGAAAAAGGAATTCCTTTGAGATATGGCGAAAATCCTCACCAACCCGCATCCTTCTATCCAGCATCTTCTTCAGCAGGACCTAGTGGTTTGGCGGCGGCCATCCAACATGGAGGAAAAGCTCTATCTTTCAATAATTATTTGGATTTAGATGGGGCATTGAGAATAGCCCGAGGATTGCTGAGAGATACGCGAGAGAGCATGAATCATGGCTGTGTGATAATCAAACACACAAATCCATGTGGAGTAGCCATAGATTCCTCACAAAAAAGTGCTTGGAAAAATGCTTTAGCCAGCGATTCAGAAAGTGCATTTGGATGTGTTGTTGCCTTTACATCAATTGTACAAAAGGAAACAGCAGAAGAAATTGGAGAGCATTTCTTAGAATGTATAATTGCGCCCGGTTTTAGCGAAGAAGCTTTAGAAATTTTATCTTCGAAGAAAAACCGAAGAATGCTTACGTTAACTAAATTTTTACCTAGAGATGATGAATTACGAATTAGACAGTTAGACGGTGGATGGGTTGCTCAAATCCAAGGTCCACCCAGTATCGATTGGTCCTCTGTGAAATGTGTTACAAAGACACAAGGTTCGCCAGAATTGATATCATTAGCAAGATTTGGTTCAACAGTACTTTCTGAGGTCAAATCAAATTCAATAGTATTGGTGTCCCAAACTAATACTGGATTTGCTACTGTAGGAGTTGGGCCAGGGCAAACGAGTAGAGTAGAGGCTGTACGAATAGCGGCAAGAAGAGCGGGCGATAGAGCAATTGGCTCAATGATGGTTTCCGATGCCTTTTTCCCTTTCCGGGACGGCATTGACACTGCAAATGAGATTGGTGTGACTACAGTTGTACAACCAGGTGGCTCAATTAGAGATCAAGAGTGCATAGACGCAGCGAATGAACATGGAATTTCTATGCTCTTCACAGGTCAAAGATTATTTTTGCATTAAGTTAACCATCTCTCTTGTGTTTTAGGGCTTTCACCAATTCATCCAAGGTCTCAAAAATTATTGTCACAACACTAATATGATTGCAATCTTGACATATGAAACGCTTTCCAGTTTCATAACCCATGTAAGGTACAATACGGGGGCTAAAGCAGTTTGAACAAACTTCAATATCTTTCAGTTGCTTATTATCACTCATTTTTATCAAACCTATTCATTAGATCGTCTAAATAACCTAACAGTGCCAATTTTCTTTTGTATGTTCGATTCAATTAAGCTACATACTTCCTCGACATTTTCTGCTTTCAAAGACAACGTCTGCGCCTCGACAGAATCTAGGATTAAGGCCGCCAATTTCCATAAAGATTTAATTTCTGGATTCGGGAACATGTTATTCACTTCATTATTGATATCAAGATCCGTAACGACCATCTCATTAATTTC
>DAQW01000004.1 GCA_002503045.1 Euryarchaeota archaeon UBA39 | reverse complement strand
TTGACGAATGATGATGGTGTCGAATCCAAATATTTTCTTAGTTTAGTTGAACGCCTTCAAAGGCTTGGGCATCATGTTTTGGGATATGCTCCTATGCATGACCAATCGGGCCGATCTATGGCCCTAACTTTACGCAAGGATTTACTCACTGTTCGTAGAGACGATTTACTTGAGAAAATGAGTTTAGACAAAAAATATCCAATGCCATCTTTGTATTCTATTGATGGAACTCCTTGTGATTGCGTTATTCTTGCAATTGATGGCTACATCTCACACAATGGAGATCCTTTACCTGATATGTGTATTAGTGGAATAAATGCAGGTCCTAATTTAAGCGTTGATTTGTTACATTCTGGTACTGTATCAGCAGCTCGCGAAGCATCGTTATATGGTGTGCCCTCTATTGCTTCTAGTATTGCTAAACATGATCCTGATATTGATCCAAATGATGCAGTTTCAATTACTGTGGAGTTGGCTGAAAAACTATTGACAATAATACCTAGTCCTCCTCCAAATATTCGTCGGCCACATCGTTCATCATCTGCTATCATTTGGGATGGAAATGACTCAACAATTTTACGAATGTTCTCTAATGGAGATATTTTCCTTAATCTAAACATCCCAGAGCATTGTACAGGCAGAACAGTAGCAGCGATGGTTGGTGCCCGTTGGTATGCTGGAGCATGCAACATTACAAAAAAGGGAGAAGAAACACATCTCAGGGTAGGAAGTTTGTCAATTACAGATGATCCAATTGATGGCGTATCGAGTGAAGTTCTTCTAAATGGAGATGCTAGTTTGACTTGTCTTGCATCTTGGCCACAGTTGCATCCATTGAACGTTGGTGATGAAGCATTAAAACAGGCAAATATACCATCAGAATCAGGATTGTCACGATGGATTACATCATCGAATCCAATTGATGATGAATAATCGCAATACATGAATGGCCCTGTAACCATTTTTCACCTAATGAAATACGTTCTATTCCATCCATAGCCATATTTTCATTTTCAGTGAATGGTTTATCATCAGATAGAATAAATCCCATAGAATTAGAATAATGTATTTTTGGATTAAATGGAGTCCCTTCAGCATCCAGAACATAGACTTTAGTATCTTTTTTTTCCCATTCAGAAATGGTTTGTTCAATTCCTCCACCTGAATGCCACAATCCTGAATGAATTTCCTGATGCTGGCCAATTGGGGTAACAGGAATTTTCAATGCTTTACCAATATGTCCTGATATTGCACGTTCGTCAGGATGAACTGATCGAATTTTTTCTCCTTCAAAACAAATTCTTCTTACAGGACCTGGACCTCCTAATAGATGAATAATTACTTCAGTATCTTTACGAATCCCATGAGAGAGAAATAGGGCAGAATTTACTGCGCGTGCCAGTACATCGATTCTACCTGATGCCCCCGATAAATCATTCAAATTCAATTTACCAGAAGATTGTGCACGATGTCCAATTATTGCAAAGTGACGAGTCATTAGATCACATCGGCAAATCCATGTCGTCCATGTCGCCCATCATTGATTTCATTTGTTTTCTCAACTGCCGATTACCTCTAATGCCTTTCATCATTTTACGGCTTTTATTCCATTGAGCAATTAATTCTCGGACATCCTTTTCATTTACACCCGATCCTCTAGCAATTCTACGTATTCGTTCTGCTTTGAGTATTGTAGGTTCGTCCTTTTCTTTTGAAGTCATAGAATCCATAATTACTCTGAATCGTTCTAAATTAGATTGCATCTGTTCTTTTTGTGCTTTTCCCATAGCACCCAATCCACCAAACATTCCAGATGGGAGGTGTGAAAGAATCCGATCTACAGTTCCAATTTTGGACATCATCTCCATTTGTTGAGACATATCATTAATTGAGAATCTACCGGACATTAATCGTTCAGTTAACCTCATTGCTTCTTCTTGATCTAAATCTCCAGGTGCAAGATCGATTAATCCTTGTATGTCTCCCATTCCTAGTAATCTAGAAATAAATCGATCACCTTCAAATCGTTCTAAATTTTCAACACGCTCACCTTCTCCAATAAATACAATTGGAGATCCAGTTGCAGCCACTGCAGAAAGGGCACCTCCTCCTCGAGCAGTTCCATCCAATTTTGTAACTATCACTCCTGTAACTCCGACGAGTTCATGGAATTTAGCCGCTACTGGGCCAGCAGCTTGGCCGACCTGTGCATCGATTACGAGTAGACTTTCTGTTGCTTGTACAATATCAGCAATTTGCATTAATTCCTTTTGTAATTCTTCATCTAATTGGTCTCGGCCAGCAGTATCAATTATCACAACATCTTTGTTTGACATTTCTTTCATGCCATCTTTTACTATTGACGCTGCATCTGTATTATTCGGGTCACCATATACGTCAATTTCATGAGATTCCAACAATTGTTTCAATTGAGCATATGCACCCGGTCGATGAACATCTGCTTCTATTACCCCGATGTCTAACTTATGTTTACGTTTCCACCATGCTGCAATTTTTGCCGTAGTAGTAGTTTTGCCTTGTCCATATAATCCAACCATTAGTATTCTTTGATTAAATGGTAGAATTTCACGTGGGGAACCTAGTAATCTAACTAATTCAGCATAAATGATATTCATTGCATGAGTTTGTAATGTCAATCCAGGTCTTGGTTCATCATCTCGCATTCTTAATTCAAGCCTATCAGTGATTTCTTTAGTTTGACGAACGTTAAAATCAGCTGCTAACAATGCTCTTCGAAGATCTTTCACCATACTTCGTAATTCTTCTTCATCGATGCTACGTTTTCCTCTCAGTCTACTGAGTGCGCCTTGGATGCCGCGCTTCAGACCTTCGAGTGCCATGAATCTCCGTAGGCATAGTCCTGTTTGAAGTCAACGGATTATTACTTCGGAACTTGGACAGTCAAAATATCTTCATCTAGTTTTGCATTCACAGCGTTTGCATCAAAATCTCGGCCAATATTCAACCGTTTTTCCTTATTATTCAAACCAATGAGTAGTACACCGTCTTCACCTCTAAGAGACATTTCTTCCTTATTCGCACCTGGTAGGTGTAGTCTATATTCAGTGCAATTTTCATTTTCAAATCTTACTTCGGATCGGATTACTCGATAATTCATGGGATTTCCAATCATTAATTCTAAATCATTCGGATTAAATGGCTCTATTGGACCCAACATATGGCTGCCTACTCTTCTTAGATGATCAATTCCATGAATATCCGTTGATTCAAGAGGGATTTGATGTACACCGATGTCATCAAATCGATCTTTTAATTCGTGTAAATATTCTTGTTCAATATCTCTACGACTTTTTAGAAATGGATGATCCAAGTTAGGTGTACATCGATTTACAATTACTCTATCTACGAGAATATTATGTTCTGAAAGTGCTGTTGATGCACGAATCGATTCAGACACTGCCATACGTTCAGGAATGGTAACTAGGGAGAAAGTAGTAACTGTATCATCAGCCATTATTCGTCGAACATGCCTTACTCTACGTTGAAACCTTTCAATTTCAGTACGTATTTCCTGTTCTTTCGATCCACCCATGAGCATCATTCGAATTCCTCCTGTCAATCGCATAATTCGAAGAATCCTGTCTGTCCACCCATCAAGGATTTCTGGTAATCCAAGGAAACGGAGAGTATGTCCTGTAGGCGCCGTATCAAAAACCACAACATCGTGTTTAGGATTTTCAACATGGCGAAGAATTGTTTCAAATCCTAAGGCTTCATCCATTCCTGGAATCATTAAATCATTGGCTGTTAAGGAATTTGATTCTTGATTAATTTCGTTTATTGCATCATTCCCCAATAATGCTCCAAGTCCTGAACCACCTATGGCGCCACTTAGCATTGGCATTAAGGTTTCAACACTTTTTTGGGGATCTAACTCTAGACCTTCTAAGTTCGGAACATCCTGTACAGGTGTAGGTTCTGAACCAAGTTTTGTTTCTAATGAATCAGAAGTTGAATGAGCGGGGTCACTGGAAATTAATAGTGTACGAAGTCCAGAGTCTGCTAGCCAAACTGCAGTTGCTGCAGCCATAGTTGTCTTGCCTACTCCACCCTTTCCACCGAAGAGTAGTAACCGTACCATGATTGTCCGAGTAGAAACCCCTTCTTTGAATGAACCCCATGTATGTATTATTTCATGGATGTACCTCTCGGACACATATGGAACCGACCAATCTACCCCAGTGGCAGTTCCAAATTGCGATGTTGGTTGGTCTACTCGTATTTCCATTAATTTGGGCTCGTGGTATGAGAAGATATTCGCCAATTCAGGATTTATCACAGGCTTACAAGGCATTGATTATTGGATTTATTGTTGGAGCTATTTTGGCATCTGCACTTGATGTGTGGGTATTTCAAACAATGTATACTGATCTTGCAGAAGCAGGAGGGATTTTCATCATAGAAGTTTTTCCTATTATTTTGCTTGCTGGATGGGCTGAGGCTGCATTGTGTATGTATTTATCAGCACGTGCTGAAAGAAAGGTGCCATCGTCAGCTACTACCACAGGTTATGCGTTTGGAATAGGAAGTGCTGCCATGTTAACAGCGTATGCATGTGTCAGAGCATTTGACCCTCAAATTGCTAATGTTGGTGCAGATACTAGTGGTTTTGGGATTGCAACAATCGTTTTGGGATTTGTAATTGGAATTTCTAGTGGATTTACATTAGCTCCTATGGGGGCAGCTCAGGGTTCAAATGTCATTGTAGGTGTTCGATTTACACCGATCGTATTGACTGGAATAGGTCGATCATTTGTTCGACTAGGAATTTTTATCGCGATACTCAGTAGTCCGCTAATCCTTACTCCGATTATTATGTTCGCAATGTGGGCAGATGCTAGAGCTCAGAATATGTGGTTGCCAAGTAGTTTGACTCCACTACAGAGAAGAGTTGAACGACGAATGATGAACAAAGAAAAGAATTCGAAAAATGATATTTTTGAATCTGAATGACCCATATCTACCATTTGTAGGCTGAACATTCATGAATCATCGAATCAGGAACATGTCTATGCCTCGCTGTCCGCACTGCATGGCGCCGATGTCTGGGCGCTTCAGTATATGCGAAACATGTGGCAGAATTGTGTCAGGTGCATCCGGTTTACAGTCTCGTATTTCTCGCTCAACTAATATTGGTGGTTCGGTTCCTACAAGACCCCCCTCTTCCTCATCTCTTACACGGCGCGGTCCTCCGCCAGGTGCAGCTATGGGCGGTCGCCCTCCTCCTACAGTTCCAGCAGAAATTCGTCGTCGACGTGAACTATCTTCTCATCATAATACCGGTGAAGTTCCTCGCCGGCTTATTCGTCGACACCGTGAACGAAGAAATGCGACTGTAGCATTGGTATTGGTAGCAGTAATGTTATTTACACCTGCTCAAGATCCTTTGATGGATGGATTTGATCAATATTTTAATGATATTTATGATCTAATGACTCCTAGTCATGAACATCCAGTTCAGGCTGAATTTACATTCCGTTCAACTTATGAATTTGAATCTGGCCCTAGTTCAGGGGGTTCAGATTTCATGTATAAATTACCCATACCTCTGCCTGGAAGGACGTCTCATGGATATGATTCTGTCATGTTTACTGCGATTGACGGGACTGAAATTCCTGCCGAAATGATTCAAAATATTGTAGAAATGCGTGTTGGTGTTTCAATACCTTCAGAAAACATACCATTGACACCAGGTTCAGTAAGGGAGAAACCTAATGCAATACAGATGGCAGATGGTTTTTCCCAAATATGGTGGCCTGCGCCAGGAGGTAGTGGAAGTGAGGATTGCCAATATGGAAGGTGTTTGATTTGGGAGGGAACAATTCCTCCAGCAACACAGAATGAAATTGATAATACTCCCTCTAACTTCATAGCGACATTAGTTGTTGATTATGATATTCAATCATTTGCTTATTCATGGTGGCAAGATGCTGATTTGCCTTCTAACGTACTTGGAATGACAGGTGGCAATGGAATTTCTAAGAGTACTTCTGGAACATTTTCAGATTTAGACAATACTGGAATTTCATATTACACCAATGCATATGGTGATAATTCACAGTTTTATGATCGTTCAGGCGATGGATCAGATTATGCAATTGATTCAGAATCATCCATAGTAAACGAAATTGCAGATATGATTCATGCTTCACTACCGCCCGAAGATCAGGATAATGTATTTGCTTTCAGTCATGCAGCATTTATTTGGGTTCGAGATAATATTCAATATGCTGAAGGATTAGCAATAGCAAGAAGCGGACCTGATTGTATACAAGCCCAACAGGGAGATTGTGATGAACAATCAAACGCATGGATGAGTATTGTTAGAACTAAGAGAGTTTCAACATGGTATGAGATGGGAATACTTGGGTCCGGTGATTTTTCACAATGGGAGGCTCATGGGTGGTCAAATATTGCATTACCACTAAGCGATGAGACATGTGTAGAACGTAATATTGCACCTACATCGTGTTACATTATCGGTGCAGTAGATGTAGTTAACAACAAATGGTTACTTTACACTCCAACGGTTTACTCTAATTATTTACAAAAAGCAACACATTCAGGTGATGATGTAGATAGTGTTTACACTAGGATCTACTATGGTCCATCTATGAAGTCATTTGAGCACTCATATTCAACGGTCGGAACGCCATCTGTAACAGATGGTACGTTCATGGTCAATTGGAAGGAAGGAGAATAACACTCAAGACCCCCTCCGAGGGCCGGGCGGTGAGAGAACACGATGAAGGTCGTCATTATCGCAGGGGCCGGCGAAGTCGGTCGAGGAATCGCTCAGGCGCTTATTTATGAACGTAAAAACGTCATTTTAATCGATTCTGATCCGGATGCCCTAAAGTCCGCTCAGTCACTCGAATGTCTGTTAATTGCTGGAGATGTAATGTCCAGAGAAACATTAAATCGTGCAGGAATTCAAAATGCTGAGTTGTTAATTATGGCAACAAACTCAGATGAGAGGAATATTTTGGGTTGTTCATTTGCCAAGGATCATCGTAATAACATGGAATCAGTAAATGGAGAAATGGTGACCATAGCTCGTGTAAATCGTATGTTAGTAGCTAGAGAGGATCCTTCAGATGTTTTTCATAGATGGTCTCAAGTTGATCACGTTGCAAATGCTGACCAGGAGATTGTAGATGAATTGACTGCAGGATTGATTTCACCTCATATTTTACACACAGCTCCTATGGGGAATGATGCTTATTTATCGGTATCTAAAATTACAGAAGGTAGTGCATTATTAGGACAACCTTTGATTCGTTCTGCTGAAGAAATCGATGGATTGCCCATACCAGTTGGAATAGTAGGTTCTGGAGGTAAATCATCTATCATAAATGAATCAACTGTTGCAGAATCAGGAGATTTACTATTATTTGCAGCTACGGGTTTGCATGTTCAGAATAGAATATCCAAAGCATGTGGGTTTTCATCAGAACCTATTGTTGACCATCCACGCGTGATTATTTTTGGAGCAACATCTGTAGGTACTGATTTAGCTTCACATTATTTG
>DAQW01000088.1:5006-6293 GCA_002503045.1 Euryarchaeota archaeon UBA39 | reverse complement strand
TCAAATGCTACTCTGAGATCTCCTGAAACTGTAGCTGCATCAGTAACAATAGAAATTCCATTTCTCTGGAAAGTTCCTGACGATTCGACTACATAAACAATGGTAGATTGGTTCTCAATCATCATTATTGTAGTATCAATTACTTCCTTCGTTAAAGTACCTCGTAAAGTACCCACATTTGACCCTGGTGCGCCAGAAGAAATCAACTCCTGTACATCAAAAAATGCATCATATGTCCATACATCGCCGACAGCCCATTCTGGCACATCTACTGAACCTTGAGAAGACCTAACACCCATTACTTGAAATGATGATTCTTGATCGTCAAGAGCCTCATGGGATTCGAATAATACTAACTGTGTAGAAAGAAGGAAAATCAAAACAATTGACAGCGCCGCCCTTCCAGACGAGTGTCCTGATGAAGCCACCATGCCACCACAGCCATTCGGCTGTGTATCAACCAATCGCTTACAAACGAATTTATTCGTACAGTAAATCTGCTAGTTCATCCTTAATGAACTCAATAGCTTCTAGAATCTCATCCTTGTGACGTGCACCAGTAATTACCATCTTTCCACTTCCGAAAATCAAGCAAACTACCTTAGGATAATCAATTCGGTAAATCAGACCAGGGAATTGCTCAGGCTCATACTCTACCTTATCGAACGGTAGATGGAAAGTCAAGTGATTAAGATTCAAATGCCTAGGAAGTCCTGCTAAAGGTTCTCCCACTGGAAGAGTTGTTAGGGGGCTTTCTTCATCAGGCATTGCTACTTCTTCTTCGGTAGGAGCTCGCCATCCTCCACTATTGGAGTTTTTATGACCAGGATCCTTTACAATCTTCATACGTTGGTCAACATCTTTGGAAATTCCATCATAATCTTCAGGATAGTGCAATGCATATGTTGCAACCATATTCTGAACTTCTATTTTCACATCTTTAAGGTCCCAAGTCTCAATATCTGCTGCCCTTAAGTCAGCAATCATTCTCTCAATTCCAGTATGGATATTTTGCTCATTCTTTCCTCCAGTACATACTGCACGGCCAGATCTAAACATTAGGATAGCCAGACGTGGGTCTGTAACTCGATATACTACACCAGGGAATTGTTCTGGCTCATATTCACAATTTAATTCAATAGCAATCTCTGGGAGGTCTAATTCTTCAGCTACCCGAGTACTCGCTACAACATTCACTACTACTAATCGATCTTCGTCGCTCATATAAATGGGATTTATCAAGGGTATATAAATAAGTGCGCAGACCCCTAGAGGAAAAAATCTATG
>DAQW01000088.1:0-4617 GCA_002503045.1 Euryarchaeota archaeon UBA39 | reverse complement strand
GATTTACGTATTGCTTCAGCACATGAAAGTGGTTCATTTGACAATGCAATAATGCATCCACCTCCTCCTGCGCCGGTCAATTTTGCCCCAAATGAAAAGGGGAGAACTGCTTCAACTAAATTATCTAAATGTGAAGAAGACACGCCTATCTCCTTCAAAAGATGGTGGCATTGAAGCATCGCTTCACCTATTGCTACAGGATCTCCCTGAGAAAGTAACTCTATTGCCTGTCGAGAAAGTTCTGAAACTTCATTCATTGAAGCACGAAAAGCAGATTGATGCATTTGGTTTGCAACAATTTCAACCATCTCTTTAGTGGACGAAGAATTTCCAGTGAAACCAATCACAACAGGAATGGATGATAATGATTTAGGAAGTGATAAAGAATGTACGTCCCAATGTTTACTCCCATCGGGACTCTCTAAATCAATTGACCAACGATGTTCTAATGTTTCTATTCTAGATGAATTTACAATCACTGCACCACCTAAAGCAGAAACGCTGGTATCAGTAGGGCTAGCCCTACCCCCCTGAGCACTTGCTTCAGCCCTATGTGCTGCTCTAGCAAGTGATTCAATAGATGCTAAAGAACCGGAAAATGACGATAATGCCATCCCAGAGGCAACTGAGAGCGCTGCAGATGAACCTAATCCTGCAGCAATTGGGATACCACTATCTATGGAAATTGACAAGGGAGATTGCATGGTTCCAAATTCAGAAATTAAATGCCCAAGATGAGGGTTAATCAAGGGGTTAAATTCATTTCCATTCAGTAACCAATTTGTTGATTTTTTAACTGAAACCGATGCACGTAAATCAATTGCAATCGCAATAGCAGGGGCGCCGTAAAGCACTGCATGCTCTCCGAAAAGTATGGCTTTAGCTGGAGCATCTGCGCACCACATGGGCTTCGCTAGTGTTCTTCGCCAATATCCATTGCGAATTCTTTTCAATTATTCTGATGGTTCGAATGGTGACATTCAAGGGCGATATACTAGTGGAACGGTTGAGGGAGCAGGATGGACGAGGAAGTTGACTTCGACGTAATCATCATTGGATGTGGCATGGCTGGTATGGCTTGTGCCGCTCAACTCCTAAAGGAAGGAGTAGAAGGTGACCGAATTCTAGTTGTAGATAGGGGCGAACCTATTGGTGCTAAGAATCTCTCTGGAGGCATCCTATGGGGCCGAGAACTAGATGAATTGGAAGATATTTTTCCAAATTGGGAAATGGATAACCCAGGAATAGAACGATACATCAACCACAAAAAGATTGGATTCTTATCCTCAGAAGATGCATTCATCATGGAAGGGAAATTTGCTTCTTGGGATGGAATTGGAGGAACAGAAGAACCATCTATGCGAACTGGATGGAGTGTACTTCGAGCTAAAACCGATTCTTGGTTTGCTGAGAAATTGGAAGAAGCCGGAGTTTTCATTATGCCTGGAATTAAGATTGATCAACTTCATATCGATGGATTAGACCATACATCTTACACCGCAAGAGACTTGACTTCTCCTGCAGATGATGCTGGAAAAGGGGCTGCTCAAAAGTGGAGAATAGATAATGCAGATCCAGAAATAATCAATGCAATTCGTGAGGGTAGAATTTGTGGTATTGTTCAAGACGGAGAAGTGATGACTAGTAATGTAGTTGTTATTGCAGAAGGTAGTAATTCAATTCTAACAAGATCATATGCGTTCGATTCTATGCTACATGCTCAATCTCGTCATGGAATTATCTTAGGAGTCAAGGAAGTAATTCATCTTGGAGAAGATGTAATTAACAGTAGATTTGGATGCTTTTCAGGTGATGATGAACGTCCACCTAGTGGAATGGCTATGGAGGCAGCTTTAGCCATTTACGACGACATGGCTGAAAAAGCATGGGCTGAATATCCTGTAACAGCAGGCCAAGTACCTAGAGCAGGTGGTTGGCTTTACACTAATCGGGATACTCTTTCAATAGGAGTCGTAATTCAGTTAGATAGCCTACCTTCTGGAATCCATACCTATGACATGTTAGAAGCGTATAAGTCCCATCCAGCCATTGCTCCCCTAATCAGCGGAGGAGAAACAGTAGAATATGGCGCTCATTTGGTGCCAGAGTATGGACTGAATAGAATGCCTGATCGTCTGGTGAGAGATGGTGCAGTAGTTATTGGAGATGCGGCAGGTCTCGTTTACTCAAATGGTGCTGTAATTCAGGGACAGAACTACTCTATTCATTCCGGGAAACTTGCGGCTAAAGTAATTGCAAAATGTATCGAATCAGGTGATTTCAGTAAAAAATCTCTAGGGCAATACAAGAAAGATCTGGATGCATCATATGTGATGCGGGATCTAAAGCGTTTCAAGACAACAGCAAAATTCCTCGCAGATGATGCAAATTATACTTGGGTACCAAAATTCATGGGTAAAATGTTCAATAGAGTTGTTCGTGAAATCGGTGAAGAAAAAATCACAGTCGAAAAGCAAGCCCTACGATTAAGAAAAGAGATGCGACGAAAAGATAAGAAAACAAAGAAGGGCATGGGGTTGTTAAATCTCTTGAGATTAGGTATGATGGGAAGGAAGTTGTGAGGTGAAAAAATGAGTGAAAAAACAAAACTAGGTTTATTTGAATACGATGTGAAAAACGGGCTTGGACTAATTTCATACAATGTCGATGAACACGAACATGCACATATCATCGTAGATACGAAGAAATGTGGCGATTGTGATTCAATGATGTGCGTATGGGGGTGCCCAGCCCAATGCTACATGTTCCGAGACGTAGGATTGGATGAAATGAAATTCCAATACGAAGACTGTGTCGAATGTGGAACCTGCTTCCTGATGTGTACTGACGGTGCTTTAAGTTGGAACCATCCCCGCGGTGGCTTTGGAATAACATACGCATATGGCTAGGTGAGAAAAATGAGTTACAAATTTCTAGGAATCGAGATGCCACTAATGTCAATATTAGTCGGAGGAACACTCTCCGCTTGGGGAGTTGCAGCGTACGTGATTTCTGATATGGCCAGTGTCACAGCCTTGATCCCTACGATCATGGGCACACCAATCGCAGTTATGGGATCAGCAGCAGCACAGATGCCCTCGCGTCGGAAACTGTTCATGCACATCGCTGTAATCTTTGGACTCCTATGTGCCTTAGGCGGGCTACGATTACCGATGATTCTGATGGATGCAGATTCCTCTGGGATATTGATCATCTCTCATGCGCTATTGCTAGTACTTGGTGGAGTTTACACATATGCGTGTGTTCAATCCTTTAGATGGGCTAGAAAAAACGGGAAACTTGATTCCGAATAATCATCTAAGATTCAACGATTCCGCAGCAGAAAGTATCATTTCATTGTGTGATTTTGATACCCAACCAGATTTTTTCTCAGTGTTTGAACAATCATAATAGTTGGTCGTCCCTAAACCACCAGAAACTAATCTTGCTTCTTTAATGAAAAGTGCCATAATCTTCACAACAAAATTTGGAAGTGCCCAAGTGGAAACTTTCCATCCATTTGATTTGAGACAAGATGCAATTTGAGGCATTGTAATTGGAGAAGTTGCCATTATCATTCGTTCACCATTAAGATTTGAATTCTCAATTGCTTCTGCATGCATCCAAGCAACATCTCGTACATCTACTGGAGCAAAACTGATTTTTGGGAAACCGGGATACGAACTAGCAATTATTGATTCAATTATCCTTAATGAAGTCCCTGGAACTCCACTATGTAGGGGCCCTAAAATTACATTCGGATTCACTGTAGTAAGAACTGTGTCGGGATGAGATGCAACAAATTCCCACGCAGCTTTTTCTGCCAATGTTTTGCTCTTTGTATATGCTGAAATTTTGCTATTCAAGTCTGTCCAATCTTCATTACTGTATGTTTTGTTTCGACTTGTTGGAGTTGCTCCGGAAATAGCTGCCGTAGATGATGTAATCACAAATTTTCGTATTCCGGCTGCATATCCGTGTGTTAATACTCGAATCGTTCCTTCTTTAGCAGGCTTGATTAATTCTTGTTCATCCTTAGGTTCAAAAGCAGAAAATGGCGAGGCAGTGTGGACTACTGCATCGATATCTTTCATCGCTAAATTCCAACCTTCGTCTGAAATTAAATCTAGACTACTAAGTTCGAATAACGGATTGCAATCAAAATCGTTCAAAATTTCTTGATGAAAATCTTCGGGAGTACGTGTGGTTCCACGAACGAAATATCCTCTAGAAAGAAACTCATGCGTGACCTGGCGTCCTAGAAAACCTGTGCATCCTGTAACTAATATTCGCTTGAATACCTGCTCCATACCTTACGTACTGATTTCTTTGGTTTGAATTTTGTTAAGGGTTTTCGAAAAAGTTCGCACGCATTTATGATGAAGTTCGTTACCGAGGGGATGAGAATGACATGACCTTACACCTCTATGATACTCGCAGGAAAGAGAAGGTTCCCTTCCATCCTGCTATTCCAGGCAAGGTACAGTTGTATGTTTGTGGAATAACCCCATATTCTCCGTCACATCTTGGACATGCTCGATGTTACATCGCTTTCGACCTTCTACATCGATGGTTAGAAGCATCAGGTTACGATGTTGATTATGTTCAAAATTTCAC
>DAQW01000144.1:2825-2954 GCA_002503045.1 Euryarchaeota archaeon UBA39 | reverse complement strand
TCGAGATAGAGATAATCTCATTCTAGTTCCTGCTAATGATGTTGGCGCGTTACGTCAGGCCTTTTCAAATGCTGAAGAGGAGGGTGTATTCATTGAATTAATGGCGATAGAACCGGTACAGGGTGAAGG
>DAQW01000144.1:0-2448 GCA_002503045.1 Euryarchaeota archaeon UBA39 | reverse complement strand
TGACATTAGATCATGGAAGTATGTTATTGGTTGATTCTATTCAAGCAGGTCTTCGTGGGCAAGGCTGCCTCTCTGTAATCGATTATCCTGGTTTTGAAGATTGTATTGCACCTGATTTTGAAACTTGGTCCAAGGCATTGAACGCTGGACAATATCCACTTTCAGTCCTTGGAATGAATGATAGAGCATCAGAATTGTATGTTGTTGGAATTTATGGAAATACGATGACTACTAATCCCCGAGCTTTAGAAACAGCTGTTTCTGTTTTGGATAGTGTTACTCCAGAATTGCGTGAAAATATTAGATTAAGAGGCAAAGAACTCGTTTCTGGTCTAGAAACATTAGCAAAGGAGTTTCCAGAAATAGTAGTAAAAGTCCAAGGAACAGGTCTACTTTGTTGTGCTGAATTAAATCCTGAAACTCATCAGGTTGTCGGTTTTGGAGAAGTTGAAGAGAAATGCCGTGAAATAGGATTGGGCATTATACATGGTGGGCAAAATGCTCTACGATTCACTCCTCATTTTGAGATCACTTCAGAAGAAGTTGGCCTTGTTATTGATCTTGTTCGAAAGGTACTCATTTCTCATCAGAATTGAGGTGTTTGAATGTCTTCATTACTAAATATCGAAAATATTGATGTTTATTCCCCAGGGGGTTCTCAACCAATTAATCAATGGGTTTGCGATATTATCCATGGAAGAGTCCCTGAAATAGAAGAAAAAATTCGTTATTGGGTCCATATTCGTGATGCTGAAAGAGCTATTGAGATATTAAAAACGAACAATATTGAGGGGAATTTTTACCTTTCTGGAAGAAGAGCATGGTCCCAAGAAATGATTTTAGATGAAATAAATAGGTTATGGACTCGTTTTCAAAACGCTGTCCATGGAACTCATACCATTGAATCGTTAAGTGACAACATCTCTCCTGCTGCATTTCAAGTAGATGTAAAGCATTCGAGACCAGATTTAGGTCCATTACACGATGCATTGTTAAATTGTGGAACAGAGGGTTGGCGTCCATTGATAGCTATCAGAGTTGGTTTGATGGAATGTATAGCATCAGCCATAGAAAGTTGATTAAAATAAATCAGATCCAAGTAAGGGCAGTAGTACCGATGCTTCTCCTTCAACTGTCACATGTGGGGCATCCGGTCGTATTTTCCCCCAAGAAATAGCTTCTCTCGTTCTCGCACCAGATAAGGACCCATCGTGTTCAGGAGCAGTAGTAATGCCTACAGCAGAATCTAAACCATCTCTGTATTGGTTCCACCAAATTACATGATGTTTTGAAATCCCTCCTCCTACCATAAGTGCATGAGATTTTTCTGCAGTCCATGTTAGATCAGATAGAATTTGCTCGTCTGCTAAGAAATCAATCATAAATTCAGGGGATTTTTGACGATGCATAAACAATTGAGCACCGATACTCCCATCAGAAAGACCAGGAATTACAATTGGAATTCGATGTTTTGCAGCATGATGGAGGAATGAGGTTTCATCCTCTATCCTATCTCCGAATGCCCAACAGAGTTCAACAGAACCAAATCCTAACCATGGATTTTCTGGATTTAGTTTTCTTCTTTCTACCTCGATTTCCTCTAGCCAGGGTAGGATTATGGGTTCAAGAATTTCCCCATAGCATTCATTTGGAACAATTACATTCCCTAAACGATTCAATCCGACATCCCCTAGTAAGGCATCGTCTAAATCGAATGAACCATGGTAATAATGTCTGAATGTTCTTGCTATGTCGTGGTCTAGAGTTCCACATGTGGTGCTAATTACATTGTATGAGCCACTTTTTATTGCTTCAATGAAGAATCCTCGAGTTCCTGTTGCCATTAAGCAAGCAGGAAATGATAACCAGTTTAACACCTTATTTCCTGAGTCATTTTCTTTTTTCGTTTCATCAATTGCATTCCTTAGTATATCTCTCGCCTTTACTAATTTAGTAGCAGTGAATCCGCCAGCGGACCTCATCTGTTCGAAAAGGACATCTATTGTTTTTGTTTGGGAAAGGTCGTAGTCAGATACAGGTTGATCGAAGTCCTCTCTCTTGTAACTCATGTATCTCCGAACAAGTTCCTACCTATCGTATCTGTGGAACAACAATATTGAATTTTTCAATTGAAAATTTCATTTTCTAATTGAATAATTCTATCCCTAATTTTTGCTGCTCGTTCAAATTCTAAACGAGCGGCAGCAGCTGTCATTTCATTCTTTAATCGTTCAATTAATCTGATTTTATGATCTGATTCCCCATGTTGATTTTCTTCAATAATTTCTGAAGCAATTTCAACCCAAGATGGTTGACTAATATTGGATAATACTGACTCTTCTGTCACATTTCTATGTTCATTCCAAGTACCTACTCCAAGTCCAAATCTTTTCACAATATCCGAATCTTGTTTTTGTTTAGATTTCCCGGTAAAACTGCCTACGAATC
>DAQW01000056.1:574-41036 GCA_002503045.1 Euryarchaeota archaeon UBA39 | reverse complement strand
AAAAAACGACGACTACATTCAACACATGTCCTCTTCGATTTCTTAGAATTCATTTCAATACGGATTTCATTACATTCTTCGCATTTAACCAGTTTAGGCAAAGTAGAGACATCATCTAATTCTGATACCTTCCATCGCCTCCAATCCCAGCCACAATCAGTACATTCGAGAATAAAATGACGCTGAGATGTTGTCCCCAACTTCACACCCAGATTTTGACATCGTTGAGGGGGTACAGATTCATCTCCCTCATGTTTTCGTAATAAATCCCAAACAGGGCAATCTACGTCTTCTAAAATTTGAGAAGAAGCCCGTTCTTTGTATCTTTCAGGAGTGCAATCTCTGCATGATCCAATTATATTTCCATGTTCACAAAACATTTTATCACCTGTATTTTTCTAATCAATATCATTCAACAGGTCGTTGAATCGCTTTAATTTCTAGGAATTCTTCCAACCCATCCATACCCAATTCTCTACCATTTCCTGATTGTTTGTAACCTCCGAATGGTGCACTAATATTGAATGGTCCTCCATTAATACTAACTTGTCCTGTTCTCATCTTTCTTGCAAATTCTATTGCTCTCTCATTCGAACCCCATACTCCTCCCGAAAGTCCGTATATGGAATCATTCGCTAGTGTAAGAGCATCATCTTCGTTCTCGTAGGTAGCGATTACCAAAACGGGTCCAAAAATTTCTTCTCGCCAAATTTTCATGTCTGGAGTGACATTTGAGAAAGCAGTTGGCCGTACAAAGAACCCACTATTGCATCCCTCTGGCATTCCTTCACCCCCTGCAATCAATTGTGCACCTTCTTCTATTCCAGATTGAATGTAAGAGAGAACACTTTGTTGTTGTTTTTTCGAAACCATCGGCCCACATCGTGTAGTTTCGTCTAATGGATTTCCAGGATTATATCCATTTACACGGCTTGATATTATCTCTAAAATCTCATCTTTGTGACTTTTTGGAATAATCAGTCTAGTTAATGCTGAACAAGTTTGTCCTGAATTTTGGAAACATGCCCCAATAGCTGACTTAGCCGCACGAATAACATCAGCATCATCTAGAATTACATTTGCGCTTTTTCCACCTAGTTCTAATGTGACTCGTTTTACAGTTGGGGCTGCCGCTTGTGAAACTCTTACCCCTGCAGATGTAGAACCAGTGAATGAGACCATATCTACATCCGGATGACTTGAGAGAAATTCTCCAACTTCACTACCATGTCCGCTTACTAAGTTGAAAACTCCTGGCGGTAAGCCAATATCGTGTAATATATCTGCTAATAAGAATGCATTTAGTGGCGCTTCTTTTGAGGGTTTTAGTACCATTGTACAGCCTGCAGCAATGGCGGGAGCTACCTTTCCAATAATTTGGTGAAGAGGAAAATTCCAAGGAGTGATAAATGCACAAACTCCAATTGGTTCTTTTACAATTAATGAATTTCTAATTTCGTGTTCCCATTCAAATCCTTCTAACATTTTAGCATATGATCTAGATACCACTCTAGGAGTTCCAACCATGGCCATTCTACTATAACCAATTGGAGTTCCAACCTCTGCAGTAATTGTTTGAGCAAGTTCTTCAGTAAGTTCTTTCAATGCAGCAGATAAATCGTTGAGGATTTTTATCCTATCTTCAATAGGGCTTATTGACCATGATTCAAATGCTGTTCTGGCCGCTGAAACTGCAATATCTATGTCCTCTGAGTTTCCC
Organism: Euryarchaeota archaeon UBA39; assembly: GCA_002503045.1. Lineage (GTDB taxonomy): Archaea > Thermoplasmatota > Poseidoniia > Poseidoniales > Thalassarchaeaceae > MGIIb-N2. The sequence continues at coordinate 39,316 of DAQW01000056.1, read as the reverse complement.
ACTGGAACCGAGCCAATTATTTCTTCAGTATTCGGATTAATGACCTCAATTTCACCTTCTCCGTGGGCTTGCACCCATTCGCCTCCAATGTAGACTTCCTCGCGTCGCATCATGCTGGGGAAGAAACCGTATCTTATGACTTTCATGCAATTGAAGTGTAAGTACCCCTACGGGTAACTATGGCAGTGGATGTAGTTCGTGAAGGTTCAACCGCAGTAGTAACGCTTTCAGGAGAAACGTCTAGGAATTCCTTTGATTCGTCGAGTATTGCGTTGATTGCATCTATACTCTATGGATTGATGGATGATCCGGAGGTTAGATCAATAGTTTTGACAGGATCTGGACGAGTATTTTGTGCAGGTGCGGATATAGATTCGTTTCAACAGGCAATAGAAGATGATTCGATTAGTGAATTGGTAATGGAATTAACAGGAATTCTTCATCCATTATTAGTTCGAATGAGGGGCGACTCTACTGTAATTGTTGCAGCTATAAATGGTGCGGCAGCCGGAGGAGGACTTGGTCTCGCATTGGCATGTGATACACGCATTGCATCAACCGAAGCACGCTTGGCATCAGCATTCTTTCGTTTAGGCCTCTCTCCTGACGGAGGAACCACTTGGCTTCTACCTCGCCTTGTTGGTATTCAGCGTGCACGCAGTTTTCTTTTCAATGATGAAACTTGGGATGCATCTACCGCTTTGGAAGTAGGTGCAGTAGATGAAGTAGTAGAATCCGAGCAATTACTCCCTAGAGCGATTCGAGTGGCAATAGAATGGGGTAAATGGGCCAACCATTCAAAGAAATCAACCAAACAACTTCTTGATTCTCAGTCTTCTACGTTTTTTGAGACACAGTTAGAATTTGAACGAATGCTAATTACTCAATCAAGTATGACTCCTGAATTCGTAGAGGGAGTACAAGCATTCCAAGAAAAGAGAACTCCGGATTTTTCTACTTTTGTAGAAGAAGAATAATTTCTAATCTCGATTGTTTTCAATTCTTCGTAATTGAATTACTCTTATTGCAACAGATAAAACACATGCACCTGCCGCAATATTGGCTACGATAATAGAAAATGAATCAACTAAAGTGCCATAAGTTGTCCATAAGACAAGGGCAATACAAATAATGAGAATTGTAGGAATTGAGATTCCTTCGTGTAGTTTCTCAATCCATACTTTGTAGAGTTGAGGTAGCCATGCTATAACGCCCAACAAGCCTGCAATTAGTCCAATGCCTTCAATAAATTGGGGTGAAACCATTTTGATACCTCAAATTTTGAGATTCCTTTCCTTTTTTTCACCAGAACTCCAATCATAGATCCCCATTCCTGATTTCTTTCCTAAACTGCCTTCTAGAACTAAACGTTCTAACAAAGGATGAGGTCTATATTTTTCATCATCAAAAGCATCTGCTAAGTTGTTTAAGATATCTCTTCGAACATCTAGCCCAACTAAATCAGTTAGTTCTAATGGCCCCATTGGATGTCGGTAACCCAATCTCATTGCTGTATCAATATCACTTGCAGAAGCGACCCCATCTGCCAACATTCGAATCGCTTCATTTCCCAAGATTACGCCTAATCTACTAGTTGCAAATCCCGGAACATCGTTGACCAAAATTGATTCTTTACCCATTAATGCCCCAATAGATTGAGCTGCTTCGATGGTGCTATTAGAACACGAATCGTGCCGAACAATTTCTAATAATTTCATTATTGGAACAGGATTGAAGAAATGCATTCCAATTACTCTTTCAGGACAATTAGTTGATTCTGCAATATCACGAATTGGCAGTCCAGAAGTATTGGTGGCAAGAATCGAATGTTTAGGTGCCAACATCTCAATTTTTCGAAATATTTCTTGTTTGAGCTCAATAATTTCGGGTACAGCTTCAATGACCAAATCAGTATTAGATACTGCTTCTTGCATATCTCCATGGAAACTAAGATTAGAAGACCATTTTGATTTTTGTTCCTCAGTTGTTTTTCCTCGAGCGATTCCTTTATCCCAGAATGAATGTATTGTTTTCATCCCTCTTTCTAGACCTTCGGGAAATGCATCATAGAGGCGCGTTTCCCAACCACTTTGTGCACAAACTTGTGCAATTCCTGCACCCATCGTTCCGGCTCCAATAACCGTAACGATTCGGATATTCATTTCATTCCCTTCCGTAAGCTGCCAATGCCGCTTGGAAGAGTCTTTGCCTAGGGACATCGTGTTCTAGGAAACATGTGAAGGGAGCTAAATCCTTGATTAGTTCAATAGTTCCAACATATGCGCCATAAATGAAAGGATCTGCTTTATCGGTATCAGGAATCTCAAATCCTAATTTCGCTAATCCTTTCCGCGTATCATTGTCCCAAATTGTATATGTGTGGCTACTAAAATGGAGATATGCCGAAAGCCTTCTGACATCATTAACTAAAATATCATCGAGGCTATCAAAAAGAAGAGTATCAGGGTAACGAATTGCAAGAAGGAAAAGTCTGAGCATGATTTCCTGTTCACCAGAAATATTTCTTCTTTCTAGACCCATCCAGTCGTCAATCATATCCAGCATGTCGTTTGTATATGGGCGATGTACCTTGTACAATAGTTCCTCATACATCTCGGGTTTTTGTCCTGAATCATGGTGATGCTGTTCAAATAATTCTGGTACTCTAGAGAAAAAGGGCCTAAGTTTTTCTTTATCTACAGCAAGTAAAGCAAGAGTTTGCATTTTTCGCAACTCCAATTATTCTCTCCATTCTCGATATTGAATCCATTCTACACCAGGAGCCATGTATTCATCCATCAATAATTTTTCATCAGCATCACTGGGTAGGATTCCCGCAAGATATTCGTCCCATTCCCCATCTGAACCTTCGAATGGATCGCCTTTTACTGTGTAGCGTTTACCTGCATACATCCCTATTCCACGATTAAACTTATCAGATGGGATGAAGAGTTCAGGTTCTCCTTCTTTACGTCCTTTACTAATTCGAACCATTTCAGCCTTTAACTCATCAAAATACAAGCCTCTACTTGCTTCATTCAGATGTTCTCTATCAGCATCCATTTCAGATTCACGTTCATCATATCTTCCTTTTACACCGTACACATATGCCCACTCAGCTGAAGTTGACTCATCAGTTCCAAATAAATCCAGACCAGTGCTAACCCATTTGTTGATATATTTCTGAAGGAAATCAAGAGGAATGACTCCAGCTTTGACAATACGTCTCAACCCGTTCGCTCCAGTTCCTAAATGGAATGACTCTTCTTTCAGCATTGGCCCCATTGAAGCAGCTAATGGTTGGAATGAACTGGTTGACAACATCTTCAATTGGAATTTCCCATCTCTATCGATGAAATGAGTAAAACAGAAGAAATCAAGCCAGTGATCAATTGGTGCATTGAAAGACCCTAGTAATCGTGTACCATCTTGAGCATTTCTTTCTAGTAATTTTGCGGCCTCTCTCATTCCTTGTTCTCCGAAATATGTACAGAGTAAGTAAGCCATTTGCCATCCATGTCTTTGTTCTTCACACATTATTCTAAGAGCAGATTTTCTATCATACTCAGTAGGCGCGGTTGCAAGAAGATGGTTTTGTTGTTCAACAGAAGCAAATTCTGTATCTCCTTGAACACTAACCATTGTTAGAATAGCATCGATAATGTTCTGTTGAGGAATTTGCATTCTTCTCTTCCATTTTGGCATTCCACTGAAGTCACCGAATTCAATTTCATCTCCAGCTGAATCCCAATCAAATCGTATTTCAAACCGATAATCTCCAAGCCAAGCGGGATCAAAACCAATTCTTGTCTGCCATTCTTGGAACTCTTGAATCCATCCTTCGAAATTCGGATGGTACTTTTCAACAATCTCAGTGGTACTCATGAATGACCCGAATGAACGGTGGTATATCAACATCAGTCAAAGCCAATAATGGCGTACTGGCTGTCGTTGTCATTAGTTTCCTTCAAATCGTGGTGTCTTTTTATCGACATAAGCAGCAATTCCAATTTTGGCATCATTAGACTGGAAAAGATCTGATTGTAATTCACGTTCTAATGCAAGGTGATATTCCAAAGGTATTTCTAGTCCACTTTGAACACTTCTCTTGATGTTTCCAATGGCTTTGGCTGCTGCAAAAGGTAGTGTGAATCTTCCCGCATAATCTAGAACATCTTGACGAAAATCTTCCAGACTCATTGAATCATATATATCATGAACAAGATCCATTTCTTTTGATTCTTCAAATGAGAACTTTCTTCCTGTTACCATAATTTCCATTGCCTTGGCTTTTCCTACAAGACGAGACAATCTGGCAGTCCCTCCTGTACCTGCAAGAACTCCAAGAGATACTTCAGGAAGACCAACTTGGAAGTTCCCCTTTCTTCCAATTCTGATATCTGCTGCCATAGCAATTTCTAGTCCACCACCTACTGTATGGCCATTCAAAGCTGCAATGACTAATTTTGGTGTTTGTTCAAGACGAGATAGAGTTTCATTGGCATGAAGACAGAAGAAATACTTGTATCTTGGTGTTAGCTTATTCAGATATTTGATGCTGGCTCCTGCAGAGAAAAATTTGTCCCCATGCCCTGTAAGTAAAATTACTGAAACATCATCATCAAAGCGGGCACTAAGTATCGCTTCATCGATGTCGTGCCACATTTCTCTAGTGTAAGTATTGACAGAAGTTTTGTCACCTTCCAAAGGTTCACCATCGGAGTCAGAAATGAGTTCTATGATAGCAACACCATTATCGGAAACACCGTAATTCACGAGTCGATTCTTCATCGGTTTAAGTTCAGGCCAGTCGGACATGAACCACGCATAGGAACGTGGCATAAGAACTTGAGTACACTATCAGTCAGATTCTGAGAACGAAACTTTACCCCCAGATGAACGGATTTCTTTCCATTCTTCTGATATTTCTTTGCCACGTTTACTCATTTCCCATTTATCTCTCTTCAATGCTTTTCTGAAAGGCATTCTTCTTCCCTTCCTTCCGTCAGAATATTTGGTTTTCTTTAGTAGAATTCTGTTGGTAAAGGGCCAAAGCACTCTTCTGATTATTCCTGGACGATATATTTGTTCCATGAAAAGCAATCCATTACCTCCATTTTTTCGTTGATGTTTCATCCAGTAATTAGCTAACCATTTGAAACCTCTATCTCCAATTCGATCAAGTAACATTCGATTAGTGGCACTTAATTTGATTAACGGAAGTAGTTTTTTCTTTATTTCTGCATCGTAATCTGAACCAGATAATATTGAATTTGCTGCCATAACTCCACTGGTTATGGCATATCTCATCCCAAATCCCCACATGAAGTCTTGAAGTCCTCCAGCTTCGCCGACAAAATATTGGCCATTAGAAAAATAGGTTGATGGGATACTGAAATCCCCCTTTCCGCCCACACGTTTAATTGGTTCTCGATCTAATTCAGGGTAGGCATTTTCGTACCAAGCAATTGTTTCATTCAGATAACGATTTGAATTTTTTTGTTTTCTCCAAAGACATGTGCAAATTAATCCAACTCCATCAATAATGATGAGATAAGAATACGCTCCTGGAGCTAATTTATCATTAAGTTGGAAGGCTACATGGTTTGGATATGAGGTTTTGAAAACTTCACCAAAAGCAATAGCACTGGTATCCTTTGGACCTGCTGCAATAATTGTACATTCTTCGGGTGAAATTTTTGATTTATAGTGGATAGTAGCCCCTGCTTCTAAAGCCATTCGCTTAAATCCTTGATCGATACAATGTTCATCAGTTCCTCTTTCAACTATTCTATATGCGATTTTGTGGCTTTTTGCAACTGTAACTATATTATCAGGATGGATTAATGATAATTCCTGAAATTCATTGGATTTGAAGGCTTCAGGATCAAGACCCCAAGCACGCATTTCATCAAAAAAATCATTTGAAGAGGTCCAATTTTCAAGTCCTTGAAAATCACCATCAAATCGAGCACCTGAATCCCCTCTAATGTCATGAACTTCTACCTTTTTTCCAGCCTTTGCTAGAATTGTAGCCGCAGCAAGGCCCGATAATCCGGCTCCTCGAATGCGCACGACTTCATCATCAGTCATGTATCTGTCCTCATCCATCCACTTACTATCGGAGACATGAATCCTCCGAAGCGCTCATGGTCCTCCCAATCTATGCATCATCAATGGGAGAAAGGGTGACAGTCCGGATTGAGTCCGAAAATCTTGATCCAAATCAACTTCTTAAGAAGTTAGAAGTTTCAGGTTCTGGTGCCGTAGTTTCGTTTACTGGATTAACTAGGGGGGAAGAAGATGGAATCAAAGTTTATTCTCTTGATTTTGATGCATGGGAAGAACAGTTGCCTAAAGTTTTAGAAGATTTAGCCAAAAGGTCTTTGGAAGAATTTGGTGTTTCATCTGTGGCAATAGCTCATAGAGTTGGTAATGTGGGGCCTGAAGAACCAATTGTAGCAATACATGTTGCTTCAAGACACCGAAAAGAGGCATTTCAGGCATGTTCATGGTTAATCGATTCCCTCAAATCCCAAGCACCTCTTTGGAAGAAAGAGAATCGCGAAGACGGAGCTCATTGGAAGGAGGGATTGGGTTGAATAAACGGACAGACGCTATTATTTCTATAGGGCATAAACCAATTGTCGAAAGGGTTGCAGTTGCTACAGGACGCCTTTCTATGTCCTCTGAATCAAAAAATGCAATTATTACAAAAAAAGTTCAGAAAGGAGATGTGCTTGAAGCGAGTACGATTGCAGCAATTCAAGCTGCTAAAGAGACACCTCGTGCAATCCCACATTGCCACCCCATTCCTCTGGAATCATGTTCTGTAGAATGGGTTTGGGATGAGAATGATTTGATTTGTAATGTGACTGTTTCAGCTCATTGGAAAACAGGAGTAGAAATGGAAGCATTGAATTCAGTTTCAGTAGGACTTCTTTGTGTCTTAGATATGGTAAAATCAATCGAAAAAGATGATTTTGGACAATATCCTAAAACTGAAATCCACGGTATTAGAGTTGTTCAAAAGAAAAAAGCCAATGGTCATGTTTAGACACTGGCTTCATCTCGTATCAATCATGGCAGGTACTGCAGATCTAGCAGAGTCATTTCTTTTAGCGACCGAAAAAGCGGCAATTGCAGCTGCTAAATGGAGAGGTAGAGGTGAGGGAAAACTTGCTGATGGGGCAGCAGTTGAAGCCATGAGGGCAGTTTTCGACGATGTACCATTTGATGGCCGAGTTGCAATTGGTGAAGGTGAACGAGATGATGCACCAATGTTGTGGATTGGAGAACCTCTAGGGAATCGACAAGACGATCCCGGGGCATTAAGAATTGATATTGCTGTAGACCCTCTTGAATGTACCAATCATTGTGCTAAAGATTCCCCAAATGCAATCGCAGTTCTCGCAGCAGCGCCTCGAGGAACATTACTTCATGCTCCTGATTGTTATATGGACAAAATAGCCGGTCCTGCAGAATTATGTGGTAGACTTTCACTTGAAGCAGATGTTTCTTACAATATTGAAGAAGCAGCATCCGCATTAGATAAACCAATTAGAGATATTTTAGCAGTAGTTATGGATCGTCCCAGACACGAGAATTTGATTAAAGAACTTAGAGAATTAGATGTACGCATTCGCTTAATTGGTGATGGCGATGTTTCTGCTGCATTGGATGCTGCGAATCCTGAATCAGAAGTTGATCTTTTGATGGGTGTTGGAGCAGCACCTGAAGGAGTAATTACTGCAACAGCCCTTCGAGGCTTGGGTGCTCACTTTGAAGGTAAACTAGTATTTCGAAATGAAGGACATAGAGAGAGAGCAGAGGAAATGATTGATGGAGACATAGAACGTATTTGGCAAAGAAATGATTTATGCATGTCTGATGATTCAATTTTCGTAGCAAGTGGCGTTTGTTCTGGATATCTTCCAGGAGTTAATTTTAGTAATGGTCATGCTGAAGTCCATAGCGAAATTATTGATGTCAAAAAGAGGAACAGAACTCAGACTTCACGTTCATATCCAATCTGACTGTATCTCGTCGAACCTTTCAAGGACCCATTTTGAGTGCACGTAACATGGATACTGACTTGTTGGAACAGACTGCGAATTACCTCGTAAGTCCAGGTAGGGGGATTCTAGCCGCAGATGAGAGTAATGGAACTATGTCAAAAAGGCTTGAAGGAGTGGGAGTCTCTTCTTCTCCTGAGTCCAGAAATGCATACAGAGCAAACTTGTTTGCAATGCCTACCATGGCAGATGCAATCAGTGGAGTAATTCTGTATGATGAAACAATTCGACAAACAGCAGTTGATGGGACCTCTATTCCAGATTTTTTACATTCTATAGGGGTACTTCCAGGAATTAAAGTAGATACTGGTGCAAAGCCTTTAGCAGCCCATGAAAATGAAACCGTTACCGAAGGTCTAGATGGCTTAAGGGAAAGATGTGCCGAATATTTTAGCATGGGAGCCAGATTTGCAAAATGGCGTGCAGTGATTAGAATTGGAGAAGGCCTACCTTCTGAAGCTTGCATTTCTACGAATGCTCACTCTCTTGCCCGATATTCTGCTATTTGTCAAGAACAAGGCTTGGTTCCAATTATTGAGCCAGAAGTGTTGATGGAAGGTAATCACTCAGCTAAGCGTTGTTTTGAGGTAACCTCTGCAGTTTTAGATGCTACTTGGGCGGCTTGTGAAACCCAGGGCGTCTATCTTCCAGGGGCTTTATTGAAGCCAAATATGATACTTCCAGGAAACGATCATTCTCAAAGAATTGATGTAAAAACATGTGCTAAAATGACAATAGATCTTCTTCACAATCATGTTCCACACCAAATTCCTGGAATTGTGTTCTTGTCAGGAGGCCAGACTGAGGTAGAAGCGACTGCTCATCTTAATGAAATGAATAATATGGGGCCACATCCCTTTGAATTATCATATTCTTATGGTAGAGCATTGCAAGCATCTACTCTCAAGACATGGGCTGAAAATCAAGATGATCTATCTATTGCACACTCTGTCTTTGCCCATAGATGTCAAATGGCTCATCTAGCACGATTTGGAAATTGGTCTGAAGATTTAGAGGCCTAAGGTTATGAGAATTGTTTCTTGGAATCTTAATGGGATTCGTGCAGCTATTCGGAAAGGATTAGATGATTTCATAGAGACTATAGATGCAGATATTTGGATGTTTCAAGAAGTCCGAGCCTTCCCTGAACAACTTCCTTCTAATTGGGTTCCACCCAAGGGATTTGAGTTAGTCTGGCACCCTGCCGAAAAGAAAGGGTATTCAGGAGTCTCAACATGGTCCAAGATTGAAATGGAGATATTAGGGAAAGGAATGGAAAGAGCTGAAGATCCTACAGATATTGAGGGTAGAATTCTGGTCACTGAACATCCTGGAATTCGTTGTATCAATACATATCTTCCCAGTGGATCTGCTAGAGATGATCGTCAGCAATATAAGGAAAAATGGATGGAAGACTGGCTTGCATGGCTTTCTCCAAATTTGAAAATAGATTTTCCTGTAGTAATTGCAGGTGATCTAAATATTGCTCATCAAGAAATAGATATTTGGAATGCGAGATCAAATCGTATGACTTCTGGATTTCTTCCTCAAGAACGTGAATGGTTCGGACGTCTTCTTGATTCAGGATGGTATGACCTTTGTAGAGAGGATTGGGGCCCAACTCAAGGGCCGTATTCTTGGTGGTCAAATCGAGGTAGGGCAAGAGAGGAAGACAAAGGATGGCGTATTGATTACATTCTGGGCAATGAAGCAGCAAGAAATTGTTTCCAAGGTTCAAAGATAGTTCGAGCAGGTGGGCTGCAAGTTTCAGATCATGCCCCTGTAGTTGCAGATTTCAAAATTTAATCAAAATCTTCTTCTTAGGCGTTCCATAATTCCATCTGCATCTCCCAATGATTTCAGACAGGAATCAATATCTCCTTTTTCTAATGAATTTCTTGCTTTTGAAACTGAGGACTCACAGTTGAGACGTTCTTGATCTTCCGGTCCAATTCCTACTGATTCTAGTTTATTTCTTATCGTCTTCCATTCTTTTTCGATAAATTCTAACATTTCTTCAGCATCACCTTTTGCAGCATTCATAGCATCTAAATCTGAAGTTAAAGCGTCCATTTTTTCAAGAGCAATTCTCCATTTACCATTTTTTGTTTGTTTGAGAATCTCTTGTAATCGTTCTTCCCATTCACTCTCTTGTTGATGTCCTTCCCAACGTTTTCGCAGCGTTTTTCTTTGCCTCAGAGCTCTTTGCATCGAGGACTTTGCTTCTTCTGTTGCAGTTATTTCTCGAATAATAGAATCAGCTAACCCTCTTGCCATGGATCCATTACCTTCGTCCAGTGCTTTTTCTGCGTTTGCTTGCATCTCATCCCAAATTGATGTATCTAATCCATCGGTTTTTGATAGAATTTCTTTGGCCTCTTCCACCTTTGAAATTGCAGCATCCATTGCTTCTCCTAAATTAGCAACATGTCCCGGTATTGCTTTTCCAATAATTAGTGCTTCACCAGGATTTTCTCTATCCATCGCATCATTTGCAGCATCCATTAATGACTGAATTCTTTCTAAATCAGAGCCTGATAACTCTACAATTGCATCCTGAGCATTTTGTAAGACAATTTCAGCATTTTTCCAATGTTCGATAATATCTGATGCTCTAACTTTAGCCATTCTGAATAATTGTTCTGCCTCTCTTAAACTTCCAAGTTCAGCTTCTCTTTTTCCTTGTAACATTGCTTTCCTTGCTCGTTCGGTTCTAGGGGCGATTTCTTCTGAGAGATTTACAGATTTTTCAGCATCTTCCTCTATAGCAGTAATATCTTTAGAAAGAGATAGTGTACGTTCAATATCATCTTCTGCAGCATCTAATAATTTCATTCCTTCTGTAAAATCTGTCCATCCAACTTCATTTGCCCTTTTTAGTAGAGAAGCAGACTGATCAATGATTGCCCCAGAGGATCTGACTTCAAGAATTCGTAATTGTATGGAATCATATCGATTAGAAAATTTTCGTTTTAGTTTTCGTTCATTTTTCCCCAATCGTAGATCTAAAGAGAAAATTAGAGATGAAATTATTATCGGAAATAAGAAGTAAATTAGAAGATGATCTTTTGAATTTGAAATTATCCAAGCAGTTGCAATTGCCATACCCATTAATCGAGTTAATGCCCTATACCTGATCACTCCAATATTTTCTTCATTCTGTAAAATAAATGCGTTACAACTGAATAAAATGGTTCCAGCAATAATCCACCCAATTCCCCCTGCAATCTGATGGAAATTTTCTATTTGGTTAGTTAGTGATTGAATTCCTGCGATTGCAAGCAAAGGACCAATTAATCCTGAAATTGTAGCAATTCGGGTACGTTGTTCTGGCCCATTTTGTATAATTTCTGAAACTAATAAAGCGGCTCCTGCAAGGAATAATAATGGGAAAATAGATCCTGAACTTAATCCATTTTGCAAACCTGGGAAAGCAGAGTATGCTCCTAGAATAATACAACCAAAGATTATCCCAATACCGAATTTATCTGGTTTTGAATTCCATGTCTCTAGTGCCTTTTCGACGGGGTCTAGAGCCGCCTCCGTCGTCTGCATGGGATCGAACAGATACTCAACCATGATGAAGCGTACGGAATTATGTGCTCCCAAACCGTCTATCAAACAAAGTTCCAAGACAATACGCTATTAGTATAATTTTGATTAAAAATCGTGCGTTTTCTCTCCAGGCTGGTTCAATAGAAGGTGTTGTAGAATCAATAGAATAGGGCAAACCTTCTACGGACCAATGCACAGTTACCTCACTCCAACCGGATGGCAGAGAATCAAATGATAAAGTTGCAGATGACATTCCAAAGCCATCTAAAGTTGCACCATTTACATTAATTATTTCACATTGATTCTTGATGCAAACTTCTGCATCTGTAGAATCTGAACCCTTATTGAATACTATCACTGTAATTTCTCCTGATTGTCCAGATAATACACCTGTAGGAACCATAATATCTCCAATTGACAATGTAGGTGTTGTAATAGGATGAATCTCAATAATCATATTATGGTGTCCAATATTTCCCGCTAAATCAATTCCTGAAATTACTAAATCATGTCTTCCTGAATCAAGTGATGGAATTGAAAATCGAGAAACATCATTCCAACTTCTATTTTCAAAAAGAGGTAATCCATTCAATTCTGCAGTCCACAAAATGCTATTGATTGAATTAAGATCATCAAAAGAATCTCCAAGATCAATTTCGATTAATGATGATGAATCAGCTATGTTTTCAATCCCAAATAATTCTCCATCTATAATTAAAGAAGGTCTAGGGACAGGAGAACCGAGATCTAAACTTGTAAATGTCCAATTCTTTTCAATAGAATTGCCCACTGAATCAGAAATAGAAACATGAACCCAACGTTTTGCCGGTTCTCGTTCTTTGTGTCTTTCATCCACACTCATATGCATTCCATTCACATCATCACTTTGAGGCCAAAACTCAGCAAAAAATAGACGGTCGTCAGATTCTCTGATCCACCCTTCACTTCTGTTTGAGGTCAGAATTATTGAAACATTTTCTCCATTATTATCAACTCCGGTTATATCAATAATGAGTGTACTTGTTGCGTTAATAGAAATATTTGACTCTACAATTGAATGGTTAATTTGGGCCCAATATTGAGGATGATCTTCTAAGAGAACCATATTCCATTCAGGAGCAGTGCCATCCAAAATCAGATTCCGTTCAATTGAACCAATTGAACCATGAGAATCTACACATTCCCCTATTATTTGTATGTCATCTCCTTCTGAAAATATTTCCGAATCAGTTGAAAAATTGAGATATTTTCCTTGAATAAGAGAGAACCCTCTTTTGTCAGTCATTTTCCATCTTTTTTCAGTATTTTCTTGAACAGTATCTTCACAAGATAATACTAGACTAGGGTTTCCATCAAGAATAACATGTTTTTCAGTAGCCCAATTACTTGAAATTGAAGGTATTGGAGCATCATTTTCTTTGATATTTAGGGTGATTTCTCCCGTGACTGATAAATCACTTCTATTGATGAATATACTTTCTCCGGATGAAATGATTATTTCTTTCTGAGGTGAATGTCTTAATTCCCATTGATTCGGTAAATCTATGGTCAAATTTGCTGAATCCCTAATATCGCCTCTAAATGGAATAGTAAGAATCTGAATATTGGATTCAGTATCGTTTCCGATTATTGTTCCTGATTCATCCCATCCCCATGATATCCCATCGACAAATACATTCCCAATAGCTGGATCTATATGGGCTCCTGTAGGGTAAATTGCTTCATTTGTAAACATCGATTCCCCATTTAGTGAACAACAACCTGTGTTTTCTGCATCCTTCCATCCTAATGATTCTAGAATTTCTGAGAAAGCTTCAGATTCTTCAGAATCAACAAATCCATCCCAATTTCCAATAAATTTGTCAATTTGATACATTATTCCAAGATTTGAGGATGGAAACATAGGATGGCCGATGTGGGATGGCAGCCTAAAATTCGCTGTCCAATCAGCATTTTTACCAAATGCTGTATTCTGATTTTCTTCCTCAAAATCTAGAGAAATTGTTGAGTCGTGAGAAACTTTAGTGTTTGAATCAGATGAAAGCCAAGCGTCCAGAGATTCAAAAAGACCATCATCAAATGAGTGAGATTGTAATTCTGGAACACCATCGATTAATCTCCACAAATGCCAATGCCCACTTTCAATTCTAGGTAAATCGTAATCTAATGCTCCAGTGACTGTAATCATATCTTCCCAACCACTTGGAGAATGTCTCACCAAAATCGTTCCATTCCAACCAGTATCTTGGGCCATAATACGTAAGGTCCCTTGAGAAGGAGGCCATTTATTGTCTAATCCACAATCATTATTTCCATTTATTTGGCAATTAACAGATAATAAATTACGTGTCACTAGTCCTTCTTCCTCTGTGGAAATAGTTTCGATCCAACCTTCTCCACCTGGAATAATCAATGAATCATTTCCAACAATCCATTCAAGACTTTCCTTTCCAATATATTTCCAAGAATCGAGTTCTTCTGCATTAAATTGGAAAACTGTAGAGATGTTTACTCTTAGATATGTTATTTCAGATGAATTTGGACTAATTGTGGGTAAATATTGTACGTATGTCCCATTTATTAGTGTTCTAATTTCCGGTCTAATTGGTTCTTCATCATCTAAATTGATTTGAATCTGGGTATCATTAACAGTTTCATAATAGATGATACGTCCTGTCCACGGATCGATTAATTTTACTTCAAATTCTAATGGTGTTGGAAGGGGATTCCAATTTTCACCAACCCAAAATCCCAACTCAATTTCTAATATCGTATCTTCATTCTCTTGTGCCATTCCATTCGGAACAGACATCAGAATTATGATTGAAATCACAATCATAGTATTGAAACGAATGGGTTTCACCCCCATCGTTTCCCATCATCATGAATGATGGTTGATCCATCATAATCGATTAATAACGGAAGAACTCTATTTTCTGGATTAAGAGAATTTTCTAATCGTTCTTTCATCTCTAGGTCACCATGAACTAAGAAAAAACCCCCGCCTCCTGCGCCAAGTAGTTTTGCCCCAGTAGCTCCCGCATCAATCAATTTATCATGTAGATTGTCCAGTAATTCTCCTGAAATTCCATCTACAAGCGTTCGTTTGATTTGCCAAGATTCTTCAAGTAATTTACCTACTTCATTTAGTCGTCCATCTTCTAATGCGGATCTAACTTGGAAAGCTTGGAGTCTTAGTGTTGATAATTCATTCATTCTATCTGCAGTCATTTCTTTTTGTTTTGAGAGAACAGAATTTGCTGAACGAGTTAATCCAGTATAAACTAAACAAAACTCGTTTTCAATTCGCTGCTTGGTATTTTCTGACAGAGATAATGGATCTACACTTACAGAACCATCTGGTAGAAATCCGATTGTGTTTACACCTCCTATTGCAGCTGCATATTGATCTTGCTTCCCTATAGGTTGACCAAGAACATCAATTTCTATTCTACATGCTTCTTTTGCTAATTCTTCAGAAGACATTGGATTTCCTGCCAAAGATGACAATGCATTGAGGAGACCAATCGTAACTGCAGAAGATGATCCTAGTCCGGTACCTCGGGAAGGGATATCTGCTATTGTGGTAATTTCAACCCCTGAAGTTACTCCAGTAGAAATCATTGCTTCGCGAACTAATTCATGTTGAATTTCATTTATGTCATCTACAAATTCCATTGATGAATATGAGATTCTGATTGAATCATCAAATCTAGGATTTACAGTGATATATAGATAACGAGCCATGGCTAGAGAAGTTACTGCTCCCCCATCTGGATGATTCTCATAGAATGCTGCGAGGTCGCTTCCGCCCCCGCAGAAGGATGCTCGAACCGGCGTCCTACTAATCAGCATGGTACTGGGACCCAGTCCCCTCACATCAAGCCGACGGAGTGCCGTGAAGAAAGATGGCAATTCAACGGGAAGGAATATGGTCGAAGTTCTTCCCCTACGGGGAAGGGGACGAGCATGAGTAGCCTAATCACTGTGGATGACCTAACGAATGAAGAGATATTGTCTATACTTGATGACGCAGAAAGAATGTTACCAATAGCGAGAGGTGAAACCCACTTACCAATCCTTGCTGGTAAGGTTTTAGCCAATCTTTTCTTTGAACCTTCCACCCGAACAAGAATGTCCTTTGAAACTGCAATGAAAAGACTCGGAGGGGCAGTTCTGAACCTAGGCGACGTTGCGAATTCATCTGTTGTTAAAGGTGAGACATTGTATGATACTATGCAGATGATGGATGGATATGCAGATATCGCAGTTATTCGCCATCCACGTCAAGGAGCAGCACGTTATTCATCAAATGCAGTCAACATTCCTGTAATTAATGCAGGAGATGGAGCTGGACATCATCCAACACAAACACTTCTGGATTTGTTTACTATTCGTACTTGCCATGGTACATTGGAGGGGCTTAATGTTGCGTTAGTAGGCGATCTTAGATATGGCCGCACAGTCCACAGTTTATCCGAAGCACTTGCACGTTTTGGATGTTCATTGACTTTTATTTCACCATCTTCTTTGACTATGCCGGAGGAAATAGTTACTGATCTTCGTAGTTCAGGAACATCTATCACAGAAACCGAAGACCTTCATGGATCAATCGAACAATTAGATGTGATCTATATGACTCGGATTCAGAAGGAAAGATTCCCTGATGAAGATGAATATCAAAAGGTTGCAGGAGTCTTCAAATTGAATCAATCTGATTTAGTTTCAGCAAAGAAGAATATGATAATCATGCACCCATTACCTCGTGTCGATGAAATTTCTCCAGATGTGGATTCTACTGTTCATGCGAAGTATTTCGAACAAGCATTCTATGGTGTAGTCGCTAGAATGTCGTTATTATGTCGTTTACTTGGAGTTGAAGTTCCAGAGGTGGTGAGTGAATGAGTGAGGAAGGAATGCGTAGGGTAACAGCCATTCAGAATGGTACTGTGATAGATCATGTACCAGCTGGTTCAGCATTGAAGGTTTTAGGAATGTTAGGATTACTTGATAGTCGTAGCACTCCGATTTCTTTGGTAATGAATGTTCCAAGTAAGAAGTTAGACAGAAAGGATGTTATGAAAGTAGAAGATAGAGAATTAACTCAAGAAGAGTTAGATAGATTAGCAATAATTGCACCTAATGCATCAGTAGCAATAATTCGAGATTATCGAGTTGCTGAGAAAAGAGAAGTAGTACTTGGTTCAGAATTAACTAACTTAGCACGTTGTTCGTTTTCTAACTGTATTACTACGAATCCAAGGGAACCCCTTCCTCACAGAATTTTAGTTCATTCAACCAATCCTCTTGAACTTAGATGTGCATATTGTGGAAAAAGTCAATCTGTTGATGATATTGTAAATCATTTAATTTGATTATCTCAAGAATAGTAAAGAATTGGTGTAAATCATGAAAGAGGAATTACAGAGAACTCGAGTTCCTCGTTTGGCAATTATAGCAGGCGCTACAGGGACTGGAAAATCTACATTAGCTCATATGGTAGCACATGAACTTGATTTTAGTCGATGTGTATCTACTGATACAATTAGAGAAGTGTTACGATGCAATACTGGAATGAATGAATCTCCAGCGTTGCATCGTTCTTCTTATTCAAAGGGAGAAACAGGAGACCCAGTTAATGATTGGTTAGACGCATCAGAAGTTGTAGAGAAAGGAATTGATGCAGTAATTGACAGAGCTAGAGCACAGGGTGTAGATTTAGTAATTGAGGGTGTCCACATTATTCCCAAATCCTCTTGGTTAAGGGACTGGAGAGAAGCAGGTGGTAGAGCAATTGGTATTGTGGCAACAGCTGATGCTGAAAATCAACATAGAGAATTTATTATGAAAAGAGAAGAAGGAACATATCGCGGTTCATCTCGTTATGTTTTAGCATTTGATCGAATCAGAGCGATTCAACGAGCAATAATGGAACGGGCTAGAGTAGCAGATTGGATACGCATAGATCCGTTACTTCACGATGATCCACTATTGAGAATCCGTCAAAATCTAGAATGATTATGGTAACAATACTGTTGCTTCTAGCATCAATAGCATCCGGCTATTTCTATCTGCAATTCCTGCTTCAGCAGAAACATGACATTCGTTCCCATCTATGGAGACGTTAAGTCCCACCAAAATCACTTCTACGCCTCTATGCTCTCCATGACGTACAAGGTCACTTTGCACACTTTTCGCAGCATCATTACAGATTTCTAAATTAGTCCCGAGACCCTCTAAGTTAGTTATTCTTGATTGAATTGTGTGTTCCCAAACTTCGTCTACTTCTGCTGCTGTATGAAGTACAGCATCATCCGATGGATCATACGGCTCACCCATCCCCACTACTTTCACTCCATAAATCGACATAGAAAGAAGAGCGAGAAGAAGTACAACCCCAGTAGCCAACAACATTTGAGCATCATCATTTCGCATACTTCGATTCATTATGCACCACTTCCAATATGCCAAACCTGTAATCCTATGGTCCAAAGATGTCCATTGACAGAATGTAAATGCATTACTGTGAGACTTTGTCCAGGAGGGATTTCTCCAATGCCTTCTCGCCCCATTGGTTCTGCATCAACTGCTAACCAACAATTTCCAGTTACAGTTTCAGGTAAACTATTGAGAAGAATGGTACAGGCCTCCTCCCGTTCTTCAGCGGCTAAATGAGTAGTCATTGTGAAATTCCCATTTTCATCAATTTCTGCTGAAGCAAGAGCATGAGCATCTTCTGCAGCAATTAGTAATGCTGAATCTGAGGCGATAGGATTTGTATCAGGAACTTGTAATTGAATGACAAAAGCAGCGCAAAGAAAGAATAGCCAAAATAGAGTAATCATCTCTATCATATGGACTTGGGCATCTGTTGATTTTGCCGATTTCTCCATTATATCACCCTGGAGCCATTCTACCAATGGAATGCACTAAGCCTTCTGACATTGGAACTCCAATTAAATCAGGAGAGAATGCAACGAAGTTAAACGCAAAAAGCGCAAGAATCAGCATATATCCTGAATGCTTCATCCCATTTGCTAATCTTCCTGTTGCCATTAATCCAGCCATAGCTCCATTTCCAACTGCTTGTGCTGATACTCCATAAAAGAAAACAACCAGGAAGAATAATGGATCAACAGCGTTGATTTGCATGTTACCAATACTTTCGGATTCTCCTCCACTGTTTGAACTAGCAATTGCAGGTATGAAAACTTTGGAAAGAACTACAATTACTCCCATGAAAACAAGATATGACACCCAGATTACTGAAATGTATGAAGCAATAGCCCGAACTCTTTCGCCTTCTAAGAATTTAATTTCTCTTGAATCGTTTGCGGCGGTAACTAAGATATCAGATATTTTCCCACCCGCTTTGTTGGCTTCATCAATTAGAGAAACCGCCCTATGAACCAATGGTGTGTTTACTCTGTTTGCAAACATCTTCATTACATCACCAAATGGAATTCCCCATGATAATTGGTCCGACATTTTCTGAATATCATTGTTCAAAGCGCCATATTCTGATCTTGCTAGGGTTCTTACGGATACCACCATTGACAATCCTCCCTTCCAATATTCTGCCAAATCTCTAAGGAAATCAGGAAATTTGTCTTCAATCGCCTTGATTTTCCTAGCTTGAGCATCACTATACAAAGCAGCAGGAAAAACCATGATTAGTAGCCCTAGACCAAAGAAATTTACGAAAATAGTTGGATGAAGAGAAAAGGGACCTAGGTCAACCTTAGGTCCAATCCATAATGATTTGTTGTTCATATTTTCAGGAATTCCATCGTATGAGTCTACACTTAATGTAAATTCAAAAGTTCTGATAGATGGTTGATCCCCTGGAACTTCTACCCATAACTCGTATTGTCTATTTGCTTGAACAGGAACATTCGTTAGGCCACATTCTTCACTGTTAGACACCATTCCCTGAGATGCAATTACAGTTGTCGATAAATCATAGGCTCTTTCAACAATTGAAAGTGTAAACGTGCCACTATTATCTGCTTCTGCCGTACAACTGACATCTGCAGTTTGGGGTGGATGCGGTAAATTTCCAAGCCTTTGTTGTTCAATTCCAGGAACTACAAAAAAAGCGGCTGCACCAGGAGAGTTTATCTTATCCCATTCTTCACTCCATGTTTCGATAGTGGGGGACTCTCTGGTTAGGAAACAAGATTCATTGTCTGCATATGTAGGTGGAACAGGAACATTTGCATCAAATGAATCTGGACATGCCAAATTAAGAAACATAGGCATCTGATTCATCGGTTTGAAAACTAAATCTGCATTAGTAATCCAGAATCCCATACAACTCATGCCAATCATCATACCTAGAACAAGAATAATGGTGAAGTTGGTTTCAGTAGAATCGTCCTTGGGTAGTTCTAATCTAACTTTTATTTTCTTCTTGCCCTTCTTTCTTGCCATTTCTTCACCTCCTTACATTTCATTTTCTTGAGACATTAGCCATACAAATAGGGAATATGCAATATGAATCATCGGAAGTAGCCCCATCACTATTCCGTAAACCATATTTTCTGAAATTTGGGATCCTGCTCCTGAAACCCAGAACATAATGACTAGCATAACAATTAGGAAAAGTGGCATCGCAACTGCAACCACAATATATGTCTCAGCAAACATTGCAAGAGTTTCTAGAAAAACAGTTAGTCTGATTCTATTTTCTCTCATATAATGCTCAGCCCTATTGAGGAAGTATAGTTTCAGATTACCTCCTGAAGAAAGGGTTCCAACCATTCCTTGGAAGAATTCAGTTACCCATACAGAAGCAGCACGATCCACAGCTAGTTTGACTGCTGTAATGATATCATAACCAAATAATGTCATATCACGATATACCATCGAAGAATCATATGCAATATCTCCATAAATTTCTCCATTCTTGGCTAAAGATCTGAAAATCTTTACTGGTGTAGCATTTGCAGCTGACATTGCTGCTGTATAAGATGAGGCATATGGCAAATATTTCTCTAATCGTTCTGCTCGAGCAGATCTTTTCCTTTCTGCTTCATTACCAAAATATTTGTTTGCAGAATAAGGAACTACTAAACCAAGTAAAATGACTATAATTGCTTTCCACAAGAATGGGAACATTTGGGTAGTATAGTGGGGGCATCCATTGCCTGGCTGTGATGGATTAATATCTGCTTTATGCCAGAATTCCCAATCGACACAAGGCATTACTGTTGCAGGGTCTTGAATTGATTCATAGATTGCAATTAGTCCTGCTCCAGGTAAGAAAACGAGTGCCATAAGTGCACCACATCCAATCATTACTGCAATTGTACTCATTAATTGTGTAGATTTGTATACTTCCGGCATTACTCGAATATCGGCTTGAACTAGCAGTTTTCTTAAATCTTGATCTTTACGAACACGCTCTCGAAAAATACCTCCAAAAAGTGTTGTAGAAATTTTCTGCCACGGAGTTAGAATCATGCCTTCGAAGTCATATTGCTTCTTTGACTTCAAATCTCTCTTCTTTGCCAATATTCCGCCTCCTAAAGGTCAGCGTAGGCCGTCTACGCGAGCAAGAATTTCGTCAGGTCGAACATAATACTCTGTAATTATTTGAGCAACTTGATCCGATTTCCGGATATCATTCAGAACCATCCAATCTAAGATTCGCTTTCTAGTTCGTAATTCATTTCGCATCTTTTCTTGAGAATAATTAATCTTCACCATTACTTTTTCTAAGACATAGGATTTACCGCTGAAATCGAAATCGTCACGCGAAGGATCCCATTTAAACACCTCATTTGTGATTACTTCTTGGCTATGAGGATCTACTCCTACAATTTCAACAATCTGTTTTGTCCTTCGTACACGGCGCCCGTTAATCCTAGTTTGAATCTGGATTGCTACTGCTTCAAGAGCAGGAAGAAGAACTCGAGGAATATCAATTGGCTTATTTTCAAGTCGATGTACTAGTGATGCGACTGAATCTGCGTGAACAGTTGAATATGAACAATGCCCAGTAGCCATTGCTTGGAATAGTACGTATGCTTCAGATCCTCTAATTTCTCCTACAATAATATACTCGGGCCGTTCTCTGAGAGCTGCTTTTAGTAATTCGAACTCAGTAATTTCACCTTCTGAAGATTCACCTCCAAATCCTTGTCGTGTTAATCCAGGAATCCAATTTGGTTGAGGGATGTTTACTTCTCGAGTAGATTCGATACTTACAATTTTCATTTGCCAAGGAATAAACAGACACATCGCATTCAAAGTTGTTGTTTTACCTGAAGCAGTACCTCCTACGAATAGCATTGAAACACCTTGTTGAAATGCAATCCAAAGGTAAGCAACCATTAGACTGGTCATAGTTCGGAATGCAACAATATCGCAAGGACTGAATGGGTCTTCTCTGAATCTTCGAATACAAAATGCGGAACCACGTGTAGAAACTTCTCTACCTAGTTTCATTACGATTCGAGATCCATCCATTAGAGTAGCATCTAGAAGAGGCTCTGCAACTGAAATATGCTTTCCACATCGTTGAGCTAGTTTGATTACATACGCTTCTAATTCATCATCCGTAGGCCAAGCAATAGTAGTTTCAATAGATTCAAACTTTCTATGATATGCAAAGATTGGAACATTGGTTCCATCGAGAGAAATATCTTCGACATTTGAATCATTCATGAGTACATCCATTCGACCATAACCGATTAGATCTCTACGGATGTAGTAGAAGATTTTAGATCTAGATTTTTTACTAATTTTCAATCTATATGACTTGATAATCTGATCCATTGCAGCACGTAGATAAGCAACTGGATCTGCATCAATTTCTTCGATATCTGCATTTAATGCTTGAACAAAGATTTCCATAATCTGATCTTTCTGTTCTGTTTCTTTTTTATTTAGAGGGGGTTCGATTACTTGGTAGATGATGTTCAAAGTTCTCAAATCACGAACGATTCTAGCAAATGAATGAGGGGGAGAAACGGGGTACTTGTCCAATTCTTCAAACTGAGATTGTTGTTGTTTCTTTCGGCCTTGACCTTGGTTTTTTCGCCCCCGTCGTGCCATGGTTCCACCTCAGTACGTGTTACAAAGGAACGAGGATTGGGATAACCTTTGGCCTTCAATCAGTGTTGTTTAGGCCTTCTAAGAGTGCTTTGACGTTTGTTCGAAAGGAATCCATACTTTCTTCGTTCCCAATTTTATGATGAGCGAGTTCCAATAATTCTTCAACTCCCCAACCCTTTTCTCTTTCATCACGTTCTGAAATAGCATGATTTTTTCCGGATTCTTCTATTTTGATATCATCTGAACGATTCCTTCCTACTAATCTTGAGTTTCGAATATCTTCGGAAGCTAAAATCGCTAAAATCTCAGGTTCAAACCCCATCAATTGCACTAAAGCATCCTTTTCTGCAATACTCCTCATTCCATCGATAATGACTAGATTATTGTTGTTCAATTCGTCAGTAATAATTGGACACAATCTTTGTAGAATCACATCATCGCCGAATTCTTTTCTTAGATCCATGGCCACCATTCCAATATTTTTGGAATTACCCTCCAATCCACGATTTGCGGTTTCTCTACGAACTACATCCCCCATTGAAATTACTGGAATATTCATTGATTTTGCAATCTCAGCGGCTTCACTTTTTCCCGAACCTGGTAATCCAGTTAGTACCAATACCTTGGACATAGTTATCGGTGTTCATTAATGCTCATGAATACACCGATGTTAGTTCTCAAATGGTGCACTTCCCCACTTGCGTTTAAGCAATCGAAGATAAAGAAATGAGAGTGAAACAAGAATTGCACAAATTCCTAAGATTCCAGTTAGACTTGTAGATTGTCTATTTTCAAGCTCTATTGCCTGAGCCTCTGCGTTTAATCCACCTGCAGAAACCTGCATTCCCCAATTTTCTAATAATGTGGTATCTCCTTTCGTGAAAGATAAAACGAATAGCCCTATCAATGGAAATGCAGTTGCAACCCAGAAACGTGCCATTATTCCACTATCAAAAATCGCTTTATTGGGCCTTAGTCCCATTAGCCAAGCAGAAAGAGAAACAATGTAAATTGAATTAGCAAGCATTACTATCATGGCAGAAAGAGCATCATTCCATTGATCCAACATTCCAGCCATAAGTAAAATGAAGATGACTCCAATCCAACTAGTAAGTAAGAAATATGTCCAAATTTTTGCTTTAAGTAATTCGGGGACAGATACTGGCATTGTGTTTAGATGATCTGGTGCATCAATTGCATTTAGCCAAGAATAAAAATTGAATCCAAAGAATCCAATGAATGGTGCATATGAAAGTAAATTGAAAGGAATTGGAAAAGAAGCAAAATCTGCTCCCCATGCCAATAGCAATAGGAAAAGAAGAGGTACCGCAAATGAGCCTAACATTTTCAGCAGCGTTCCTGATCTTAATACATCTACTATTTCTTTTGCAATTAGTATTCTCATTCGACTATCAGAACGCAATCCAATTTTTCCTAATTTTTCGTATATAGGGATAAACAAATCATCCCTGCCAGTTATTCTGACTTCAAAATCTTCAGGAAGTAGACCCGCTGAAATCCAAGCTAAAATGGCACACGATAGGAACGCCAAAGGTGTCCATATTAAGGCGTTAATTGATTCATTAGAATGTGCCCAAAGACCAATTATTGCCTTTTCCATTGGGATGAATCCAACATAAATTATTGCACCAATGAATGCACCTAATATTGGCACAAGAAAATTCCATTGATTTCCCCTACTCATTAACGTTGAACCGAAAAAGGAAATTGCAATTCCTTGAGCCATTGTTAGGGAAATACAAACTAGGAATGGCAGTAAAGAAGTCCATAACAAAGGTGTAGTAATTTCTAAAAATGATTGAGATGCAATTCCCAATGCCATTCCGATAGTGACAGGGAAGAGAATTAAAACGATGTAAAAAGAGACTTCTTTGAGATAGTATGCAAGATATGTTGTTTGAAGATCGATTGGCTGCATTGCAGGTGATGCGAGAAGGAAATTTTTGCCTCCACTACGTTGAGAAACAATTGAACGACCTAGGAAAGCAAAAGTTCCCATTCCCATAGAAAAGAGGAAAACCATGAGATGTATTCCTGTTCGTAATTGATCAAAGGTGAAAGTTTCTCTTGAAATTTCTTCAGCATTTGCTCCACTAACTCCATCGCCGGTTAGAAAACGAAGTCCTATTGTCAATGCCATTGAAACAATTGCTAGTAATGCTGGAAACATTAGGATTCGTCTACTTTTTGCGAAGTCAACATTTTGCCTCCATTCTTCCTTAAACATCATTTTGAATGTTATTGGAAAAGACAATCCAAAATTTGGTTCATCTCTTTTGGCACCCATCGAAATCATTCCTCTTCAGTAATGCTTTCTGCTTCAATTTCATCGATAGATTTACCCACTAATCGAATGAAAATATCTTCTAATGTTTCACTTTTTGAATTTCTTAAATCATTCATTTTTCCAGCGGCTAGAACTCTTCCGTGATCAATTACTGCCACTCTAGTACACAATCTTTCAGCAATTTCAAGAATGTGGGAACAAAGAAAAATAGTCCCTCCATTTGATATATGCTCGAGTAATAATTCTCGACATTTTCGTTGGTATATTGGGTCCAAATTCACAAATGGCTCATCGAGAAATAATAGTCTAGGTTCATGGATGAATGCAGATGCAAGCATTACCTTTTGCCGTTGACCCTTTGACAAATCTTTACACAAAGTACCACTTTTATCAGTCATTCCAAACCAATCTAACCAATAATTCACCTTTTCATTAATTTCATCGATATTTCTTAATCTGGCTACAAATTCTAGAAATTCAGCTGCTGTTAGATATGATGGTGGTGATTCAGATTCGGGTACAATTCCAATATTTGCTTTAACCAATCTTGGCTTACTATCTACATTAATTCCCAATACCTTTGCAGTTCCTGCACTAGGTCTTAATTGTCCAGTAAGTAGGCGAATAAAGGTAGATTTTCCTGCTCCATTTGGTCCAAACACTCCAAAGAATTCACCTGCTTGAACTTTAACATCAAGAGGTTGAAGTGCAACGAAATCACCAAATCTCTTTGCTAATCCTTCAGCTTCAACTAGATATTCTGACAAGGTATTACTCACCGGTCCATTCAGGTTTACCTCTTTCCATGAAAGCATTAACTCCAATTTCCTTATCCTTTGTATCGAATAAATCAACGAACATATTGTGTTCTAATACAATTCCGTCTGAAATGGGATTATCTAAAGCGGCTCGAACTGCTTGTTTTGCGATTTGAACAGTTAATGGAGATTTAGATGAAAGGTTATTTGCGATTTCCATCCCTTTTTCCATTAGTTCGTCGGGTTCAACAATATGGTTAACTAATCCAATTCGATGAGCTTCATCTCCATCAATCATTTCTCCACCCATCACCATTTCCATTGCCTTTCCATATCCAACTAACCAAGTAAGTCTTTGAGTCCCTCCTCCTCCTGGAATTAGTCCAAGATTGATCTCAGGAGTTCCAAACATTGACCTACTCGTTGCAACTCTAATATCGCAAGAAAGAGCTAATTCGCTTCCTCCACCCAATGCATATCCATCAATTAGAGCAATTGTAGGCTTTCTTAATTTCCATACTGCTTCCCAAACATTATCTTCAAATTCAGGTCTAATTATCTCACTATTTTTTCCTACAAATTCGCTGACATCTGCTCCTGCTACGAACGCATGCGGTTTCTGCCTTTTTCCTTCTGGAGGAGGTAATGGAGAAGCGCCACGAAAAATTACTACCGTTATGTCTTTGGAATCTTCTGCCCAAGAACAAAGCGATTTGATGGCTTCTTTCACATTTACGTTTAGTGCGTTTAGTTTCTCAGGTCTGTTTACCGTTGCGATGATTATGTTCCCATTTTCTGAGGGGTATTTTTCGATAGCAAGTTCTTCCACTTCAGGTTGTTCGGCCATGTTCCTTCGACACGTGTTCGATACATAGCATCATTGATGGAAAGAACTGGAATTATTCCTCCAAATCGGGTGGTGGTGGTAAATCACTTATTTTTCCCGGCAAAGGGGGGGGTGGCAAATCACCTATTGAATTGGGCAACGGTGGCGGCGGGAGGCCTCCAAGATCGGGAAGTGCTTCAGTTTCATTTTCTGCAGCTCTAAGACCTACATCTAAAGGTACTCGAAGTCGTAGAATTTTATTTTCATCAATCCGAATCAAAACCTTTCCATAAGGGTGGCCAGGTGCAGGTGATTCGGGTTCATCCAAAACTTGAATTTCTTTAGATTCTCGAAGTAGTTTATGCAGGTTTTCTCTAGTATCATTTTCATGTCTAGATCTAAGCGAATCTCCCCTGATTTTTGCTAATTGTTTCCTCCGTCGTTTCTCAATTCCTTCTCGAATTTCCTTTTGTGATTCTCTACGATTTAGCACCACACTATCGATTTCAGTTTCTAACATGGATTGTGCATCAACTTCAACAACGTATTCTTTCGCTTCAACAATATCATCGTCTAAGGCTTCTACTTCAACGATTTCCTCATTTTCAATTGCCTCTGCTTCTGGAGTGATAACATCTACCCCTCTTGTTCTACTGACAGGAATTAGTATCTCTTCTTCAGGTTCTATTTCTTTATCTTCAGAATCTGTATCTGTTTTTTTCTTTCGTCTTACAGGAGGCGGAGCAGGTTCTCCACCAGTAAACATTAGGTATGCTAGTAGGACCAAAAGTCCACCTGCTGCTCCAAGTTGAGCATTATCAGTCAAACCCCCTCTAAGCGTTAAGAAACCTGCTCCTCCGATAAAGAGAACCATCCAGAGCATTAGTCTAGAGAAACCGGCCATTGTGTCTCCTCCTTACTTACGACTCACTGCCGTGGTTTGAGGTTGGCGATTGAATCCTCCCTTCTAAATGGGCTCTAAGAGATTCCATAGCCATTCCACGGTGCGAGAAAAATTGTTTTTGTTCACTAGTCATCTGAGCAAATGTACTACCATCTCCATCGTTAGGGATGAAAATAGGATCATATCCGAATCCATTAGTTCCTAGAGCCTTTTCTGAAACAAGACCTTTACATTCTCCCTCAAAGAAAATTTCTTCGCCATCTAGATGAATTCCAATAACACATTTGAAACTAGCCTTTCTATTTTCGATTCCATTTAGGGTTCGTAGTACCCCGTTTATTCCTAATGATTTGTGAACATATGATGAATACACTCCCGGAAAACCGTTGAATTCATCTAAGAAGAATCCTGCATCTTCGACCATTACTCCTAGGTTTTTTGTTGAATCTTGAACAATTGAAACCGCTTTTCTTAATTTATCTGCAGCGACAATTCGGAGTTCTGATGCTTGGATTTCTTCAATTACAGGATTTTCTTCACTGAATTGAAATGCTTGAACATTAAATCCAAATGGATTTAATGCGATTTTTGCTTCTGATAATTTGCCAGAATTTGAGGTAACAAATAGGATTGTTGTTTTCTCATCCATGATACCTTACTCTCCCTTGAATTTCTTGAAATCTTGAAATTACATCATCAATAATTGGTCCCTTTTCATCCCCTTCTGAATAACCATTTAGTACGAATTTCATTGCATTAGGATGATTGGGATGACTCGCAGATAGACATTCAGATAATACTTGTAGGTCTTGCCCCAAGGATTCGATTTCGGGAGACAATCGCCCTAAACCAAAATCAATAATTTGTATGGAATTCAAATTATTACATAGTAAATTATGTGTTGTTAAATCTCCATGTGAAACTCCTAATGAATGCAATTTCCTAATTAAATTTCCACACGAATACATTAGTGAAGATATTTGATCGAAATCATTTGAATTCCTAAGAATGTTGAATAAAGGTACACCAGATAACTTCGTTATCACTAGAGTGGAGTTTTTTTCGTCAAAATCAAGCAAGCTTGGTATAGGTAATTCTGAATTAGAAAGGTGAACTAGAATCCTTGCTTCTGCAAATAATCGGCGTTTCGTAAGTGACTGATCCAAACTGGGATGCCTATATCCCTTTGGCCGGCGAATTTTCATCACTGCTTCTGTCCCAAACCAAATACCTGCGATTGTTCTTGCTTCTGCACCATCATGGAGTACGGCTTCTTCAATCCATGGAGACGTGCCGTCCATGTTTGTTCGGGGGGGAAGATGGTTTCAAATGCACCGGGCGTAAGGGCTGTTTGCCCATGTCTCTTGGACTGCCTCTCGTGTCATGCTCGATTGATGATGCGTATAGTGATGAGGAATATCGCGATAGGATTCAAAAAGCAAAGGAGGAATTGGGAGATAGAGTGATGATTTTAGGTCATCATTACCAACGAGATTCCATTGTTGAACATGCTGATGCAACTGGCGACTCGTTCAGATTATCTCGAATGGCTGCAGATAGTACTGCTGAACACATTGTTTTCTGTGGTGTTCATTTCATGGCAGAAAGCGCAGATATCCTAACTAATGACCAACAGATAGTTTCCATGCCAACAACTAGGGCTGGTTGTTCTATGGCTGACATGGCAAATTTACCAGATGTAGAGGAATGTTGGCATACTTTACTTGATGAACTTGATTTAAGTGACCCGATTTCAAGAGAAAATCCAGAGGAACTTGCAACCGAAAATGACAATTTTCTAGTTCCAGTAACATACATGAATAGTTCAGCTGCCCTCAAGGCATTCGTTGGAAAACATGGCGGTATAGTTTGCACCTCTACAAATGCACAAGGAGTCTTAGAATGGGCACTTGGTAGGGCTGGAGGATTGGGTAAAGTACTATTTTTCCCAGACCAACATTTGGGCAGGAACACCGCATCAAAAATGGGATTTGAATTAGATGATATGGCCGTATGGAATCCGCAGACTATTCCTAATATTGATGAAATTAATCGTGCAAAATTCGTCTTATGGCATGGATATTGCTCTGTTCATCAGCGTTTCACAGTCGATCAAATTGATAGATTAAGAGATGCCTTTCCGAATGCTTTGGTTGTCGTTCATCCTGAATGCGATCAAAAAGTAGTTCACGCAGCTGATGCTGATGGATCTACAGACTTTATCCGTCGATTTTGTGAAGAAGCCCCACCTGGTTCTATTATTGGCGTGGGGACTGAAATTAATCTAGTTCAACGATTGAATTCACAATATCCAGATAAAGAAATTCATTGTTTAGATGATTCAGTTTGTCCTTGTTCGACAATGTATATGATTCACCCTAGATTTCTTGCAGAACAACTTGAATCGATTATCAATGGAGATAGGAGAAACATTATCACTATTGACAAACAAACATCAAAAGACGCAATTAAAGCTCTAAATCGAATGTTAGAAGTTTAATTAATGAAGTTCGCCGGTACCTTGGTCCCGTAGTCTCCATACACAGATGTCGTAACGACCTGAGAGTGCTCCTCCTCTTTTTGTGGTAGAGACTTTCTCAATATCTTTGTCTTTGGATAATACATTTCCTAGTTGTTGAGGTGTGGTCCCGTGCCTAGTAGTTGTATTCACGTGTTCCAAAATCTCGGTAGTGTTCGCCTCGCCCTTTTCAGCCAGGAATCTCTTAATTCGTTCTCTTAATCTGGTGGTTCTCATTATTCTCCTCTCCTATTTTTCATCCAATCGACTGTTGCCCATTCACAAACATTGTATCCAGAAGAAAGCACTCCACTACGTCTCACCAAATCTACTCGAACTACTTGTGCATCTGACTTCAGTAACTTTTCGATTTGTTCGATACTAGTTCCATCCATATTTGCTTTAGCGTGTTCTACGATTTCAGCAGTATTACGTGGGCGTGATTGAAGGTATGATCTAATGAGATTTCGCAAACTTTCGCTCATCATTTTCACCTTCTATTCTTCTGACTTTTTTTTGCTTATGCGTTGGCTGCCGATGTTGGGGGGAGAGTCGGGGGGGTTATCAAATGACCGCCGTTCTTTGCCAAATTTCGTTACACAATGTGAGAATAAATTACCATTTTTAATACCATTATGTTACTTAATTGGTTATTTTTCCTAGAATATTCTATCAACTCTGTAACAAAATGTAACAAATATAGTAATTCAATTAATAAAATATCAATGTTGAAATAACTAATCCTATTATTCTGATTTCAAGGGGAGATGAAAATTGAGTTCAGATTTGTCCATTATCCCGAGAAAGGTTAGAGGGCGCCATCGTAGAATTTTACTTTTGACTTTATCCGAATCGTCTGGGACGGTATCATCAATTTCTTCAAAATCGGGCTTGCGTGTCCCACATGTATCTGTAGAATTAAAGAGAATGCGCGAAGATGGTTTGGTAACTTCAACTAGTTCATCAGGTACTAGGGGAGCGACAATAAATTTGACTTCAAAGGGTTTCACGATGCTTGAAATGGACGAATTATCGCGAATTCCTTTGGCTTCTTTCAACCATATAATCGATGAGCAATTTTTAATTTTAGATGTATTGGAAAATCATGTTTTATTGCTCGTTACTCGAAAACCAACATCTCCATTAGTGTATTTGCCTACAATAGATGGAGGAAGAATCTTAGCGGAAACTAGAGAAAGAAATCCTAGATATTTTGATTCCGATTCTCTAAATCGGATAGCTGAACCAGTCGAATTGGATTCTAGAAATATTGAGTCATGGAATCAATCCGGATTTGGACTAGTACGTGCGAGATTGATTGATACCGATTCAGCAGATCGACTTTCTCTTGGCCGGTGGTTCCATTCTATCATAGATGTAGAAAATAATGATACATCAAATCTATTCGAACCAGGATCATGGCAAATTGGATCAATAGGTAGAGGTGGCACAGAAGTTTTTGCCTCAGGTCCTGTGATTTGTACTTCCAAATCCCATGAAATTGCAGGACAATTAATGAGAAATTCAAAGAAAGGTGCATTATTAATTGGACGCCAATCTATTATTTCTTCAGAGATAGGCCCAATTCCTAGAATTGTATTAGAAGAATGGATTGAACTAATTCACCCCCGTCTTCGTCCCGTAACTCGACGTTCAAGGCTACAACTGCTTCTTTCATGGATAGATGCAGGCAGAATATCTCGTCCTTCCAGATTACCAGATATTACTATTAGAAGATTCAAAGAGGATTGGGGGAATAGAGGATTTCTTGAATCAAATATTCCATTTCCAGAATCAATTGTAACAGATGGTTTAGGACCTCTGGCAATTAGAGCCGTATTGTTGAGCATAATGAATCACCAATTTGTTGATTGGGTTTCAATTGACTTACCTGAACCGATTGGCGAATCATTGTCTAGAAGATTATATCGGTTTGAAAAAATTCGTTTGTTAATTGCTCCCTGGTTTTCAATAAATGATACAAGACTGTCAATTCTTCAAACAGATGAAGTACATGATTTGCCTTTTCTTCGATTTTCTGAATATAATGGGCGGACTCTACCTGTATATGTGGGCGATACTAGTAAAAGCACCAAAAAATCAGTACCTAAGGGTTGGAAAATCCCAGTAAATCCAAATGAATTGACTCTGATTTCTAATCAATTATCGTCAATGAATGCTCCTGTAAATAATGAAGATGAAAATGAATTATTTCTATATGCCTGTTCTGTTTTTCCTGAAGGTGATGAAACCTTCTCCAATAAAATGGAATCATTTAATCCACTTATTTCTTGGATTTCCTCATCTAACAATACAAGAATTGATCGTTGGGTTAGAATTGGACATCGTCTTCCACATATTTGGTCTAAACTCATTTTACCTGATGAAACTCCCTTAGATCGAATAGTAGATATTTGGAAAAAAGTCCCGATTTCATGGATGAATTCATTTAATCAAAGTGTTTCTAATCGAATAATTTCTGAACAAGAATTACGATCAAATCTGAAGAAATTAACGATGTATGCAAACAATCCCGAAATTAGAGGTTGGGCCGCAGGGCGACTCCTTTCAGTCACTCATTGGTTGAATTCCTCAGAAACCAAAGAATTAGTTCGATGGGGGGTGAATATTTGGTTAGAGTCTCCTCCACTAAGGTGTGCAGACTCATTAGAAGGAGTATTCCATTTATTACAGAAACATCCAGATATTAGACAAGGAGACATTAACGAGATTTCTGATCGTCTAAGACGTTTAGCTTGGTCATTGCCAGAGAATCACGATTTACATCTATGGATTATTCTTTCAGAATGGAATGAGAGGGGCACTCAACCAACGATTGAAACACAAATTTCGTTTATTCAAAATTTACCTTGGAGATGGTGGAAATCCCATTCTGCAGATATGTTAACAATGATGACAGAACATCCACGTGCTCGCAGGTCAATCATTCAAACAAACTTACCTTGGCCTGCAATTGTGTTACGACCAGAAGGTGAAAAATCCTCCTTGCCATTTGGATTTGGAGGAGTACATCCAAAAATTAGACTTTCATTGGCTGACCGTCTAAGACGATTCGTATCTTTGGAGACTTCAGAAACTGTAAATCTTGAATCAATTATTGATATAATCGATTCATTGGACGATCTTAGAGATGAAAAATCTCCTAGGACTGGAAAAACGCATGTACATGTTGGATGGCTCACTCGTCCAGTTGAACAATGGCCTCCATTTCACAGGTTAGGGGATAAATCAGGTGATACATCGATAACCCTAGCAATCGGGGAACGTCTAGGTGAATTTTCCTAATTTACTCGCGATGAATTCATATTTGGCTTTGTTCAGGCTTGTTTGCCCCGACGGCAACACCGCGCTGACGACCTCCCTCGCCGGAAGGAAGGATGACGCCCGGCACCACGTTCGGGGATTATGCCGTCGATCGAAGTTCACGGGGACCATTTGGAATGATCCGTGATGCAAACGACGGCTGGACGGTATATGGGTCCCCAGTTGACCGAATGGAATGATTCATGGGACAACCACACCGTTCAACAGACGTCCTGGGGCAGGGTCAAGCCCATGAGCTACGGCAGTGATACGGGAAGTTACGCCCCGGGACACATTCTTCATCGCATGATTAATTCGTGTCAGCGGTATCGACAACCATGGAGGGTTCAATCGGACTGTTAGGCGGCACATTTGATAGATTACATAATGGTCATCGTGCCCTTATCTTAGGCACCGCATCCGAATGCGATCATTTGCAAATACATGTTGCCTCTGATTTAATGGCAAACAAAAAGGAGATGAATATCCAGGATATTGAGACTAGATTGAATCAACTTGAAGAAATGATAGTTGAGGAATCTCTCAATGCTAGCCTTCATATTTTACATGATGGATATGGACCAGCAGTTTCGTTAGATCCTTGTTCGGTGATTGGTTGTACTGAGGAAACTTTTCCTTCTTGTCAGGAAATTAATCAATTAAGGATGAAAAATGGTTTATCTTCATTACGTATTGTGATAATAAATCACGTTTTAGATGAGGAGGGCGAAATTTTATCCTCATCAAGGATTCGTTCAGGAATTGTTGATCAGACGGGTAAATATTGGATTAAATCCTCGGAAATGATGGTTGAACATACAATGCCAGAAATATTAGATGATGAATTGAAACAACCTATGGGTAAATTATTTTCTGGCCCTCATGATAATCCTAGTATAGCTATGGAATTAGCTTTACAATCTATTTCAGATAACGTGAAAATTATTGCAGTGGGGGATGTAACTGTTTTTTCTCTCCAGGTTGCTAAAAGAGATACTTGGATTTCAGTAATTGACGGAATGACACATAGAAAGAAATGGGATCAATTTGAATTAATAAAAATAGATCAAAATTCTGTAATTAATGC
Organism: Euryarchaeota archaeon UBA39; assembly: GCA_002503045.1. Taxonomy (GTDB): domain Archaea; phylum Thermoplasmatota; class Poseidoniia; order Poseidoniales; family Thalassarchaeaceae; genus MGIIb-N2. The sequence continues at coordinate 4,900 of DAQW01000056.1, read as the reverse complement.
AAAAAACCCTCCTGGTATGCTGACTCCTAGTATTTTCGAGTCATGCTCAAAAGCCATTTCACAATCCGAAAATGTCACGATTATAGTTGATGGAGAAGAAGATTTAGTTCCAATTCCTTTGATATTAATGGCACCTCTAGGTACAGTTTTATTGTATGGGCAACCGAATGAAGGTTTAGTTCTGAGAGAAATTGACATTTCTACGAAATCTCGTGCGAGGCGATTTCTAGATGCTTTTGTTGTGGGGAGTACATCTTGAGTTTAGTTAGTATCACTGTATGTGCTAGAGATGCTGAAGATTGGGTTCATCAATGTCTTTCGTCTCTACTTTCTCAAGATTATCGACCACTAGAGATAATTGCAGTAAATGATGGGTCAGTCGATTGTACATTTGAACGAATGAAGACATTCAAAGAAATGAATGAAGATTCAGACATTGAATTAATAATAATAGATTCAGAGCCTAAAGGCCTATCAGCAGGTCGACAAATAGGCTTAGAACATTCGAGAGGAGAATGGGTTGCGATAACAGATATTGATTGTTGTCCAGAACCTAATTGGATTTCGTCAATGATGTTTGTTAGTGAAGGCCATCCAAATGAGGAGGTAATGGCAGTGACTGGGCGAACTGTGTTCAATGAAGGAACTACTAGAGTTTCTAGACTTAGGTCGAAGGAAATTCATCGAAAATATTCTGGTAGATCTAGATTAACTACTCTTGCAAACGGACCTTGCTCAATGTTTAGGAGAGATGCTTTGATTTCCATAGGTGGATTCAATCCTTCTTGGTTTCATGCAGAAGATATGGAAGTCAGCCTTAGATTAATTGAGCAAGGTGGAATCATTGTCTATTCTCCTGAAGCCTTGGTTAATCATGTCGCTGAAGAAAAAATGTCTATTTTCTTAAGAAAACGAAAGAGAGATGCTAGAGCCCATGTTCGAATCATAATGAAATATGGTTTACGAGGGGGACGTTTGCCAAATGGAACAACCGTAAATCATGATTTTACAGGCGATGCGGTAAGGGCTTCAGTATATTTTCCATTATTTTTATTCACAATATTGATTGTGATATGTTTATCAAAATCATCTCATGAAATTGGTTTTTTCTCTGGCTCAATATTGGGTCTTATTTCCATTCATCCTGCATCTAGATTACGACTCCTCTGGAGTATCTACCTTTGGTTCGGAGTTTTACTAGGCTTTTGTGACTATATTTTCAAAAAGCGAGGACATTAATCTTAATTCTCTGAATTTTCTTCATTACTTTCAAGCATTGGAAGAATCGATCCAAATCCAATTAGTGGGATGGCAACTGCGTAAACACCTGGATCAACCCACGTATTGTTAGTAATAGACCAGACAAAGTAGAAGGCAATTCCAGATACTAGTAACCATGACCCTAAGGTTACATTAAGTCCCTTTGAGAAGTCAAATAATACCATCCATCTTTCGGGTGAAACTAGAGAGGTAATCCATGACATGATGCCACCTTCTTCTGTTTTATTTAGAATCAATACTCCTAATCCTAGAATGAGAGCTGCAATAATAGTAAAAACAATGTCTCCAGGGCTAACTTCAATCCCATTATGTGGTGTAAAGGTATTTTCCGCTAAAGTGCCGTAAGTGACAAATCCTGCCCAAACCACTTTTTGTCCGGAAGCATATGCTCCAATTAGGATATTTACGACATTCACAATCAAGGCCCAAATGCCGACCATGACTGCTATTTTTCCAAGTAAAGGGGTCTCAGGAATCCAATCAAATTCCATAGATGGTTCAGGACTTTCGTCTTCGGCCATGAATCGCCGACCGTTGAGACCGTCTTAACCGTTGCCAGATAGTTTGAGTTTAGAATTACAACCGTCGTTGAAGTTTGTAGGTTCCATTAACGGCTAAATTAATTGCATCATTATTCTCACACATAATACGTATTGCGTCTATTCCTCGTGGAAGAAGACTGGAAACATGTTTGGTCCGTCCTCTTCTACCTAGGCTGACATTTTTCACGTGGGCTAAACTAGCTGAATGAAAGCCATTGATAATGGAAGATAACGAACGAGAAGTCAGTGGTTTCATTCCAGCTAAGTTACATGCTTGTACATATGTCTCCCAGATGGTTCCAGTCGTTTGCGTTAATACTCCATTCCTTTCATTGATGATTATTGATGTCAATGTAAGTTTTTGATGAAGAGGAAGGCCTTGAAGTAGGCCAATTACTCTTTCATGTTCCACTTGTTTATGAGCAGATTGAATATGTTCAATTTCAATAGTCTCACTTTGAGCAATTTCTGCACGTAGGGTCGAAACTCGCAGAAGATCAATCGCTCTTCTTGCATCTCCATGTTCTTTAGCAGAAAGATCAGCACAGAAACGCATTGTTACTTCTTCCCAGGATCCTTTTCGTAACCCTACTTTTGCACGCTCTACTAAAATTTGAGACAGTTCGTTGGAACTATAAGGTGAAAAAATGATGTCTTCAGCAGACATTCTTGAGCGAATCGGGCCAGGAATTTTGTCGGTAAATCCAATATCGTTACTAATTCCAATAATTGAAGCTCTACTCTGTTTTAGAAGAACATTGAGACTAGTTAAGTCATAGAGCAATTGATCTTCGGAACGCGAAGCTAGTTGGTCCATTTCATCAAGGATTAGAATATGAACTCCTCCTTGTCGATCCATACGTCTAATTGTTTCTGATAGAACTCTATCTGCGGGCCAGCCAGTAAATGGAATGACTTGATCTCCTGATTCTCGGAGTGTTTCTGAAATTCCATGTAGAACTCGATAACGTGTATTGACATGTTGGCAATTGATTTCATGTGTGTAAACTCTACTTCCAATTATTTGTGCTCGTTCTTCTAACTGCTGTGCAACGAATCTTGTTGCAGCAGTTTTTCCAGTTCCGGATGGCCCATAGAGAATCATATTTCCAGGTATATGGCCTTCCAACGCATCTGCAAGATTCATCACCATAGTTCTAATTTGAGAATCTCTATGGTTGAAAGTAGATGGGGAATGGTGAGGGTCAAAAACACGTCTGTCAATAAATACCGAATTTTTCCGACTAGCTGCATCGAAAATATTCGCCATTTTATTCATCTTCCATTGTGTTCAATCAGTCTCGGACTAACCGGCTAAGCGAACGGGACTTACTGTACAGTCGCGTCAATGACTTAATCTTGTTCATGAAAAATCGAATGACGTGCATTTTTTTATGGTTTTGAGATACCCTTTCCGAGGCCATTTATAGAATAGTAATTCCCGTCGCATCTAATTTGTAAATCTCACCATCTTCAATTTGTATAGTATTTCTAGCTAATTTGGGCATATTGAACCCAATCTTTTCTTCTTTGCCAGAAGCATAGGAATGTGTAATTAAAAATTGTTTTTCATTATGTAATTTAGCAGCATCTACAATATCTTTAGGAGTATGATGGTAGGGAAAATCATCACCTTCAGGTACCCCCATTTCCAACAAAATAACATCCGAAATAGGTGTTCTCTGATCTATTGATTCACAAGGTCCTGAATCTCCTGTATGCAAAAGAACAAATCCCTTTTTATCTCTAAGCAAATAACCGTGAGGATCTGTTTCAGGAGTATGCTTTACTGGAAATCGTTCATAATCCCATCCATTCGCATGTCCGTTATTTTCAACGACCCATTCTACTCTTTCTTCGATAACCTGTTCAAGAGTATTGGGAAATGCTAATGAACAGATTTCTTTCATTCTTTCAACTCCATTTGAATGTAGATGAATTCTGAGTTTTGAATGCCCCTCTCTATCTGAAATAAAACGTCGATCAAGAAGTAGGAATGGCAGACCAAAAACATGATCTCCATGCCAGTGAGTAATTAGTAAATCTGTAATTTGAGAACTAGATATGCCATTTTTTTGCAATTGATGAAGAATTGTGGGGGGTGCATCAATTAAGATTCTATCATCTAGAAGCATACAGGAATGCAATCGCCCGGGAGGGCAGAAGGCATTACCTGAACCCAAAACTCTCAATTTAGAGGCCATGCATTAACTCTGACAGGCCCCTACACATTCAATCTTCCTAAGGAGGTAAATTACGTCATTTCATTGAAATACTGATGACGAACCCGACCAAACGTAAGAGGGATTTAATTGGCCGATTACTCAAACAAAAACCCATACCCATCTAAGATTACTGTTAATCATGTATTGAATGGCGATAATTCAAAGAAAGAAACTAGACATATTGTTTTTGATTTAGGAGATTCTGGATTAGAATACAAAGCAGGAGATGCTCTTGGTGTATTTCCAACGTGCCCTCCTGAATTAGTAGATTCCTTACT
>DAQW01000056.1:0-242 GCA_002503045.1 Euryarchaeota archaeon UBA39 | reverse complement strand
GAAAAATTAGGCTGCCCCCCAGATCAGATTGTAGTTGTAAAAAATGAAGAGATGGAACTACGAAAAGCTCTCCTTTCGAAGTGTGAGATTCATAGACTTTCCAAGCGATTTATTGAGGGGTTATCTCCTCATTTTTCATCCTCTTCATCAGGAATTCAGATGAGGATAGTTTCTCGATCTAGGAGAGATTCGTCAGGATCAATTATTGAAGATTGGAAATCATCATCCGATGATGATTTGCC
>DAQW01000093.1 GCA_002503045.1 Euryarchaeota archaeon UBA39 | reverse complement strand
TGTCTTTGACCTGGGAACCAAGTATCTACTCCATTCCATTTAGGTTTAATTCCAACATCTGCCAAAAGCAATTTGCTACTTATCCTAGCACTTTCAAAAATGGTAGGAAGGCCGCTTCCTGGATGCGTTCCGCCTCCTACAAGGTATACATTATCGAATTCATCAAATCGATTTTTAGGACGTCGCCAAAGCATCTGATCAAGGCTATGGGCGAGATTGAATACAGCGCCGCGATAAATGTCAGATGCGCCCCAATCATCTGGAGTCATTATGGTCTCAGAAACGATGTGTTCGCGAATATTATCATAGCCCAACTTTCCAAGTTGATTCAAAATTAATTCTCTATATTCATCCTTAATATCGTCCCAAACTATCGATTCATCTGTATTTGGAACAGGAACAAGAACATACACTGTAGAATGTCCATCTGGAGCAAGTGATGGATCAGTAATGCAAGCATTTTGTACATACACTGATGGATCTGCCCAAGACACCTTATGTTCTGTAATTTCTTTCAAATTTTGTTCATATTCTTTTGAGGCATATATCTGATGATGGGGTAAATCATACATCTTATCAACACCCAAATATAACATAAATGTCGAACATGAATAGGCCTTCTTTGCTAGTTTTTTATCTGTCCATTTCTTTCTTTTTTGGTTCGGAACCATAGTGGACATAGCATGAGCAAAATCTGCATTCAAAACTACTTTGTCTGCTGAAAGAACTTCTTCACCTATTCGTACGCCTGTGACTTTCTTTCCCTCAAAAACCAATTCATCTACATTTGAATTTAGTCGGATTTGAACTCCCATTTCTTCAGCGATTTTAGCCATCTTTACAGTGATTGAACCAAGTCCACCCTTCGCATGGAAAATACCATGTTCATATTCTAAAAATGCGAGAATGGTAAACAAAGAAGGTGCATGGAAGGGAGACATTCCAAGATATTTAGTTTGGAATGACATAGCGAGGCGTACTCGTTCATCATCGAATAATCGAGATAAATCTCTAGCCACACTAGACCATGGTTTTAGAACACGTGCTACACGCATTGCTCTCTTACTGAAGACATTTGATACCCCACTCCAAGGTGTTTGCAAACAAGCCTTAGAAACATCTAATTTTCTTCTGTTTTCTACAACGTATCGCTTGAATCCCTCTGCATTTGAATCTCCAGCTAATTCTCTAATTCGTTCTGTCATTAAATCAAGATTGCTTGTTGCGTCAATTGAACCACCTGCACCGTAAACCAATCTATATGATGGATCCAAAGGCATCAGACCAAGTTCTTCATGAGCATCTTTCCCAATTGCTTGGAAGATTTCTTCGATTACTTCCGGATAATGAAAAAATGTTGGCCCCCTATCGAATTTGTAACCATCTTTCTCAATGATTTTGGTTCTTCCACCAACTGCATCTCCTTTCTCAACAACAGTGACATCCACTCCAGAATGTTGCAATAAAAGAGCGCTGGCAAGTCCACCTGGCCCTGCTCCAACAATCAATGCAGTAGGTCTTGCGGCCTGAGACATATTCTTCATGTCACCACTTTCTCATATAAAACAGCGTTAAAGACCCGAGATTAGTTGCAAGAGAATATGTGGCTCTGGGTTATCTCAATCCTTAGTGCTCTATTGGCATTGAATTTAGGGTTGGTTTTATTTTTTAGAAATCGTCACCCTGAGCCGCATTACAATTGGGATGATATCGATTTGGATTCCATGTCTTTCTCAAATAAATTTCTTTGGGGTACAGCAACGGCTGCTCATCAAGTAGAAGGTAATCTCTCAAACAATTGGTCGGATTTTGAAGAAAAGAAAGGATTGGAAAAGAGTGGGAGCGCATGTGATTATTGGAATCGGTGGAAAGATGATTTTCAAATGCTGTCAGATTTAGGTTTGTCATCATACCGATTCTCCATAGAATGGAGTAGATTAGAACCTGAAGAAGGGGAATGGAACTCGGAAGCAATGGACGAATATTCTGCAATGATTGATAATTTAATTGAAAGAGATATTCGCCCAGTTGTGACTCTTCATCATTTCTCTCACCCCATCTGGTGGGAACAAAAAGGTGGATTTACAAATCAAAACAATATTCCTTCATTCGTCAATTATTGTTCACGAGTCTTTGAAGCTCTATCTGATAGAGTAGAAGTTTGGTGTACAATTAACGAGCCTACGGTTTTCTCAACTATGGGGTATACTCTAGGACAATTTCCTCCAGGTAAACGTTCGATTCGATTAACAATGAAAGTAATGAAAAATCTGATGAGGGCTCATGGAACTGTCTACCATTTACTTAAGGAAAAACGTCCTTCAGCGAGAATTGGAGTGGCTAAAAATGTCACACTCTTTGATCCATTGAATAGATGGAGCCCCATTGATTGGATTGTTGCTCGAATTCTAGATTACCTTTGGAATGGAGCTTGGCGTAAAGGAATCATGAAAGGAAAGATGTTGGGCGCCAAAATACCTCAAGCAAAAAATTCAGTTGATTTTATTGGATTGAATTACTACACTCATTTCTTGACTGGACTGTTCATGCCAACCTCAACTGAAGAATTGGAATTTGCAAAAAGAAAACATGAGATAACTACGGAATTTGGATATCCTATGTATGCCGAAGGTTTTCAGCGTGCTATTGAGTTTGTTTCTCCATTATCTGTTCCAATAGAAATTACAGAAAATGGAGTTGCAGATAGTGATGATTCTTTACGTCCTTTGCACCTTAAAAGACATCTGTGGATCGTTTCTCAGGCAATCAAAAATGGATATGATATTCAATCATACCATCATTGGTCTCTAATGGATAACTTTGAATGGGCAGAAGGCTACAAAATGAGATTTGGATTGTATGAGGTAGATTTTCAAACCCAAGAAAGAACATTGAGATCAAGTGGTGAATTATTCAGTTCAATAATCGCTCATTGAATCGTTATCCTGATGTGTGAGAGAACTCCACGGTATTACGAGGAAGGTCATGTCCGACGAAGTTTTACCGGCAGAAATTGTCCTTACCCATACTGTTGACGATGTCAGAAATAGCGCCTTGGTACAAGAAAAAGACCGAGCGGAAAAGGCAGGATTAAATCGTGCACTAGGGGCAACAGTAGCAGTTGTTATCGTTGCTTTACTAATCAGTCATATCTTTACAACTCCACTTGAAAATGAAATTAATGAAAATAATGCAGATGGCTATCCTCCAATTTGGGAAAGATATCTTGCCGATTTCACCACGGATGATGTACATTCATTTGTTTTAGATAATGGAACTCTTACTGGGCCAGATGGTGCAAGTCTCTGGACTGGGACTCACAACTTCGTTGAATTTGAATTACCAATTGATGAAGGAGGAGCTGCTCCAAATGGAAAGGTAAGTCTTGCAATTTGGATTCCTGATGTGCCAAATGGAACTAAAGTACCGGTAATTGCTGAATTTGGCCCCTACTTCGATGAAGCATCAGTGGATACTGGTGGAATTGAAGAGCCAGGTACTTGGTTGGG
>DAQW01000007.1:4067-7029 GCA_002503045.1 Euryarchaeota archaeon UBA39 | reverse complement strand
CACAAGCTGTTGATCCATTCCATGATAAACTCACAGAATAATGACATTCTACCAAACTGCCCATTGGAAGTGCTCGAGGATTTTCAGGAGAGAAACCCATCGGCAACATAGCACCCTGAACTTGAACAATACGGCAATCACCTAAGCCCAATTCTACAAGACATTGATCAAATGCATCCTCCTGTGATTCGCCCCAAGGTGCCACGGCAGTCATTAACCAACCACCTGAAGGAGCACCCGAATTTGGGGCTTGTTTTGGTGTTTTAGCTCTACGTTCAGAACCTCCAATATTGAAATCCATGTTTATCGGATAACCTTCGGGTTCATCAACGAGGGGGTTAGTTGGGATTCAATGAGCACCATTTCGAACAGTGTGATGCCTCGATTAGCGGCGATATTGTTTTTTTGTGGATGGGGATTAGGATTAATGGGGGCATTTGATGCAATTAATGAGTCAATTTCATTGGTTGGAGCAGTGATATTGTGGACAGGTGCTGCCATAATTTTAATTTGGGATCGAGTAAAAAAATACCAAAAAAAGCATCTTCAACTACAATCTGATTGGGATGAATTTGATGGACAAGAAAAAACAGAATTTACTTCTTTGCCAGACCCTGCTGAATTTGATTTAGAAACTCCATTATAGCAATCGGAGTGTTTCTAAATTCTGCGGAGCAGCTGCCCTAACTTTGAATGTCTCACTGAGAGTCTTTCTAAATTCATTACAAACAGTATCATCTCCATGATGGCAAATGATTCTACGAGGCTTAGGATTCAATGCATTAACATAATCAAGTAATTGGCGACGATCAGAGTGTCCTGAAAATCCATCAATAGTAACAACATCACATTTTACATCAACAGTATACGATTTTCCGTCACTAGAAAGTTGAATCTCAGAATATCCTTCTTGAAGACGTCTTCCTAAAGTGTTTGATGCCTGATAACCAACGAATGCTAATGTAGCACGATCATTCGGCGCCCAATGTTGCAAATAATGTAAAATCGGACCACCTGTCATCATTCCACTGGTTGCAAGAACAATACAGGGGGATGGATCTAGGACAATCTGCTCTCTTCTTTGTCTAGAATCAACAGTCTTGAACCAAGGAGAATTAAATGGATTCTCATCTCCACCACGAAGCACTTGTTGTCTTAAATCACGATTAAGGAAATTAGGATGTGATGCATGAATTGCGGTAGCTTCTGAAATCATTCCATCCAACCAAACAGTACATGGGTCACTAGTAAAATCATCTGATTTAAACAACTGATCAATTGCAACCATTACTTCCTGAGACCGACCTACTGCAAATACAGGACAGAATATCTTTCCTCCCTTAGCGAGAGTCCTTCGAATCAAATCTTGAAGTTCTTCTGTTGCCTCTTGGCGAGTAGGTTGGAAAGAAGAACGCCCACCATATGTAGATTCAATAACCAATGAATCCACACGAGGAAATCGAACAGTTGCAGCATCGAATAGCCAGGATTTCTCATACTTTATATCTCCAGAAAACAATAATCGATGAAGATTCTTATCTTCTCCAATTTCTAGATATACAGATGAGGAACCAAGGATATGGCCTGCATTTTCCATTGTCATTTTGATATCTGGCGAAATATCGATTTTCTGCCCATATCCAACATCAATAACATGTTTAATACAAGTCTCAATATCTGCTAAACTATAGGGTGCTCCATCACCAGATTCCATCTTACTTACTTTGATGTAATCCTGCTGTAATAGTGTCATTAAGTCCCGAGTTGGAGGCGTACAATATACAGGGCCACGGTACCCATAGCGGAAAAGTACGGGTAACATTCCAATATGATCAACATGAGCATGAGTAATTACAAGAGCATCGATATTTTCCAACGGTAATAATTCAGGAGCATCAAAAAAAGGTTGAGTCTCTGACCGATTAGTTGTAGGTTTAGCTCCGCAATCAATGAGAATCTTACTTTCATTTGTGGTAACCATATGCATTGCCCTGCCAACTTCTCGATATGAGCCAAGGGCAGTCAATCTAACCCAAGGAGTACTGGACCTCTTTGGCCGATAAATTCGAGTGCCAAATTTACGAAGAAGTTCTCTTCTTTCATCTGCGGTTTCCTTACGGTATCTACGGATATTATTCAATGTCCGAGACTCAATTGCAGGTGATCTATCTGCACGAAATAACCATCCTAAACTATTTCTTAATTCAACAAGATTTGCTCCTTTTGGACCTATGGCTTGTGCAGGATCATCACATTCAATTGTGACTTCTGCAAGAGCAGGGTCTAGCCAAATATTGGTAATTCCTGCTTCTTCTGGAACTATTTCTTTTACAGTTTCTAATACCTCTTCTTCACTGGATAGTATAGAAGGATCAGGGCGAATTACAATTCTCCTCCTAACTGCCTTTGCTAGTTTAACTGTCAAAGAATTACCCTGCTCAGAAAAAGCATCAGGAGTGGGAGTAATTATTGCAATTGTTCCCGCTTCAAGGTCGACAGTGTAAGGAATCCCATCAGGAATTACCTCCTTTGCCCTTTTCTTGATTTCACCCAATGTCATCCTCATTTTATTTCCTCCTTATCCCCCAAAATGCATCCGCACATAACCGAGGCGACGCGCGGGCGTCGGGGAAAATGATAATCAAAGTGATTTGAACAATGCTTCTAATTCATCATCACTAACTAGTTGGAATCCATCTTTGGGAGTAATAACGCATAAATCCATACCGTTTCCAGATGCAGCATCACGTTGAGCTGATGCAAGTAGTGCTCGTGCTGCAACTTCTACAGCTTCATCTCGAGACATTCCTTCTCTAAACTTATCCTCTAGCACACCATACATGTAAGGTGAACCAGAACCGGTGGCACAGTATGAATCAGGAATAGATCCACCTGCAGAGTCTATGGAATATACATGAGAACCATCGTCATCAACTCCTGCAATAAGCAATTGAACCCAATG
>DAQW01000007.1:0-3680 GCA_002503045.1 Euryarchaeota archaeon UBA39 | reverse complement strand
CGCTTTAGTTCAAAAAGTGCCATTTCAGCAGCTAATGAGCGGCTAAGTGCCTGTGCATGACCTACCAAACCTGCAGTAGTTAATGCTAGATTATCTGCAATCTTGAACAATTTCTGAACACTTTTGTTTGCAACGAAATGGCCCATGGTAGCTCGGTGATCCGCTCCAACAACTACCCCTCCATTGAAGGTGATTCCAACGGTACTCGTTCCAGTCTTTACCTGCTCCATAATTCCGTCCATTTTGATTCCTCCATAGGGCGATTGCCTGCTGGTAGAATGCAATGAAACGCGGCCCCTTATGAATTCGCCGTAAGAGATGCTCTTACTGTGCGAAACACCCTCAGGTTCATGACTTGCCATGTTCCAGAACGTATCATGGTGGACTCAGGGGAGCCAAGATGGCTACCGATATCTAGTGAACCTCGAGCTCCAGAAGCAAGAGAGGGGGAGACTTTCCATTTTTTGGATGCAAGATATCCTGATCCACCGATACCTCGAACGCAAGATGGGGTAATTCTTCACAGAGCAGAGATTCTAGATATTACTGGATTACCACAATTACTGGACTGGGCATCAGAAGGAGATATTGTAATGTTAGATACACGACGTCTAATGGCTAGACAAACTGAATTCAATGCAGTCATTGAACGACTGGCTTCTTTTGTCGAAAGGGATTTGGGAGGAGAGTTAGTACAAATGGGTGAAACTAGGATTCTAATTTTGCCACCTAAAGTTAAGGCAACAGAAAATACTGATCGTGGAGTGTGATTCCATAGACAGCATAATTGAACATCCATGCCCGATTTGTTCATCAAATGATGGACTAAAGATGACAGTTCATATTGATGAAATCCCATATTTCGGAGAACATACTCAAATTACATTAGCATGCGAATCGTGTGGTTGGACGCGTACCGATTTTATTCCTGCAGAATCAAAAGGTGCAATTGGAAATAGGATTACTATTGGACCAGACACTTTGTCTGCACGTGTAATTCGAGGATCTAATGGCACAATACGTATTCCTGAACTCGGATTAGAAGTTGAACCAGGCACGGCTTCTTCGGGATATGTGTCAAATATTGAAGGAGTATTGGTTAGATTTCGAGATACGATTATGATGTTACATCGTTCATTTGATGAATCAAAGGACCCACCAGAAGAGAAAGAAAGAATCGATTTTCTGCTGAATTCATTAGAAGATTCACTAACAGGAGATAAAGTACAATTTACATTAGAAATTCTCGACCCTATGGGGCATAGCGGGATTCTGCATTCAGAAACAGAACATTGGACTCTATCTGAAACAGAAATTGAACAACTAGAAACAGGACCAAATATCCCAATTTTTGATGCAAATATGTAGATTAAAGTGCATCAGGAGCTAAGAACTCATCAATTTGGTCCTCTAAGGATTGACGTTTTTCGGCCAAATCATTCAACCATTCTGTCGCCCGATCAATACAAATTGCCTTAATTTCTCCAGCTAACATCTTTCCGGATGAATATTCTCGGCGAATCTCCTCTAATGCGGAATCATCTGTTTCAAAAAATGTTTGAAGATACTGGAATGAAACATCTTTCTCGCAGTCTCCTCCCAAACGTCGATGTTCTTCAACAGTCGGTTGTCCACCACTTAATGCACGCTTAACCTTCTTCTCCATGTCTGGAATTGAATCGTCTAAGAAAATTGTTGTTTCAGGCCGACTGGAAGACATTTTATCTCCAGTCATACCAATGGCAAATCGATGATAGGTAGAAGCAGGTGGAAGCAATCCTAAACCACCAAGTTGTCTTTCAAGTCGTAACAAAGCTAGTCTAATCTGGCCTCTATCCTTATTTATCGCACCAGGAATCTCAATCAACCCATGTTTTGGATTTGAGATTAAATCTGAGAATCCAAAAGAAGATAGTTCATCATGAATCATCGAGAATATTTGTGCTCGTACATCTCGATTTACACGACCTCTTTCTCCGACACCCAGTGTAGATGCATTCTCTTCTTGAATTGACAAAGCAATTGAAAGTCCACCTGCTTTTCTAGGTTTAACATTAAACCAATTAGATCTTGATGCAAGATCACGTGTTAATCTAATGTGAGGATCTTGGTCAACACCAACTGGAACAACAATTGGGCGAATACCCCCATGCTCCTCAAATTGTGGATGTAAAATATCCCCCACTTGAACCAATGGGGCTTGTATGTGGGCCAAATTTGTATCTCCTTGGAATCCATAAATAGATTGCATCTCAGAAAGTGTAGTTCTCTTACCTAAACTAAAACCAATTCGTTGTACAATGGGGCGTCGACTCTGAAAATATACTGAAGACATATCGGAATCAAGACCTAGAGCGGCATAATTAAGCACATATTCTTTCAACGCTGTAGATCTGCAATCATCAAGTGACATACCTCTGGTAGCATGAGCTTCCAAATCTGCAACTGCTATTGTAACATCAGCACCTTGGTTTTGAAACCATTTAACTTGCTCAATTACCATGCTATGTCCCAGATGCATTCTACCCGAAGGCATTAATCCAGTTAATACTCCAAATGGATCTTTTCTCCTTGCAGAATCTAAAACCACATCCAAGTCACGCTGGGCGAAGATAATGCCCCTACGATGAAGCATACTTGGATTTGGAATTGCCATTCCTTCGATTGAACCTAGGCCAAATTCATCACGGATTCGAGAATAGTCTGTCGACTGCTGAGACGACCATGGATCGATACGAAGGCCCTCTCCCACAAATCAAGGGGCTACCTTTCTGGCATCAAACCTTCTCTCAATTTTTCAATAAACAAGTGTTTTCATCGACGGAATCAATACCTTCGGCAAGACTCGCGAATCATGGCGACTGTAGCCGTCTTAGGTGCGGGATTGGTAGGAAATTGGATTGTTAAGACACTTTCATCAGACGGATACTCAGTTATTGCAATTGACTCAAACAAGGATGTGCTTTCAAAATTAAATGATGTTGCTACTACAATTCACGCTTTTGTGGACGAGGATTTGATTCTATCATTAGACGCAGATGTTTTCGTAAATGCATTACCTGGAAGAGTGGGGCACAAAGTAAGAAGATATTTGGTTGAAAACGGAAAGAAGGTTGCAGATTTGGCCTTCACTCCGGAAGACCCTAGTGAAATGAATGAAATTGCACAAAACAATGGATCAATTCTAATTTATGATGTAGGAGTCGCTCCTGGATTGTCTAATCTATTGCTAAATGAAGCAAATAGTAGACATGGAAGATTGTCTATTGGACGAATACGTGTAGGAGGCAACCCTTCTGTCAAAGATAATGAATGGAGTTACATGGCCCCATTTTCACCTATAGATGTAATTGAGGAATATACTCGACCAGCACGAATAATTCGTAATGGGGAAATTTTGACATTGGCAGCACTATCTGAACGAACTAAATTTAACGTCGAGGGAAGAGGTGAAATGGAGGCTTTTCTGACGGATGGTTTGAGGTCAGTATTACGTACAATCGATGCAGAAGAATTAGTTGAAGCCACAGTAAGATGGCCAAATCACATCGACCTTTATCTTCACAAAAAAGATGAATTGACTGAAGAAGAATTAGTAGATGCATGGTCTTGGGACCCAAAAAGATCTGAATTTACTTGGATGGAAGTTTATGCGAAAGGCAACGGTAGTACAACATGGA
>DAQW01000073.1 GCA_002503045.1 Euryarchaeota archaeon UBA39 | reverse complement strand
AGAATGAGATTATCTCTATCTCGAAATGTGGCTAATTGCTCGTCATACTTTCCTTTACATGAATGAGATAGTTGAGCCGGACGGTCTGTCCTACCATGGAATGCTTCTTCTATCGCTAAAAGTTTAATTTCGGACCCTTCATACCTTCCACCTTTATCAGTAACTTTTCTTGCATTTACATCAGCAATTCGCAAACTCACTGTTACTGATTCTGAACCACTATTCATACAAATAAAATTAGTAAATGGACAATGTCCCCTTGTATGCCCTAATTCAGATTGTAGGCGTTCAACTAAGCGTAATTGACTAAACGAGGGAGTCATCACATTTGCCATAACCCAATTTTCTGACATTGCATTTACTGCAGTCTTGGGCGCATGACCAAAACCCAACATCCCATATCCTCCATTATCATGAATTACGGCCCCCTTAGAAGTTACAATCCAAGGACCACATGCTGAAATCGCAACATAGGGATTAATTGTGGCAGGAGAATAGAAATTGATGTAGGCCGATTGTAAATGTGTAATCAATTCTGATTCTTCCATTTGCAGTATATCTATTCCAAAATCATCAATTAGGGTAGAGAATACTACTTTAGCTTCCTCGATTGCAATTGATAATTTTGGATCGATTTCACTAAACTTTAGCACAATCTCATCAGATAAACCGTGAGTTCTTGCTGAATCTATCCCAGTACTATCTCTGATGAATTGCAATATTTCCAACAGATGTGAATTGCCGCCCATGAAGCATTTGTCTAGGAGGCCCCTCCATAGAGGTTACTAAGAATAAGAATTTCAATGAGCAATGAAGTTTCAATTTTCAATTGGAAAAGATATTTTAAAATGATTTTGTTTTAATTTTGATTTAATTGAAATTGAAATCTAATCAATATATGATTATGCAGGATTTTTTAATGATTTTCAATTGAAATTCGGATTAAAAATTAATCATAATCAAATTTAAAGTAATTTTTCTAATGGCCGATAATAATGATAAATTAGTATGATTTTCAATTGAAAAAATACAATATCGCACATATTTTCAATTGAATTATACGCCAAAGAAATCCGATTCGTTTATGTACCTCGCATGCAACCCCGACATAACAAGAGCGGGATGGGAAACGCGAATACAAAGGGAGAATGATGAAGATGAGTGAAGAATTAGCAATTGAGCAATTGATAGATAGAGAGGTTTTCGTAGGAGGAAAACTCGTTGGAGTAATCAAAGGACAACGATTTAGCCCTAGGAAAGAACATGTGAGATCACTAAGAATAGATGTGGTTTCAGATGTAGCTGAAGAATATATGAGGAAGCCAGCTTTTTCAGCACCTTTGGCTAAAGAACTGATTCATAGCCTACAAGCAGATGGAACTGTTCGAATTTCAAAATCAATGAGAGAATTACAACGCAGATGGAGAAATACAATCAGAATCGATGAAGGACTTTATGCACCTGATGAAATGGTAGGTCGGGCTGTCGTAGATAATGATAGTAATGAAATCGGAAAAGTAGTCGGACTAAAGAAAGTCAAAAGAACATACAAGGGAGCGTTTGTACAGCTTCTTCCAAGAATAAAATACAGAATGGGGCTCCCAGATGAAATTTTGATTCCAGTCGACCAATTTAGTCGAACAACTGCACGTTTAGATGAAGTGATTCTTTCTACCAGTTTAGAGAGAGTAACTGCACTTACATCGTATGAGCGGTTGAATTTTGGCAGTGATGAAGAAGAATAAGTAACCGTCACGCTTTAACCAAAGGTGCTGTTCGGAAACTTTGCCTATGGGCGGGTAGCTTAGCTTGGTTCGAGCACCCGGCTGATAACCGGGAGGTCGCAGGTTCAAATCCTGCCTCGCCCACTCCATCTCAAGCGCAATGGCCATGAACAAGTGTCTGTTCGCTTGGTCTGAATGGTTGGCGTTGTTGCATCTGGAAGTGGAGATACTGCATTAGCAGAATCACTGGCCAAAGAACTCGGTTGGGAACATTTTCAACTTGAAGCAAGACGTTTTCCCGATACTGAAGGTTATGTTCGAGTTCCAGACCATTGTATTGATCCAGTTCGCTCGGGGCCTGTCGCATTAGTTTCGGCGACTTTTCCTGACTCTGCTATTCTTGAAACTCTATTTCTTCTACATGCATTAGATGATGTTAGAAAGGGAAAAATGACCAGTATCAAACATGGAGAAAAAACTCTACCAGATGTAGGGCCAGGGTTATTCTTGGTTATCCCATACTTTGGTTACTCAAGACAAGATAAACGGTTCATGATTGGTGAAGCAATATCTGCTCAATTTCTTGCATCGACATTTTCCAAACATTGTGATGGCATAGTAATTCTAGACATACATGCTCCGGCTGCTGTTGAAAATTTATCTACACCTGTTGAATTGGTATCTTCAATGCCAGAGATTGCCCTTCATTTACAATCTAATGTTCGGCCTGATTTCATACTTAGTCCAGACAAAGGTGCTGTTGATAGGGCTAGTGAAGTTGCTGAAGCAATTGGTACTCCTTTCTCATATTTAGAAAAGAAGCGTATAGATGCTCATACAATAGAACATACTCCAAAGGATCTTGATGTTGATGGACAGATTGTTGCCATCGTTGATGATATGATTAGTACAGGTGGAACAATTTGTCGGGCTTCCGAAGCTCTGTTGAAACAAGGTGCGAAAGAAGTTCATGCCGCGTGTACCCATGGTTTATTCACTGGAGGGGCAATTCATCGACTTTCAAACCATGTTAATGGAGTACATTCCACAGATTCTCTACCAAACCCAAGAGCGAATGTATCTGCTGCTCCAGCATTGGCGAGAGGTGTGTTGGGTTTAATGGATAAAATCAATTGATTTTCAAATTATCAAGTATTGAGAATATCCAATGCGTTTATATCGCGTCCTTACTCCGCAGCGAATGCTACATGAGGAGATACCAATGAGTGTACACGTCGCATTTGAAACCCCACAAGACATTAAGGACAGTGTTTTCGAGCTAGTTAAGCTCGTAGGAAAAGACGGTCATGGAACAGTAAAGAAGGGTGCAAATGAAGTCACAAAATGCGCTGAACGTCAGACAGCAGTGATGGTAATCATGGCAGAAGATGTTAATCCTCCTGAACTTCTAGCACATATTCCTATGATTTGTAGGGAGAAGAATATCCCGTTCATCTATGTAGATAATCAAGAATATCTGGCAGAGTATGCTGGAATGTCTCGTGGTACGAAAACTGCTGCAATAGCAATCTTGGAAGTAGGAAGAGATGCAAACGACCGATTTGAATCCGTCAAGGAACAGGCCATAGGATTGGCTAAGTGAAGGAGACGATACAATGTCAGTTGAAGCATGGCCTGCCGAAGTCGTTGAGATCGTCGGCCGTACTGGAATGAGAGGAGAAGCAACTCAAGTCAAAGTACGAGTTAATGATGCTCCTAACCCTAGAGATATTGGTAGAATCATTACTCGGAATGTTCTGGGCCCTATTCGTGTTGGAGATGTTCTAATGCTTCGGGATACCGGCCGTGAAGCGAAGAGACTGAATGCTCGTTGAGGTGGAAAAAATGCCTGAAGAACGTATCTGTAGTTTCTCTGGAGACAAAATTGAACCAGGAACTGGAATGATGTTCGTAAAACGAGATGGATCAGTCCTATGGTTCAAAGATAGTAAATCCAGAAAAAACCACCTCAAAACTAAACGAAATCCTCGTCGAGTAAAATGGACGAGATTTTACGTTAAAGGCGGAATCAAGTAGTTTCAGACTGTTCCCGTCTTAAGGTTCGGTTGAAATACAACTAGTAGGTCCGCGGGCCATGAGTGATTGGCAGACTACATTCGTGATGGTGAAGCCAGACGGCGTACAACGCGGTCTTGTTGGTGAAATAATCAGTAGATTTGAACGAAAAGGATTGAAGTTAGTTGGACTTAGAAGCATGGTTCCTTCAGAAGAAATAGCTGAAGAACATTATGCTGTTCACAAAGAACGCCCTTTCTATAATGGTCTGATTGGATTCATTACTTCTGGGCCAGTAGTTGCAATGGCATGGTATGGCCAAGATGCAATCTCAGTTGCAAGACTCATTATTGGAGCTACAAACGGCCGTGATGCATCACCTGGTACAATTAGAGGAGACTTTGGAATGGATATTGGGTTTAATCTAATTCACGGAAGTGATGGAGAAGAAACTGCATCTTCAGAGTTATCTCTTTGGTTTCCTGAAGGAACTATGCAATGGAATCGAGATTTAACCACATGGATTTACGAGTGATGGACGTGATGGATTGGATGGACGGCGCCAACCTATTGTAGCTGTTCTAGGCCATGTCGATCATGGAAAAACATCATTATTAGATCATATTAGAAATCTCGGATCTCGAAGTCAGGGTTCAGTAATGGCTAGGGAAGCTGGAGGTATTACCCAACATATTGGAGCAACTGAAGTTCCAGCAGATATTCTCAACTCATTTTGCGGGCCGCTATTAGGTGGCAAAGAATTCCTTTCTCCGGGTTTACTGTTTATTGATACGCCCGGCCATCATTCCTTCACTAGTCTAAGAAGTAGAGGGGGTGCATTAGCAGATATTGCAATATTGGTTATTGACGTCATGGATGGATGTAAACCTCAAACATTGGAATCAATCCGAATCCTCAGAGAAGCTAAAACTCCCTTTGTAATTGCACTTAACAAGGTCGATAGGTTATATGGATGGAATGCTGAAAATGGACGTTCTATGGCAATATCATTCAAAAAACAATCAAAAGATACCATTGGATATCTTGAAGAAAAGCATTGGAAACTAGTTGGAGAATTGGGAGAATCAGGATTCAATGCTGAAAGATATGATCGTATCAAAGATTTTACCAATACTATTGCAATGGTTCCATGTTCTGCTAAAGAAGGAGAAGGTGTTCAAGACTTATTGGCAGTTGTAATTGGTCTGGCAGAACGATATTTGGAAAATCAATTGACTGATGTGGAGGGAATGGGTACTGCTACTGTTCTAGAAGTAAAAGAAGAAAGAGGTCTTGGAAAAACCCTTGATATTATTCTCTCTAAGGGATCTATTAGCAAAGGTGATGAAATAATCGTAGCAAGCGAAAATGGACCTAAGAAATCAAAAGTTCGAGGGATGTTTTCTCCTAGAGGTATGAGTGAAATGAGAGATGCTGGTGATCGTTGGGATCCTGTGAATCAAGTTCATGCCGCAGCAGGAGTGAAAATCAGTGCAATTGGCCTAGATGATGTGTTAGCAGGAACAACGCTACATGTTGTAAAGACTGATGAAGAAGAAGAAATTGCATGGATGAAAGCGAAAGAGGAGTCTTCCTTGACAATGGAATTACAAGATAATGGAGTTTGCATTAAATCTGATACTTTAGGTGGACTAGAAGCCTTAGCTTTTGAGTTAGGTGAGAGAAAAATCTCTATCCGATCTGCAAGTGTAGGAAAAATCACCCGTAAAGACATTCGAATTGCTGAAGTTGGAAAAGAACCAGAAGAACGTGTAATTTTAGCATTCAATACCAAACCATTACCAGAAGCCACAGCAGAATTTGAAGATCCTGGGTGTGAAGTAGATTTAATCACTGGAGATATAATTTACCACATTATCGATAAACATGAAATTTGGTTGAAAGATGTCTTAGAACAAAAAGAAAAATCAGATAGGGAAATGGTTGTCTACCCTGGACGTCTTCTGTTCCTACCCGATCATACATTTAGAGCATCCAAACCAGCAGTGATAGGAGTTCGCGTTCTTGGAGGAAGAATACATGTTGGCCAACGATTAATGAAAGATGGAATCCAATTAGGGCAAGTAAAATCAATTCGTTTAGGCCAAGATAGTCAAAAAGATGCGAAACAGGGAGATGAAGTTGCTATTGGAATTAGTGGAGCGGTAAAAAAACCAGGAGATGACTCTTCAGAAGCGACTCATGTTACAGTTGGAAGACAGATTAACGAAGGGGATGTACTTCTAGTCGACGTACCTGAATCCCATGTAAGAATCCTTAGGAAAAGAAGCCTTACGGAGGTGGAAAAGGAAATTCTAGATGAAATTGTTGCAATGCATCGAAAAGACCCTAAGACACCAAGATGGGGACTATAATTCATTGATACTATACGAATCGACAACCACTAACCTTGAAGTAGTTCAAGAATGACACATTCTCTGTTATAGGGGTGCCAAGATGGTCTCAGAGTATTCTGGAGGAAGCGGGGGTCGCGGTCGAGAAGTCGTTCGTGTGGTTAGTGACATTTCGAATGTACTAATGAATGAAGTCTCAAAAGTAATTATTGGGAAGCAAGAAAATCTACGACGAGTTACGATTGGAATTCTATCAAACGGAAACATGCTTCTAGAAGATTTTCCAGGGTTAGGAAAAACATTGTTAGCAAACACTTTCGCTCGTTCTCTTGGATGTAAATTCAAGCGTGTTCAGTTTACTCCTGATTTGTTACCCTCTGATATTATGGGGACATATATGTATGATCAACAAGCAGGTGAATTCAAATTACGACCTGGACCTTTATTTGCAAATCTTCTACTTGCAGATGAAATTAACCGTGCACCACCAAAAACTCAGGCTGCATTACTAGAAGCCATGGAAGAAAAGCAAGTTACTATCGAAGGAATTACCCACAAGTTACCTGCTCCATTCGTAACTTTAGCCACTCAGAACCCTATCGAACAAGAAGGAACATATCCTCTTCCAGAAGCACAAATGGACCGTTTTCTAATGAAGATGAGTATGGGTTATCCGAATCGACAGGAAGAAAAAGCAATTTTAGCAAGAAGAAAGATGCGCGGAAAAGACGATCACGATGTTGAACAAATCACTTCACCTAAGAAAGTAGTTGCAATGCAAAAGGCTCTAGAGGAAGTACATATTGATCCTGCAATTCTTTCGTATATTGTTGAAGTCGTCCAAAGATCTAGAGAAGATCACAGAGTAATTACTGGAGCTTCCCCTCGTGCAAGTCAATCCTTATTCAAAACTGGTAGAGCGGCAGCAGCAATTGATGGTAGAGATTACGTCATACCAGATGATATTAAATCTGTAGCATTACAAGTTGTAAGCCATAGAATTGTATTGAAACCAGAAGCTAAGATTAGAGGAATTACTGGAATGCACATCATGAGGAAGATTTTGAATGAAGTCCCAGTGCCTGTAATTCAATGATTCCTTAACAAATACTGGCCAAATCAGATAACTCTGATGTAGGACGGATGTTGCAAAGAGGTTGAAGACATGGACCCTTACAAGACCATCATAGCTTGTACCAACCAGAAAGGTGGGTGTGCAAAAACAACAACTGCTGTGAATTTAGCAACATCTCTTGCAGAAGGAAATCCCAAACTGGGAATTCCCCCCTCTAAGGTTCTCCTCATTGATTTAGACCCTCAAGGAAATGCATCCACTAGTTTTGGAGTGGATAAAAGACTCGATGTACCTACGGTTTACGAACTACTAATGCAACCTACAGGTGAAGACCTGAATGTTCATGATTTTTTAATCGGCCCTGATATATTAACTGATGAAATGCAAAGATCATTCAAAAATATGAATCAAGATCAACGAATACCAAAAAGACTCAAAGTGGAAAACCTGTATCTACTCCCATCAAACATTCGACTCTCGGGAGCAGAAATTGAACTAGCTACAAAATTAGGTCGAGAAACAAGATTGAGAGAAGCTTTAGCACCTGTAATGGATGATTTCGACCACATAATCATCGACACTCCTCCATCACTAGGTTTGCTTACAATTAATGCATTAGCAGCAGCTAATTGGATTCTGGTGCCAGTACAAGCAGAATACTACGCATTAGAAGGGATGAGTCAACTAATGAACTCAATTCGTTTAATTCAAAGACGAGTAAATAATCATTTGAAATTATTTGGAATAGCAGTAACAATGTATACTCCACGTTCAAAATTGTCTCAATTTGTAGAATCCGAAGTAAGGAAGCATTTCGGTGAAGATGTTTTCCAAACAGTAATTCCAAGATTGATGGCGATTGCGGAGGCCCCTAAAGATGGAGCACCTGTAGTATTGCTCAAGAATCCCACTAAAGGAAACAAAGGAAGTAAACAATACTGGGCTTTGGCAAAAGAATCTCATCTTCGAATTATGAAAAGAAGAGCAGAATTCGGTGTGAATCCAGAATCTGTTCTACGGAGGGAAGCAATAAAACAAGGTGACCCCGAACATATTTGGAATGATATCGGCGAATGATTAATTTCTTAATGAACGCCATTTCTAGGCCTTTTTCACCGTCATACCTATGTTCGTGAAGATTTTTTTTGTTTCATGGGTTCACCAGACATGACATCGGTTTCCGTTTCATTTGAAGTTCGTAGACGCCTTAATTCATTGAGAGCAATGGAAGGTGTGAAAAGTATTGATGATCTTCTAAAATCGGTATTGAAAGAATACAGACTTAATAGATTAAAGGAAGAACATGATTCGTTAAGAGAACGAATTTCAAATTTAGATGATACAGATATCGAGGCTACAATCTCAGCTTTGGGTTTATTGAGTGATTAACTTGCGTGGACAACCTAGAGTAATAAAAATAGAGGGAACTACCATCCTTAGAGGTCTTCTTTTCCCAAATAGTGAAGAGGAAACTCTGCTTCACCTAGCTGCGTGTGAACGT
>DAQW01000097.1:1864-6806 GCA_002503045.1 Euryarchaeota archaeon UBA39 | reverse complement strand
TTCCGTTGTTTGAATACTGCTTGTTGTCCCGGTACTAGCGACGATGAGCCGTACGTTGGGGCACGACCAGACTTGAATACTGTCATCCCTGCTCCTAACTTCTTGCCTGGAGTAGTTCTCAAGATTTTGAAGAATCAGACTCAAGATGGATCTGTAATTGAAGAAGCACAAGTTGACCTTGAAGCTACACTTCAAAACCTCAGAGGAGAGGATGAACACGGACGTCCGTTAGAATATGGTGACCCTCGAGCTATTGTACATCAAAGATGGGTCTTTGAGAGGAACAATCCTGGAGAAGAGTTCCCTGAAGAATTACAAGTTTACTGCCCTCATTGTAGTAGTCCTTGGGTAGAAGTTGATGATGGTGAGCCTTATCGCAACCAAGTTGAAGATCGACTATCTACATACGATATTTATGGAAATCCTAAGCCAGGTATGACTGTTGAACGCCACTTAATTGATGGAGATGTTGCGATTTTCAATCGTCAACCGTCACTTCATAGAATGTCGATGATGGCTCACGAGGTTCGTGTAATGGATGGTAAAACATTCAGATTCAATCTGGCAGTATGTACTCCCTATAACGCGGATTTTGATGGTGACGAAATGAATCTACACGTTATTCAGTCAGAAGAGGCTCGAGCAGAGGCTAAGATATTGATGCGTGTTCAGGAACATATCATTACTCCTAGATATGGAGGCGCAGTAATCGGTGGAATCCACGATCATATTTCGGGCGCATATCTATTGACTCATGGAGAGCGAATTATTCCCGAATCATTAGCTTTAGAAGTTCTAGGACAAATTGACTTCGTTGGTGATATGCCAAAACTTCAGGAAAAGAATGGAGTTACAGGATACCTGGGTACGGATTTGATGAGTTTAATTGTTCCAGAAGGATTCCGTTTAGAATATACAAGTCGTAGTAATGACACTGTGAATGTAGATGCAGGTACGGTTTCTGGAACATTGGATAAGCGAGCAATTGGTGCAGAAGATGGACGATTACTTGATGCAGTAGTTCAAACTCATGGTACGAAAACTGGAGCTAAGTTCCTCGATGATATGACTCGATTGACTATTGCAATTTGTACCTCAATGGGATTCACTACTGGAATTGATGATCAGGATCTACCTCCAGAGGCTAGACAAGAGATTAGGGATATCAATCAGAAGGCATCCGAAGAAGTAGATGAAGAACTTGTGAAATTCGGAAAGGATGGTTCAAGGTATGAAAAAGCACCTGGCCGTACTCCATTGGAGACATTAGAACAGAATATACTTGGTATTTTGGATCAATGTAAGAGTTCTACGTCTAATGTTGCTAAAGATTACCTTGGAAGCGACAATGCAGCAGTTTTGATGGCCACATCTGGGGCACGTGGGAACATGGACAATCTTGCTATGATGGCAGGTTCAATTGGGCAACCAAAGGTTAGAGGTAAACGACTTGAACGTGGTTACCAAGATCGTGTTCTTCCTCATTTCGGTCGTCGCCAGCGCGGTGCTAAAGAGAAGGGATTCGTATCTTCCTCTTTCAAGAGAGGTTTGGAGCCCACAGAATTCTTTATGCTATCGGTTTCAGGTCGTGAGTCACTCGTAGATACTGCAGTACGTACTGCAAAATCAGGTTATATGCAACGTCGTTTGATTAACGCTATGGATGACCTGAAAGTATGGGATGACAAGGCTTCGTCCGTTAGGAATACTGCGAACAGAATTATCCAGTTCCATTATGGTGAAGATGGTGTTGATCCGGCACGCTCTAAGAAAGGTGATCCAGTGAATATTGAATCAGTCTTAGATGATGCATTGGGGGGTAAGTGAATATGACTGTCAAGAGTGCAACTAAGAAGAAGCTTCAGGACTTAGGAGTTCAGGAAAATTATGCCCATGAACTTGCTGATGATCGTAAATGGGATGATGTAAAATTATTGACACCTGTTGAAATCGCAAAGATTTGTGGTACTGATTCAAAGTCTGGCGAACAGATCCATAATATCATTCAGGGTGCTGCTAAGGGCAACAAGGCCGCTCCTGCTGCGCAGACATTCACCATTAAGAGAAAGCGTGCAACGCGCCGAAGAACTGAAACAATACGTAGTTTACAGAACTACAACCATTCTAAGAAAATGACTCAAATTGATAGGGATATGTTCGAAACAATGGATGATCCTCTTTTCGAACAGATTAAACAATCTGCGATTGATAAAGGAGTTTGGTTAACACCTCGTATGATTCATGATTTGGTATTAGGTCTACGTTCACGAAATGTGTCTAAACTTACTGCTAAGCAAGTTGGCGGCGTCATTGACTCTATGTCTTCTGCTTTGTCTAGAACCAAAGTAGACCCGTTTGAAGCAGTTGGTATCATTACTGCACAATCTATTGGTGAACCTGGTACTCAGATGACCATGAGAACTTTCCATTATGCGGGTGTTGCTACTGTTAACGTAACTCAGGGTCTACCTAGAATTATTGAGATTGTAGATGCAAGAAAGACTCCTGAGACTCCTACAATGAATATTTACCTTGACGCAGCTGATGAAAAGGGTAAGCCGTTTAACACTGAAGAGAAGAAGGTACAGAAACTTGCAGCTTCATTAGAAACTACTCTTACTGGCGATATTGCAGGAATTGAAGTAAATGTTGCACAGAGATTCTTGACTTTAACCTTAAACAATAAGAATCTAAGAATGAAGGATATGACTGCGAGTGAAGTTCGTGATAAATTATCTCGAAGTCTTCGATTATATGTTGGAGCAGATGATGATGTGAAACCTAAGGAATTGACCATAGTTCCAGGAATAAAGAAGGAAGAGGAAATGGCAGATCTTAGTTCCAATCCTCCTACATATACTGATCTTCTTGCTCTTGAAGATAAGGTGAAGAAGGTTAAATTGAAGGGTGTAAAAGACGTGATTCGTGCGAATATTCAGGGTCCTACAAAAGATACTGGTGAATACTATATTTCTACTATTGGAAGTAACTTAGCTAAGGTTAGTGAATTCAAGGGTGTAGATAGATCTAGAACATATACAAACAACATTATGGAAATTCACAAGTATCTTGGAATTGAGGCTGCTCGTCAATCAATTATCAATGAGATGTTGTTGACTTTGGAAGGTGCTGGATTGGATGTTGACGTCCGTCACTTGCTGACAGTTTCTGATGTTATGACCTCAGAAGGACAGGTAAGGGCAATAGGTCGCCATGGTGTATCTGGAAACAAGCATAGTATTCTTGCAAGGGCTGCATTCGAAGTAACTGTTAATCATCTTTTGAATGCGGGAATTCGTGGCGAGATTGATTACTTGACCGGAGTTGCAGAGAATATTATCGTAGGTCAACCAGTTGCTCTAGGAACTGGTAGTGTTGACTTGTATTATGTTCCTAATGAGGAATGAAATAAAACCATGAGAAGCTGTAGGCAGAGAATGGAGATGAAAAGATGGATTTACCAAGACAATTAAAGAATGCAATTACGAGTGGTTCCGTACTATTCGGACAAAATCAGACAATGGCCAATTGTGTATCTGGCAAGGCGAGGATGGTTATTTTAGCCGCGAATTGCCCTATTGATTTCATTTCCGATCTTAAGTCTAGACATCCAGATGTACCTCTTCATCAAGTCGAGTTGGTCAATCGTGAATTAGGTGCTGCGTGTGCCAAGCCATTTGCAATAAGTTCAATTTGTGTAGTTGATGCTGGTGATTCGGATTTACTCACTCTTCGTCCAAATGTGGAATGATTTGACTCTAGGCACCAATCGGTTGAAGGCCTAAATTGTACTGTGCATGTGCAATGGAGGATCTAATTGTAGGTCTATTGAGGCACCGTGGTGCTGCATTAGAAACCAATCCGTTAGCTATCGGGACTCCATCTATTCGCCCTTTAGGTAGAATTTCTGACCCTCCGATTGGTCTGAATAATGGCCCTGCAACTCTACATACATCTGTTTGGCATGCTCCAGATGGATGGACTATTCTAGACCGTGTTGAGTTAGATCGTTGGATTGTCGATGCATTTCCTGGACAACATTGGATTTTGTCTGAACGTCCATTGGCGCCAAATCTTAGACTTCCTGAAAAGTCTGGAGTAAATTTTGAGATATGGGGTCCAGATCAACTTTCAAATTGGTTGGGTGAAGCAATTTTATCTGGAGAAATCCATGCTCGTGTTTCCAGTGTAGATGACAATGAACTTAGTTTAGAATCAAATGATATTGAGGAAATACGTTTAGAATCTGCTTGGTTCGAATCGATAAAACATGATTTGTGTACAATGGCTCCATCAGTAGACCTTGAAACTTGGATTGAGAGAAATCCTATCGGAAATGATGTCCGTCCAACTGCAGTACTTGTTGAAGCAAGAATTTGGAGTGTATTGGGTATTCTTCGGGGTCCGGAATCGAATACCGAAAGAGCGTGGTGGGGAATATTAGAATCTCCACTTTTTGGTACATTTGAGGTAATTGATGACCCAGTTTTTCTTGGACATAGGCCAGATTTACGAGTTATTCCTCCAATCTCATGGATGGAAGAAAATATTGTTTTAGAAAATATTTCTAGAGTAACAGAGACTAGGAAGACATTTTCTCCAGATTCTATTTCCTCAGTTCGAATTCATGGGACATGGTCTCTCGATCCATCATCTACCGAAATTGAATCAGTAACAGTACTTTTACCTGCATGGATTTTGGAAGTTCCAGGTTCATCGAATAGTATTTTGAATGCTGTAAGTGGTAGTCTTCATCCATTTACAGGTATAATCAGGTGAGAACTTCTAACAATCGGTCTTGTTCTGCCGCCCTACGAATTTCTAGTGCAATTCGTCGTCCTGTACTCATTGGCCTTCTCCATAGAGAGTTACCATATGGATGTCCGACGTTGACATGTACATTTGTCCCTCCACCTATTCTTGGTGCAACATCATAAATATG
>DAQW01000097.1:1216-1503 GCA_002503045.1 Euryarchaeota archaeon UBA39 | reverse complement strand
CAAAATGGACCGATTACTCCCGGATTATAGTATTCTTTACTTGCATTTACAAATTTCTCTCCAATTTCAAAGGCTCTTTCAAGAATACTTTCCCTTATAGTTGCAGTATTATGTCCTACAACAGTCATCTCAGGGATTTGTTGATGAGCAGGCATTGTCATTTGTTGAGGTGCAGGTAATCGAACATGTCCATCTAGGCTACTTTCAAATCTCCAATCTACTCCAAGAAGTTCCAGTTTAGGCATTTCTTCTTCTAGAGGGCTGTAAAAGAAGTTTAGATTGAAAAC
>DAQW01000097.1:0-838 GCA_002503045.1 Euryarchaeota archaeon UBA39 | reverse complement strand
ATAACACCTTGGGAAAGTAATTCATTTGATTTTTCAACATATTCTTCGTATGAAGCACATGTGAAGAAACCTCTTTCTAGTTTTTTCTCAGCATGATGTAGTTTCACAATAGCTAGACAGTCAATATCTTCTGGGTCATGAATTGGTTCTGGTGCCGGGAGCCCTGCTTTGTCAAGAAGCCAATAATAGTCAAATTCTTCAGTCCTTTCTTCCATTCTAAGCATTGATCTTGAACCAAACATTGGAACTTTGAAATTATTCTCTATGGCTCCAATATCACAATATGAAGTGAAAGCCCGATTAGGAATAAAGATCATATTTCTGTCTCGCATACCTGACTGAAATTCTGGTTCTAGAATTCCATCAAACCGATCAAGAGTTACTGCCTTATCGACCATTCCTCGTTTAACTCGACCTGATGAAGATCGTTGAGTTCTGAAGTATTCTGAATACAACTTCTCTCTACCTGATTGACAGTATGCAACTGTCGGAAATCCTTCTTCTATTGCTCCATCGCAGATATCTAGTGCACTATGACTTGCAGTCATTCCGATTCTTAGTTTTAATTGGTCATAATCCTCTAGAACTTCATGAATATCTTGCTGAGTAATCATGATTTCACCTAGTTATTTCTTTGGAAAGCCATCAAATCGTCTAGGCCAAGTGTTTCCCCAGACATGAGTAAATCCATCAAGTCACGGGCTTCTACACTTGCAGACTCTTCATCTGAACCTTGATCGTCTGATGATGAATTTAGAATTCCATCAATTGATTGTATGCACCGCATCCCTACCAAGAATTTCTTATGATGCTTATCTGCTATTCTGCGGAATTTTTC
>DAQW01000122.1:37976-41833 GCA_002503045.1 Euryarchaeota archaeon UBA39 | reverse complement strand
GAGAATACTTCTTACTCTCCATCATACGAATTTTATGATTTTCCTATACGTGAATCTGATGTCCATTTCCTCTCAATAGAACGTTCAACAACTTGGGTTGGCGATGGTTTGGTTTCTTTCCCAGGGGATACAGTCGTGAATAATACCGATAGGGAAACACTTCCTGTGAAAAGAATTGAATCTTCTTTACTCTCTTTCCCTTGTCCTTCACAAGCCATATCAATTTCAGAGATGGCATCAGATGGTGTACTGATTGAAGAACATCATTATTGTCCAGATGTAAAAAATGATGTATATTGGTTTACTGAAGATGTTGGACTTAATGGAGTCAGAGGAACATTCAATCTCTTATCCTATGCTCCTGCGGGAACAATTCCTGGGACTCAATTACCAGCAGAAGTAATTGTTGAATTAGAACAGGACGATATTGGCAAAGAATTACCATTCAATGTATCTGTTTCTACAAAATCTTCGGATGGTTCAGCGACATCACGCACAATTCACTTGTACACTATGGATGAGATGGTTGAATCATCTACATCCAATGGTGAACTAATTTTAACTATCAATTCCACCAAACTAGAAGATAGTACAATTTCTGTTGATGATTGGTCAAGTCATGCGATCATTGCATGTATTGGTCATGATTCTTCTACACTAACATATACTGATTGTGGTGCTGCTGAAATTACAATTAGGGGTTCAGCCATGGGAGCTGTGATTCGTGAGGAAACGGTTTCAGGAATCGTCAGTATCATTGGAGATCTCAGTAGTTCTAGTGAGCAAGCCACGAGGTTGATCAGACTCTGAATCTCTTGCCTTCTCTCTAATATTTCGATCAATGTCAACTACCTTTTCAGCAATGTTGTCGATATAATCTGCTTCTTTAACAATATTATATGCTCTATATCCAACCCATCCAAGTATAGTCGCCAATACTATCCCTACTAAGATGAAAACAAAAATTGTTCCAGTTCTATCACTTCCTGTAACTTGTACATTTCTTGCATCTTCAAAATTGTAAGACCATTCTATTGCTTGCAAAACAAGAGTAACTTTTCCATCAATTCTAGATTCTTGCTGTAAAATATATCCTTCATCATGGATCCACAATTTATCCAATCTTTCTATTCCTTCTCCAGTTTTTTCAATGGTTACAATTGTGGTTGATACCTTTGTTTGGGAACCTTCTCCTACGTAGATATCTGCTTCGTCTCCTGCAGTCCAAATCCAACTAACTATTTCACTTGTTATCACTGCATTTGTTTCGCTCCAAGGACCACCATTTTCTCTAGTTCGAATTGATGTTGTAGTCTCTGTATCTTGTTCTACAAACCAAGAATCTCCACTTCTGAATTTTTCCGGCCAATCACCCGATCGAGTACTATTTGTCCAAACGGTAGATTCTACTTCTACAGAATTTTCTTCAGAACCAACTGTGAAGTTGACAATGAATTGGGTAATCGTTTTTACATCTGTAAATGGGGCAATTATTCCAATTCTATCTGATGGTTCCCATATTTCTCGCTCAGTATTGATTAAGACATTGAGTTGATCAGATTCAAATAATGTACTTCCATTGCTCCAATTTGCGATTAAGTTGATTTGGTGAGTTTGAGTTGCTTTGGAACATTCTCCTTCCCATGCCTCTCTAGTACACTCATCGTTTCCATTGTATAGGGTAGTCAACCTATCATTACCGATTCTATCTACTGATTCTGGAGTACTCCCATTTGCCAAATATTGACTCATAGTTTCTATCGCAAAGGTGTCATATCCTACATAGACAAAAGAATCTCCATCTGTCCATTTTGGTGACATCACTTCTGCAGTAGAGATGGAAGATGTAAGCAAGATAACTAGTACTGCTAAGGTCGCACCATTCCTCCCCCGTACTCCGTTCATGACTCTCGCATACACTATCTCCGCTTCATTCCGTCGCTAATACGCTCTCTTTAGCGTTGGTTTCTTCAATGCCTTGTGGTACCGAGGGGCATGGTCCCTCTAATGAGGAGTGTTTCTGGCTTGTTTGCAATTGCAGTCATCTTTCTTTTCTTAGTCCCAATTACGGCACCTATGGCCATGGTTGCCGAAGAGTCATCATCTGTAGTAGATTTGCCATGGTGGGAAACGACGAATATGGATAAGGATCGAGATAAGATTCACGATGCTGTTTGGATGGCTGTTGCAGGAATGAGTGGAGGTGGATGGGTTGATGATGATGGCCGTATTGGTGTCATAGTAGATTTTGACCATACACCGTCAATAGATGATGAAATTCTATTAGAGGAATCAATTGATTTTATTGTTCAGTGGCGTTATCATTTGATTGATTCAATAGCAGGAAGGGTTGCTGTCGACCACTTATTTGAATTAACAGAAATCGATGGAGTTGTTTTGATTGAATTAGATGGACGTCTAGAGGTTCAAATGGAAGACGTAGTTCCTTATCATGGAGTTGACACTGTTTGGGAAGATACTGGATATACTGGCACAGGTTCGGTAGTAGCTATAATTGATACAGGAATTGATTCCGATCATGCAGGTTTAGATGATCTTGACGACATAAATGGGACAGATGATCCTAAAGTAATCGCCTTTTATGATCCAGTAAATACTCCTGGACTAACAAATGGTACTGAGGTTAAGGCCTATGATGATCAAGGTCATGGGACACATTGTGCAGGAATTACTGCTGGTACCGGTGCTCCTGAAATGGTCCATGTAGGGGTGGCTCCTCAAGCACAGTTGGTCGGTGTCAAAGTCCTCGATTCTGGCGGTTCAGGTTCATTTGCTACAGTAATGGCAGGAATGGAATGGACTGTTGAAAAGAAACATGTTTTCAATATTCGTGCTGCAAGCATGAGTCTTGGAGGACCTGGTGCAATTGAATGGACCTCTTCAGAGGAAGAATCTGTTAATCGAATGGGTAATCGAATGATGGCGGAAGGTATTGCACTGTTCATTGCGGCTGGAAATAGCGCAGGGCCAGGAACAATCGGAACTCCAGGTAGTGCTGAAGATGTAATTACTGTTGGTTCTTTAGATAAAAATGGTGCAATCGCTGCATATTCTAGCGAAGGTCCTACAGAAGAAAATCGAGTTAAGCCCAATATCGCTTTTATTGGCTCAGATGTCATGGCCCCTGATTTCAATACAGGTACTGGATATACTGCAAAGTCAGGTACCAGTATGGCTACTCCTGGTGCTGCTGGACTTGCAGCATTAATGTATCAGGCAAATCCAGATATCTCTCCCTTCGATGTCCGTAATATCATGCAGGAGACAGCAATTTATCGACAGTGCCACTATATGTTTGCCAACCAACCTTGTGCTGAAGATTTGATTCCCAAGAATCGACAGAACAATGTCTACGGCCATGGTGAGACACGTTCCCCTGAATCTGTTACAGAGGCGGCAAACTATGTCTATGGTTTGGATATGAGCATGAACATCTCTCTCTTATCTGATCCAACTACTGCTGATAATAAGGTCCATGTCAGCCCTGGTGAAGGTATTGATTACTCACTTACAGGCAATCCCGTTGAAGTTCAATGGCGTACTTGGGACATGAGGGATACATGGATGGATTTAGTTGGCCATGATTTGGGTGAAGAAGAGGTAACAGTTACTCATTCGATGTTAGTAGACCGTCTTCAAGAACTACCTGAAGTTGAAATTGAGGGGAATCATACGATTTTGTTACGGTCTATTCGTGGCCCTAACGCATCAGCAAACATGGTTACTCACATACAAGTCATCGGTTCTGAACCAAAAATAGATGTTGTTGAAGAAACAACTGGGACCGTATTTGCTTTGACTGCCATAATTATCCTTATGGCTACAATAATTGGGGG
>DAQW01000122.1:3238-37590 GCA_002503045.1 Euryarchaeota archaeon UBA39 | reverse complement strand
GAAACTGTAATCCTTACAGGAAAACCTTCTGAAATAATAGAAGATATAGATTTTTCAGGAAAATTTGTCGAAAAAATAGAATCGGCAAGATCCAGTGGCCATAATACAGAGGCTATTTACTCTAAGATGACCGTACAGGAATTGAAAGGGATGCTTTCAGAACGTAATTTGTCAATTTCAGGTAGGAAGGCAGAGTTGATTCAACGATTACTCGAAGAGTGAGCAGATTTCATGGCTGTAGGAATTAGTGGCATAATTTTGTCATCATTGATGGCTGCAATAGTTGCAATTCTGGCAACTGTTTTCATTGAAAGGAGTGGAGGGGCGATTGGCGGGATAATTACCTTGCCTACTACTATTGTACCTGCCAGTATAGGGATTTGGATTGGAGTTAATGCAGATTTGGTATCATTTGCAGCAGCTATGTCAATGGTCCCGATAGGAATGTTGTTGAATGTACTTTTTCTTGGGTCTTGGAGAGTACTCCCTAAATTCCTAGAAAGAATATTTTCAGATACATATCTTGTATATGCAGTAGCAGTATGTTCAGTTCTTTTTTGGCTAGTTTCTGCAGGAATCTCTACTGTTTCAGTTGAATATTTTTCTAATTTTTTGGGTTCAATTAATATTGGAATTTGTGCCGTTATCATTGCCTTCGTTTTAGGTTATTTTGCGGTTTCAAAAGGTGGTGATGCTCCTCCTGGATCTAATTCTGTTAGCCTTATCTCAATCATTTTGAGAGGCGTGGCTGCAGGTGGCGCGATTGGTTTATCTGTATGGATTGCGGGATTAGGTCTCCCATTCATTAGTGGAGTAGTATCTGTTTTCCCTGCGATTTTCCTAACTACTATGGTTTCTTTATGGATTGCTCAAGGCAGATCTGTTCCCGTAGGTGCTACTGGTCCAATGATGCTTGGTTCGACATCAGTTTCCATTTATGCATTGATCTGCATCGTGGTTTTCCCTTCTTTTGGGGTATGGGTGGGTAGTCTTGTATCTTGGTTGTTGTCCGTAATTCTCTATAGTGTGCCAGTTGGTGTGTGGACATGGCGAACGATTGATGCCTAACATGTGTGATGGGTAGGTATGAGCGGGGGGTCAGACGAGGTCGAGGCCCGAGCGGCCGAGGTCAGGGTAATTCGAGATCCTTTGTATGGGGATATCCGAATTTCTGATGATGTAAAATCCCTGATTGATACCTCCACATTCCAACGACTCCATCGAATTAAGCAATTATCTACTTGCGACCTTGTGTTCCCTGGGGCGACACATTCGAGATTTTCTCATTCATTAGGTGCATTTCATTTGGCATCTTTAATCGTAGATCGTTTAGAGAAATTACATCCGGGATGGATTTCTGAACTTGATTCTAGATTGGTACGCTATGCTGCATTATTACATGATATCGGCCATCCTCCTTATTCACATATGTTGGAAGATCGAACCATTTTCATGACCTTCCATGGCCATGAGGCATGGGGGTGGAAAATACTTGATGATCCAAATAATGATCTTAGAATAGCACTCCTCAAAATAATTGGCGAGTCTGGAATTTCGCGATTGAAAGACATCTATGCTGGAAGAGTTCACCCCATTGCATTGCATGAAATAGTGAGTAGTCAATTAGATGTGGATCGACTAGATTACTTGCTTAGAGACCAATACCATTCGGGTGCTGATGTTGGTACCTATGATGTGCAACGAATTTTCAGATCATTACGTCTCGATGATAATGGTTCATTACGTTTGCATCCTAATGGAGTTCCAGCTGTTGAGTCATATTTGCTTACTCGATTACATATGTATGAATTAGTATACTTCCATAAATTGAATATTTTAACTTCTGAATACCATCGAAAGGTATTGCGTAGGGCCAGAGAACTCGCATCTATGGGTAAATTGGAAATTGGTGATGCCGTGAAAGGGATGCTCCTTTCTACTGATTTAGATGCATCTGGATATCTTTCACTAGATGATTCAGTAGTATCTTCTGCCATTTCTTCGTGGAGAGATAATAGTGATCAAGAACTGAGATTTTGGGTTGATCGAATTTTGTCTCGCGATTCTTTCCATAAGAGAATCCGAATACCTGGTTTGACACCCGAACATGTCGAAAGATGCATGATTGCTATTTCTGCCGAAATTTCTTCTGCAGGTTACGACCCCGTTAGAGATTTGATTCTTGCAAGGGTGGACAATGTAGGTTATCGTCCATATGAAGGGGGGATTCAACTTGTTGATGGGACAGATATTGCAGATGTTTCATCTGTTGCAGCTGCAATTACGGAAACAGTACACGATACGATGGTATTCGTGCCTGCTAGTGTCCGAAAGGCATGTGAAGAGGTTGTAAAGAGTACATTGAATGTATGATGCAACAGATTCATGACCAAAATCGTACACGGCGGTTTAGGACCCGTAGCTCAGTTGGTTAGAGCGCCGCGCTCATAACGCGGTGGTCATCGGTTCAAATCCGGTCGGGTCCACCAGTTTTGGGGAAAGAAATTCAATAGGTGAAGGGGTCCGAGTAATCATGAGCCGGTTGTGGGTACTAGTTGGTTTTCTACTTTTAGCCCCCTGTGTCTCGTCTCAGGCTAGCCCTTTGCCGACTGTTTCTTTAGAATGCGAATCTGGCCCACATGAGATGGAAGTTTACCCTGGATCGTCAAGGCTGGTGACTGTAAATTGTATTGTGGCCAATGATTCTCTACATTCTGAAAAGATATCAATTTCAGTATCATCTGGTGGACTCGCTAATGCTGCACCTTCCACTGTCACTCTAGCTCCTGGTACTGAACAAGAATTCCAAGTATCTATTCGTGGAGATGAAAAGATGGTCCCACAGACTAGTAACGTTTCAGTGAGTGCGACCGTAGATACATTTAGCGGAGCACCTTGTATGACTTGTGAACCTGAAACCGTGGATTTCCTTGTTGAGATTGTCCAGTATGCTGATGTTTCAGTTTCTGCTCGAACTGGGACCTTACAGATGGATATTGATTCATCTTCAGAAGTGTCATTTGATATTCACAATGAAGGCAATGCAGAGGATTCTTTTTCAGTAATTATCGAAAATAAAAGTGGTTTAGAGGCACTAGGTTTTTCCTTTTCCGTGAATGATACAGCCCAACTCATTGCGGGGGAACGTCTCCCTTATTCGTTTACAGTTTCTGCTTCTTCAGATGTGCCCGAAACCGATGTACAGGTTTCAGTAAAATTTGTATCAGATTTTGATAATTCAATTTTTGAGATATCTGAATTTATTCTTCGTTCAGATGGTGCACCTGAATCTATTATTGCACTTGGAAGTGATGAGACCGCTTTGCTTTATGGTGGAATTTCTGTTGCTGGACTGATGATTGTACTTCTTGTTTCATTCATTGCTATGAGATCTATGCGTCGTCGTAAAGTCGTAGTGTTTGATGACCAATTCGAAGATTTCGAAGATTTAGAAGACTTCTGATTAATGATATTCAGAGTCCCACATTTAGGGGCCAACTTCTTAATACGGGGTGTGTACCACGGAGCATTGGTGATAGCGTGAAGTCAGTCCGTACTGTTTTGGTGTTTATGTTGATCTACGGTTTCAGTATGTGGGCAGGAGCAGCAGGAAATGTAACTGCGCAAGCCTCTCCTAACCCGGATATTGGTATTGTTTGTTCTCCTGCGAATTTCCCGATTGAGGTATTTCCAGGCGCCGCTAGAACTGGTACAACTTACTGTACTTTGAACAATCCAACTGCTTATTCTGAAAACGTGGCGATTACTGTAACTGCCGGGGGGCTAGCATATGCTGCACCAGGTACTGTTACCGTGGGCGCAGGTCAAGAGGTAACATTCGAAGTATCAGTTCGAGGAGACCAAAGAATGGCAGAAGGTCAACGGACTGTATCAATTACTGCACGTGTAGATACTGCCACAGGAGTGCCTTGTGGTACCTGTACTCCTAAGACAACTTCTGTTCTTGTAGTAATCAAGCAGTTTAGTCGTCTCAGAGTTGAAGCCGATGAGCCATTCAAGCAACTAAGGCCGAAGGTGGATTATACATTCAACTTCAAGGTATACAACGATGGTAACGCTTACGATCGATTCAATATCGATGTAGCAAACCGTGAGGACTTGGAAGACGCTGGTTTCCAAATCTCTCTTCCTCAGGTTTCTACTGAGATTGAAGCTCAAGCGCCCCCCGACAACGTTCGTGTAATTATGCGAAC
This sequence comes from Euryarchaeota archaeon UBA39, assembly GCA_002503045.1. Taxonomy (GTDB): domain Archaea; phylum Thermoplasmatota; class Poseidoniia; order Poseidoniales; family Thalassarchaeaceae; genus MGIIb-N2. The sequence continues at coordinate 33,376 of DAQW01000122.1, read as the reverse complement.
TCCAAAGGTTCAGGGTTGGTCTGATATCTATTACCAATTACAATTCCAAGCAACCAGTGATTATTCGGTTAGAACTGAAGGAATTCCGAATTATCAGGTTCAAATGGTAACCATTTACATCCGTGGAATTTACCTCCCTGGTTTCGAAATGATTGGTTCGGTAATGATGATTGGACTTGCGGCTGCAGCAATAGCTCGACGCACCAATATTACTGACGATGAAGATGTAGAAGATGACGGGCTTCCCGTTTTACTTCTTTAATTTTTGATATTCGGCGTTCTTCTGAATTCTGATAAATCACATTAGTGATTCTTGATTAGCCAACGGTTTGATAACCTCTGAGTGGCGAGAATATATCGATGTCAGGCGGATTATTAGATCGCGTTGAAGAAGATGAGCAAGTAGAAGAAGTGATTGAAGAGGTAATTTCAGCGTCCACGGATGCCGGACTTCTATCACGTGAGAAGTCGGGTTCAGAAGATTCGAGTACGGAAATAACGATGACAGATTCGCTCAAAATGATTGGATTAGTAATGATTATTCCATATTTCTTGATTATGTGGTTCGATGTCTATTTCCCATTCTCTATGTCCTCTTATCTCTGGTTGATCATAATTGCAACGGCAGGAATTGTTTGGTGGCAATTAGATATCGGAAATCCGTTGGAATCGGGTGGAGTAAAAATGACTTCAAGTGTTTTAGTAGTGGTAGTAACATTCTTACTCATTTTACCTCCTCTATTATTAGGAAATGTATTGATTGGAACTATGTCATTTGGAGGTTTAGATTACGAAGATGATGGTTCTGCATTGGAAGTTACAATCCGTCAGAATGGAGGGTCCGGATCTTACGATGCGATCGTTGCGATTACCTATGGCTCTGCATCTGTTTATTCAGGTACTCATGCATTTACTGTCGATCAGACTGACGGTTATGGCAAGCATGGAACATTCAGTATAGATACCTCTGCATTTTATTCAGGAAATGCACTTGGAGATTCTGGCCAAGATTACATGATGACTGTCTCAGTAGGAGATTTGGAATGGGAACGTACACTTGATGCGAATTTCCTTACCAGAACAATTACAGGTGCAGAAACCGGAGTGAGCAATGTCATGTCATCTAATTGTGAAGACCCAAATATTGAGAGGTGCCTAGTAGGAGTAGGATTGAGTGTTTCATCAGGTCTATCTTCTGCTGCATCGCCTGTGGCAATGCCCTTGGCAAACTACAATCTCACTGCTACAATGTCTGGGCCTGGTGGGACAGCCATTTCCTATCCCGTCGTAGAAGTTGTACGTTCATCTGCTACATGGGATTCAGATGGTGGTGCTTTTGGAAATGGTGCTGCTATTGTTGGAGATTGGGGTTCTCAATTACAGTTGCAAGGAAGTGAAGAACAGGAGGGTATTTCTATCATCTTGAAGGACGATTGGCAAAGTAGCGACTATGGATGTTACACACTTACAGTCAGCATCACACAAGACTCATTTTGGGGGACTGAAACAGTTACAGCATCCAGCGAATATACTTACAGTTTAGACGAGACTGAAGATGATAATGAAGAAATGAAAGATCGTGAGAATTGGATTCCTGGATGTTAATTATTCATTGATCTCTTCATTTTCTGCCATTCCAGAAGATCGTTCTTTCTTTTCTTCATCTCGAGTATTTTGGGATGATATTGTGACCTGTAAGATCCAAATCCCTGCTCCTACAAGAAGGACAAACGCAACGACAATTATTGGTAAAACTCCTAATCCACTTTCTTGTTGGATTGCTGCTGTCCACATCACAACCTCTGAATCTACAGGGTCTCCTCCGTATGATCCAACTATGACTAATTGTGAAGGCTGAATAACTCCACAGTTAATTGTAGTATTACCTGGCTCAAACATATTCCAATTGAATTCTACTGATCGAGTTTCTCCACCTGGAATTTCCAGAATTGGATAACCTCCTACATCTGCTACAGATCCATTCCCTAGGAAGCATTCGAGAGCAATTCTAGCATCTCCTTCACCTGAATTAGTGATAGTAGCATTCATTTTGATTCGACTATCTACTGAGTTAGTTTCCTGTTCAGGTGTAATACTATCAATAGATAGAATTGGTAAGTTTGAGGAAGTATAATTCGTAAATGATTCAATAGGAAGAGGTTCATTACTTCCATAAGCACTTAGTTGTGCATTCCACGCAGTTTTGTATGAATTAATTACAATAGTAGCTTGCTCGTTCCATATTGTTCCATCAGAAAAACCGATCTGAACAGTTCTCTTTGGCAGTGTCATGAGTCCGTCCGCATTTACAGGAATTGGATTCGTAGTTTGTGGAGGGTATCCAAAATCAGTCATTGAAGCAATTACTTCATTTGCTCTAAACTGGATTTGTTGATCCAATTGACGTTCCCAAAAATCAACAAGGGTGCCTCGAACAGAACTTTGTTGTAAATCTAGTGTAGTCGCAATTCCTGCAGTTACATGATGGTCATCTCGACTATTAATCAAACTTGCAGATAGAGTTATGTTTGCTGAATTTCCTGCTAATATTGGAGTTGATTGATCAAGTAGACCATCCATGTACATCTTTCCATCTACCGAAATTTCAGCACCCACAATGGTTGCATTCTCTGCAAACATTTCTCCTTTGATATCAATTTCAAATTGAGGACTCGAAGCAATCATCCAATTTTCCGTTAGAATAAGACCATCATCCCATAAATCAATATTCGTGATAACTCCGTTTTGATTTTCTATGGATAATGATGAATCAAGAACTAAATTTAGCGATTGAATACCTGTAAATTCAATCCATGTGTCGTCAGTTCCGACTTCAAATGTAATATTATGTTGCGAACCAGTCATTGTGCTACTCATGTCATTTACAACCACATTGAATCCATCCAATAGTGTCCCATCATATGCGGAAATGGTGACAGTAACTCCACCTTCAATCGAGGTATTGTCAATTAAAAATCGCGACCTACTTCCTGCGTCATTGTTTCGCATCCATTCATATCCTATATCGGTATTTTCTGCAATTAATTTGCCACCTAAATCTAGCTGCCCTCCATTTTCAACTTGGATGCTACTGCCTTCAGTAACTGTCAATGTTGAATCAATAACAAGTGTTGCTCCGGACGATACAATAACTGTACCATTGAGCGTGTCGTTTTGACTCCAAGTATGTTCGCCATTAATGGTAATACTAGCATCCCCGTCAGGTGGTTCGCTGGCTGAGACAGATGAAAGCATAGGGCTAATTCCCATTATCATTAGCATCAAACATAGGAGAGTTGCCCTAATTATCGTCTTCTTCATACCCCTACTAATTCGTTGGGGTGTTTCAATATCTCCCCGAACTGTTCGTAAATGCCAATGCCAGAGAGTATGATTGAAAGGCCGAACCATTGAGTTGCGGTTATGGTGCCTGAAGGTTTGTTTGGCGTATTCGATCCAATGGGCGTTCTAGCCCTATTACTCTTGTATGGTCCCGCTTATCTTTCTAACACAGGGGCAATGATTTTTGGTAAAGCGATTCCAAAAATTACTGGAATGAAAGTTTGGGTAATTGATGGGGGTAAAGATTGGAAAGATGGGCATAGAATATTAGGTGATGGTAAATCATGGAATGGTCTTCTCGGAGGTCCATTGCTAAGTGCATTGCTAACTATGCTTGCAACCTTTTTGTGGCATGGTAATGGTTTGTCATCAAAACCTCTCTACGATCCATTGATGGGTATGCAAAATGCAGACCCTTGGTTTACAATATTAGGATTATATGGTTCTGCATTTTTCATTGGATATGTCCTCGGATTTGGTAGTTTAGTGGGGGATTCTTTAGGTTCTTTTGTGAAGCGAAGACGTGGGCTAAAACGAGAAGGAGAGATTTCTTCAAAGGCACCTCTACTAGATACTCTACCCTTTGCTATTGTTTGTTTTATATTCGGATTAGTATTATTTCCAAATCAGTTATATGGTTCTCTCCAACTTATTCCGTCTATGATTTGGCTTCTGATATTGACTCCAATAATACATCGTTCAGTCAATGTTTTCGGTTACAAAATAGGACTTAAATCAGTTCCTTACTGATTGTGAATCATTATGAAGCATCCGTAGCCTATTGGTGACATGGGACGAACAGTGCTCATAGTTGGAGGAGGAGGTAGAGAGCATGCTCTCGCCATTGGACTTGTAGAGAGTCCCTCAGTTAGTTCAGTTCATGTTGCACCTGGGAATGCAGGTACTTCTCAGATTGCAATCAATCATCCAGTATCAGCAGCAGATGTGAATGCTCAAGTGGAATTAGCCCAATCATTAGATGTTGATTTAGTCGTAGTAGGGCCTGAAGCACCATTGGTCGCTGGGTTATCTGATGCATTAAGGGCGATTGGCATTCCTAGCTTTGGCCCTCATGGGACAGGTGCAATGTTAGAAGGGAGCAAGCGCTTTGCCAAACAAGTAATGCTTGAGTTGGAAATCCCTACTGCGGGCGTTCAACATCTAACTATTGATTCCAATTTAGATGAAGCCGTAGATAGATGGGGGGCCCCTTGGGTGGTGAAGAGAGATGTATTGGCTGGAGGTAAAGGTGTAGTTGTAACTGAAAATCGAGATGAAGCACTTGATTTCATTAGAACTTCAATAGAATCTGATGGTATGGTTTTGCTCGAAGAATTTCTTTCAGGAGAAGAAGCAAGTATGCTAGTAATGATGGATGAATCAGGTTTTGTGGCATTGCCTTGTAGTCAGGATCACAAGCGTGTCGGTGAAGGAGATGTTGGCCTGAATACAGGTGGAATGGGTGCATACGCTCCTGCACCAGTTGTTACTGAAGAGGTACACAATAGAGCAATTTCTGAGATTGTTGAGCCGATGCACAGGTATCTCTCATCACAGGAAATACCCTATCGAGGCTGTCTTTACGTTGGTTTGATGATTTCTTTAGATGGTGCCCCTTCTGTTGTGGAATACAATGTTCGTTTTGGAGATCCTGAAACACAAGTCACTGTTCCATTAATTTCTAGTGACCTGTGCGACTTACTTCTAGCAGTAGCTGAAGGAAACTTATCTAATTCTATGCCGACGTTTTCTAATTCTTATGCGATGACTGTTGTCCTCGCTGCTGAAGGATACCCCGGACCTCCTGTGAAAGGCCGAAAAATAACCGGTGACACCTCTTCTAATTGGGTAATTTCATCGGATGGGAAGTCTACTATCCATCATGCTGGGACTGGATTCAGTGATGGAGATATAGTTTCTACTGGCGGCCGAGTTTTGGCAGCTACAGGAATTTCTAGCAATTCATTGGAACATGCTAGGGAACTGGCATACAAACGTCTTTCAGAAGTTGATCTTGAAGGTTCATTTTACCGCTCAGATATCGGCCATAAAGTTTTGAAAAAGTAGTCTTTTTCAATTGTTATTTTCCGATACCGTACCCGTGACCGTTATTAAGAGAAGTCAGGTGGGCGCGATGCTACAGCCTACAGGCTGAAACACCGAGAGGAAAAAACATGGATACAGAAGCGAATGAAACGACGGCAGATAGCCCCGGAGTCTACGGATTTTTAGGGCCTGTCCTCATGATTGCGATGCTTGTCATCGCGTTCATAGGAGCGTCCGTCGGATGGATCGATTTGGCAGACTCTGCCATACAGACCGAACTTGGCTTGACAACCATTATTCTGCTAATAGCAGGAGTAATTGGATTGGCAGCCCGACCCACCATCTCTTCCTCTCTTGGTGGTTTTGGGACAACGGCAGTAGTAGTGCTAACGGGTGTCGTTATGGCATTTGTAGGCCAGAGTATAGATCAAGGGATTCTTTCGTTGGTTGGTGCATTTACATTGATTATAGTGCATTTATTCGAAAGAAGTGGCCGTAATGAGGAAGCAAATTTAGCAGTAGGGGCTATTACTGGATTCATGCTTGCTTTAGCTCTAGGTGCTAGTGCATCAATAGCAGAAGGAGGAAATGGAAATGTTTCATATTCCTTACAGGATGCTCTTACAGCATACAGTATGACAGTTTTCATGTCATTCTGGTTCCTTTCTATGGTTCTTAGTGTGGTATTAGTTACTGTTCTTCGTGGTAGAACACAATTTATTTCTCCAGGTTCTGGACGTTGGTTCCAAGGCCTTCCTGACATTATCTCCAAGGATGTACCAATCGCCTTTGGAGCATGGGCAATATTGCACATTATCAGTTTGTATACCATTAAGCAATTACCTGATACTGATTTGTATAACCTTGGAGTTTATTTAGGAAACTGGTGGGCTGTTGGAGTTGGTTTATTCGTCCTATTAGTTGCATATTTGAGAACTGAAGGATGGGTAGTAATTTCAGGTTTAGTAGCTGTGAATTTAGTAATGTATACTCTTGGATTTATGCAAGAAAATACCATGATTAACGAATTAATCAAGTCTAATGATTGGGCAACTGATCAATTCGCACTTTGGTTCACTGATACTCGTGGAGTGATGATGTGGTTCTCACTCTGGTTCTTCCTAAATTTTTCAGTAGTTGCTGCTGGAAGAAGAGGTCGTTTTGGACCTGTTGCTTATCGTCGAGAACCCGGATTGGCTAGCCAATGGGTTGGGAAAAATGGATATCCATTAGTCGTTGGTGCTGCCTTAGTATTCGGTTTTATGATTCGAGTAGTTTGGAATATTCTTCCGGCAATGAATGGATCAGGCACTGGACTTTGGGATATGACTGGAGGTTCTGACCCTTGGTACATGAAGAGAGCAGTAGATTACGTAGTAATGCATCAAAGCCATTTCATTGTTGATGCTGATCGTTACTACCCACTAGGTGGTGTCAATCCTCGTCCCCCATTATTTACTTGGAGTCTTGCTTTAGGCGGTTTAGCGATTAATGCAATTACTGGTATTGAATTGGAAACTGCTGTTTGGTACAGTGTTGTAGCAATGCCTGCAGTATTTGGGGCCCTAATCGTCCTACCTGTTGCAGCATCTGCACGTACTCTTCATTCCAAGACAGCTGGTGGAATAGCTGCATGGCTGATTGCTTTGATGCCCAGTCACGTCGGGCACTCTACTCTTGGATTAGCTGATCACGATGCATTTGTGATTCTATTTATTTCAACAGCATTCTATTTCTGGATTAGAACAGTTCAGACAATTGATGACAGTAAGTTGTTGAAAGAATCAGGAATGAATCCAATGTTCCTTTTGAGAGGAATTCAAGAATCTTGGAAAGTAAGTCCTCAGACAATGGTACTTTCTTCATTAGCTGGTATCTCATTTGCTACAACCGGTCTTGGTTGGAAAGGTTTCGTATATGGTCCAGGTATTGTCTTCTTGATTTTTGCAATTCAGATTATTCTCAATATGTTCCGTAGAAGAGACAGCATGATGTTAACAGCTGCAACATCAAACATGATGCTGATTTCACTTCTGATGGTTGTTCCAGTATATGGGCACAATCAGTTGAACCTACTCTTTGACCCCTCAGGTCTACAGCCTATGTTCTATATTGCTGGATTAACAATTGGTCTTGGATGGGTTGCAACTTCGTTTAGAGACAAACCATGGTTACTAGTTCTAGGTGCCACTATAGTCCTTGCATCTACTTTCGTAGGTATTCTTGCAATCTTACAATTCGTACTAGGTGTGTACAACGGTTGGGATATTCTGTTTACTGGTGGATATTATTTCTCAGCGAACAAGATTTTCGGAACCATTGCTGAGGCTCAGGCACCAAATCGTGCAACTCTCTTTGCATCATATGGTCCAATAGTTACTATCATGGCAGTGTCTTATGCAGTCAGAGGAATTTGGGTAGGTCTTCGAAGAAATGATCAGAGTGAAATGTTCTTGGGTGGATGGGTAGTTATTGCAGCATACATGGCTTGGAGTGCAGGTCGATTTATCTTCAACGCAACTCCTGCAATGGCGATTGCTGGCGCAGTTTCCATTGTCATGCTTTGGAAGACAGTTGGATCTGCTGAATTTGTACGGTCATGGAGAAGAAAGGGAACAAGTACTCCTGGTGCACGCATCAAATCCGTAGGTAGTGCAGCTAGGGCCAATCCAATGGTTCCTGCTGTGTTCTTGGTATTCTTGCTCGTTGCTTCTCAGCATATGACCTATGGTTTAGATTCAGCAGTACCACGTGGTAGTGAAGAGAAGGCGGATATCGACTTTGCAATTCATAATTTACCACCTGAAATTTTCCGCACACCCATTCCATTTACTTCATTGAGTTTACTCAGTAACAGTTATCCGGAAACTGGGACAACTGCGTATGATGCATATTGTCAAGGATGTAGGTATATGGGTACGTTTGGACCTGGATTTAATGGTCAAGATTGGAATAGAGCCTATGAATGGTTAGCAAACCAAGATACTGATGTTTCATTCAGTGAACGTCCTGCTTTCGTTTCATGGTGGGATTATGGTTTCCAAGCACTAGCTCAAGGTCAACACCCGTCTGTTTCTGATAACTTCCAGTCAGGTATTCCTGCTACAGGTAACATGCTGCTTGCAGATAGCCAAGAGGATTTGTTGATGCTTTTCATCGTAAATCTTGCAATGGGTGACATGGTATACAATGATGGGCCTTTCTCCAATGATTTTAGATCTGCATTAAAGGCACATTTATCAGATGCTCAAATAGATGAATTATATGCGGTAATCTCTACAGGAGATGACTCTGAATTCCTTCTTGCACGTTCAATGAGTGTGATTGAAAGCAGTGGAGACACATATTTGCTTAATGGTCATCATCTTGATGAAAATGGATTTAATGATTTGACAGAATCCTGGGAAGTCTACCATAATGGGGAATTAATCTCTGAAACAGCTAGTTCTGAGACTGCTGCATGGAGTAGTTTCAATGCAACTGTTGGTACTTCTGCTGACCGAAGCAATGAAACTTCACATTATGTAATCGGTGGATATTGGTATACATCAGATATTCTTGAAGGACTATCTGATCCATCTACTGCACTTCACCGTCAAAATGCTAGATTTGCATTAGCACGTCAAATGCTTCAATCTTCGTTGGAATTAGAATCATTAGTCGATATCTATCATAAAATCACTACAAATGTAGAATATGATGTCCCGTCATACGAGGGAGGTCCTGGAGAGACATTAACTAGAAATCATGACATTCGATACTTTGCAGTAGATAATCGACTATATCCAGTAGGTGGATTATACAATGCTATGGCTGGATATCATAGTTACAATCCGACTGGAATTTTCTATGCGCCTACTACTCTTTCAGGTCTAGATCCTGACATGTACATCAAATCAGTATACCAGACTCAAAGAGGAGATGGGCCTGTAATTCCAAGAACCCAAGTTGAGTATGAACAAGAATATCTGTTAGATATGACAAAACAGGCTAGTGGAGCAACAGTTGACCCAATCGAACTTGTAGATATTGATTATCAGCAAAGATCAGACTTCTTTGAAACAATGGTTGCTCGAACATATGTTGGATATGGTTCTACTTCACTCGGGCTCTCTGGATCCCCTTCACAGCCTGGTCAACAATTTGGAGGTGCAAAGGCTCAGGGTACCCCTGATTCTGTTTTACAAAATGCACGTCCATTACCTGGTGCAATGATGAATCATTTTGTCATCGCAAATTGGTACAATGATGGTACTGGAGAACCAGACAATAACAACAATAGTATCCCAGATATTCAGGAAAATGTAGGGTATGCAAACACTGGTACAAAGATTCTGAAATACTATTCAGGCGCAACTCTAACTGGAACTGTTCAACTTGGAGATTTTGGAGTTGTTCCTAATGCTAGATTACTTATCGAAAGAGATGCTTTCTCAGGAGAAGAGGAAGTACAGAACAACGGAGAAGTAATCGATAATGACCCTAGAGATTGGTGGGTTCCAATTGGTTCTGTCGATGCAGATGAAAATGGCGAATTCTCATTTATTGTTCCAGCAGGAAGAATTAGAGTTTCTGCTATGACTGGAATTGTTGATCTCCAATCTGACCGTGACGCACTTACATCTGCAAAGGGCAATCAAAATGCTTGGAATATGTGGGATAGTGATATTATGGCACCTTCTGCCAATGGAGTAAGAAATGTCAATCCAGTTACGGCTATTCTAGCGAATGTGTCTGGTCAGCAGTGGCTGGGAGAAACATTCGTCAATGTTTCTGGCATTGCAGGACATAGCAATGGCGAAGAAGTTGTAGATGTCTCAATTGTAGTCGAAGCATCTGGTGTAACTGGCCAGATTGTGTTCACTGGAAATGATGAATTTGAAGGCGATCCTGTAGCAGAGTTAGATATTGAAATTACAAATATCTGGGATGAAGTTGATTCAGATGGATATACCTTGAGAACTAGTAATGGTACAATCACTGGAGAAGATCTCAGATTCAATGGTGAAGGTGAAGCAATGTTTACTGGAGCTGGTGAGGTTGTGGCTAGTGGAACAATTTCAGTTTCTGAATTTACTGGTAACTATACTAGGACCATTCTTGATGGGCATTCATTCACCGGAAATGGTGTCTTTGAAGGGATTGGGGATTTGATTGGAACTGTATACCACGAGAATGGTACAGAAGTTTCTAACCCTGTCGCTTGTAACAATGATACAATACCTAATGGCGAATTTGTCTGTTTGATGAATGGCACATCTGATGAATTCATAATACTTGGAAAAGTAAAGGCAGATGGTAGATTTACATCTAATGGAACTGCTCTGTTCACTACCTTCATGGAGCGTCGTTCGTTTACTGGAACGGGTGCTTTCATCATTGATGATAGTGATTCAACTCTGGAACATTACGGGATTTTCAATGGTTCTGGAACATTCGTTGGTACTGGAACATTTAGTGGAGATATGGTAAAGCCTGGAAGTTTCCATCTTATTGATGCAATTCCTGGAGAATATTTCGTTGAAATTACTTATCCTAACGGAGAAACAAGTGTTGTCCCTCAACCATTGGTAGTTCAAAATGAACCTACAGAAGGAGTAGTACTTTCAGTTCCTGCTGCACATGTTTCAGGAACTATTGAAGATGAAAATGGTACTGCATTGCCTGGTCGAGTTCATCTTGTTGGCCCGAATGGTACTGCATCAGATACATCTGTTGCTTGTGTCGATGTTGGCTATGCTCCATGTTGGATGGATACTGACGAGAATGGTTCGTTTGCATTTGGTCCAGTAACAAAGGGTAACTATTCTTTGTTAGTAGATAGTGACATGGATGGTTTCAGTGAGACCTTTAGGATGTTTTTCGTGAATGATGATGATTCTCAGAATGTTACTTTGGATAACCCAATTCCTACATTCCATGATATTCACTTCCATTTGTTTGATGATGGAGTTCCAGTGGAACTTGCTGAAGGTGACTCGATCAATTTCACAAATGCATATCTTGACGATATGGATCCTGTAATCGCCCTTTATGATGAAACTACTCAAATGTATAATGTGGAAATGCCACCTGGTGTTTGGTCAGTCACACATGCATTGAATGGAACAAAGCAGTTCTTTTCAGAATTTGATTTCACAGATGTAAATGCTGGTCCTCAAGACATTACTACCCAATTCAATTATGTTGAAAGTACTACTGTAACTGGATATTTGACTTATGTCTTGGATGCTAATAAGCCTGAAGCTGATTTACTTCCATTGGCTAATGGAATAGAAGTAACTGCTCATTGGGGCTCAATCGAAGTCTCTGCATTGACTGATTCTAATGGGATGTATAGTATGCTTCTACCATTAGGTATCGAAGCGAATTTCACTTTCCTCACAGTTTCTAGTCAGATGACAGTTTCTGAGAAGCATGTTGTGGTTGAAGATATGATCCTCAACTTGACTGCTGAACCTAGTTATATCATTGGAGGTTCGGTTGATATGAATCGTTTAGGAAATCAGTATGATATTGGAATAATTGATTTCAGGCCTATTCAAGTCGTTGCTTCAAGTTCAGAACATTCAGGATCATTTGTTTACGATGTAAGTCCTGATGGCAGATTCAATGGAAGAATATTACCTGGTGTTTGGTCTCTTGATGTTCCTGATGAAAGAATGAATGTCACTTCACTTTCTGTTAATCATACAGATAATAATGAGTCATACGATATCATGGCTTATCCAGATAATATCACAGTTGATGTACATATCTTTACTGATCATTCATTGGATAGAAATGAGACAAATGGAACAATGCGAACTGTAGGATTCCAACTAGTCCCAGTAGAGGGTTCTACACACGGAGTTGTTGTAGATGTCCTAGAGAATGGAACAGAATGGGTTTCTGATGGTGTAGCCAGAGTTACAGTTGAAGCCGGAGCTTATCGTGTAGTGATTGGCCAACAAGACCCATTAGATCCGAACTCCACTTCATGGAATACTGGATTTATTGGTGATATCCCCGAAGGAGTTTATGGTTTGAGCAATGGAACAGAGCAACTGGTAGTCCCACTTGCTCCTGAATGGTTAACTCACATTAATTTGACAAATCAATCGGGCGGCCAAGTTGCTCAGAGAATAATCACATTCATATCTGCCGACGAATCTTCTCAATCATTCACGAAATATGTCAATGAAAGTGGCGTTATTAGTGATTATCTCCCAGAAGGAGATTGGATTGTTGCAGTTGATCCATATATCTTCGGATCTGATCAAATGGCAGTGTACAGGGGCTTGATTTCTATTGGAGAATCAAATGCTCCAGTCGATTTATCGATACAGACCGTTACTTCTGCACATTACCGCATTAATTTGACCGATTCATCTAATGATCAAGCATTACAGAGTTACGTTTTGACAGCGAATAGTAGTGATGGCCTTGGTGAAATTACGTTATCATCTACAGGTGAAGATGGAATGGTTGATATCCATCTGATGCCCGGAAATTGGTCGGTTTCGTTGAATCGAACTGATGGGCAAACTAGATGGCTAATTCATGACTTTAGTATTGGCGATTTGTCAAGCAGTAATGGTTCAGAAGAGATTTCTGTACAAGCAGAACGTTGGGTTAACCTTGGAGGGAATCTGTTCTGGGATCTTGATAATGACGATTTGTATGATGCAAATGAAGGTGTAGGTGGAACAAATGTTACCATTACTGATAATTTAACTGGCGAGTCAGTTGTAGTAGTTAGTAATGAAGAAGGAACTTGGTCTGAATTTGTACAAGTACAACGTAATTTCACAATTTCTGCAGCAAAGGAAGGATTCAGTTCTAACCAAGAATTTGTAGAGATTGTCGTTGACACAGTAAGTGTCGATTTGGAAATGTCAGCTGCTTTGGTTTCAGTTTCAGGTATTGTAGATATTCTCCCTGCTGACAGATGGAGTGAAATTTCATCGGACACGACGATTGTTCTTTATCCTGGAATTGGATTCGAGAGGGCAGCAGTTTCTCCAGATTTGGTAATGCAAGATGGCAACTGGACTGGAGAATGGTCTGCTACAATCGAACCAGGTGATTGGGTCGTTTATGTTGTATATGAGTCCTCAGATCTTTCTGAATCACAGGTAGGTGTAGCAGCATTAGATGCTAGTATTAGTAATGGAGGAGATGTGAATATCACCTTAGAAAATGCAGGAAAGATCAGTATAGGTACGCAATGGACCGACTTCGATGGATCTCAGTATACATTAGCAAATACATCAGTCAACGGAGCGGAAATGATTTCTTCACCATTTGTCAGTTTGAATCTTGTTTCCAAAGGTGCAGGATGGAATCTAACTGTAGATTCTACTGGAGGTATTGAAATGTTGATGCCAGCAGGTTCTGTAAGTATGGAAAGTGAATTCCATACAAATGAAAGAGATACTTTGATGGAATATTCTGCTGGTCAATCAGTTACTGTTGGGGAATCCCAAGAATCTCCATTATCACTGTTGGAATTCAATCGACGCGATGACCTTTCCCTCAATATCACCGTATCCGATGCAATTGGAGAAGCAAGTGAATTGGATGGCGCAGAAGATGTTGTTTTGGCACCTGCGGGTATTTCATACGATCCAGTTACGTATACCTTCAATGTTGATTTTGAAGGAACTACTGCAGTAGAAACATATACTGTTTCTGCAGATATAGTGGGCACTGACTCATCATTATGGACATTAGAAATTCGGAATGAATCTATCACAGATGAATCTGCTGAAGGAGCTTGGAATTCAACTTGGACAGTACAAATGGGTCTTGAGGATGGGATGGCCCAGAATCGTGATGTCACATTACGAGTTTCTGGCCCCAATCAAACAGATTCTCGACATGCTGACCTTGGACATGCATTGAATATCAGATTCACTGCTAGTGATGGTTCAGTATACAATGAGAGAGTTACAGTTCGAGTGCCTCAGACTTATGATATTGGTTTTGATGACTCAACAATTCAACCTGTTTACGGTGTTAAACCTGGAGATTCAACTAGGATTGAGATGACAATTGAAAATGGTGGAAATGGAGATGATACAGTAGCTGTAAACCTAACTTCACTTGCACCATCGGATTGGAATGTTCTTGGGGCTTCATCGATTACTATGTCTGCTGATTCATTGAAAACCTATAGTTTCGATGTGATTGTTCCATCTAATGCTACTGCGGGAACTTATGATGTGATTCTTCGTCTATCTTCTGAAGATGGTGAGACTACTTCGAATCGTACAATTCAAGTTCAGGTTGCCCGTCCAATCATTGAGATTGTTGACGGTTCTTGGACAACAGAATCTAGCACTCCACCTCTTGCCGGGCAAGTAACTGAAGTCTTCGTTTCAGTACGGAATACGGGTATTGTAGATGCTTCAGATATTGTTCTTGAAGCAGTCTTGAAAGAAAGTGCTAATTCAGAAGCAATTGAATCTTCAAGACTCTCAGAATCCAAGGATATCCCTGCTGGAGAATTAGTCAATTATTCTTTCATGGTTGATTATTCTGACTGGAATTCTGGTGAATCACCATGGTTAGAATTTACAGTGAACAATTCTGGTCAGATTTTCGATGATCCTCAACCTGAAACGAAATATTATACTGAATCATTAGCGGCACCGGGAGCAGAATCTACCTCGACTTGGTTGCCTCTACTGGTAGTATTGATTGTAGGATTAATCCTCTACGGGGCAACGAAAATCCGTGGTGGAAGAAGGCCATTCTGATAATGCAGGATTGGAGTCTGATGCCTTGCCATTAGACACCAACAACGTCCAACTTCTTCCTGAACCGGAAGATCCTGGAATGATGACTGTTATTGATAGAGATGCACCTGGATATAACGAGATTCCTTCACGTGTAATGCATTCTCCGACCACTGAGAGATCATGGAGAGGATTCGCTCTTGTAATATTTTTATCAATTATTGTGGTAGCATATCCTACAATTGAGTCTATTCTGTTTGGCCCGTTAATTCCTACTTCGGAATGGGCTTTCGAAGATACTGGTGTTAGAAGTTTACAGAATGAGAATCTTGATGGAACCGGAGTCCATATTTGCATGGTTGATACTGGAATAGATCTCACTCATCCAGCATTGTCAAATGTTAAGATGGGAGGATTTCTAGATTTAGTTGGAGATAATCCGGATGCAATTCCTACTGAGTATGGGGTTGACCACCACGGTACAATGATGGCAGGGATTCTATTTTCAGAGGGCGCATTCACAGGAGTATCAACCGGTGCAACACTCTCTGTAGCTGCAGCTCTTGGCCCTACTGGATATTCGGTTAAGGATGGGGCTGTAGGTGAAGCGGTAGAATGGTGTTGGAGGACTCAAAAAGCCGATATAATCAGTTTGTCATTGGGTGGAGAAGCTGATCCTACAATGGCAATAGGTGGTCCTACAGTTACTTCAGTCCAAGATGCTCTAGAAGCAGGTGTTTTTGTAATCGCTGCCGCCGGAAATCAAGGTGAAAACTCATCTGATGTTTCGACCCCCGCTTCGATTGAACAAGTAATTGCTGTAGGTGCAATAGATAGAGCCGGTATTGAATGGAGTGACACTTCAAGAGGTGCTGTTTCAATGGATGGAGAAGTTAGAATAGATCCTCATAGGAAACCAGAAGTTTCAGCACCAGGGTCAGATATAATTTCTACAAATGATCCTTCATTGGGCATCCCTTATGCCTCAAGTAGCGGGACTTCAGTATCTACAGTGTTTGTAGTGGGTTCTCTTGCATTGATATTGCAAAAACATGGCGATTTGATTAATCAATATGAGCAAGTCAATGGAAGTAGCTCAAAAATTAATCTCATCAAAGACTCATTACGTGAATCAACGCTTGGAGATGATCATAATTTGCGTACTGGATATGGGCATTTGGATGCAGTTTCTTGGGGGCAAAATATCGAAAAATCGCTATCGTGAGCCCCGTTTACCTGTTGTCTAATAGATATTTAATTATCATTTTGATATTATTATTGATATTTTAATTTATTAATGATATTATAAATGGGTTGTTTGAGGTTTAATCGTCATACTAATCGGCATCAATGTTATACACAAGCAGAATTTCTGAGTGGTATGGATGCCCAACGCTCGATCAGTCTAAGTTTGATTTTGTTGATGTTGTTTAGTACGCTTACACTTCTAGTAGGTCCAGTCGAAGAAGTCAGTGCTGCAACTGCTGCTGGAACAATTTCTAGTGACGAAGTATGGTCCGGTTCTCATACAGTTACTGGAGACTTATTGATTACAGCTGGTGCTAAGGTAGTCATACAACCGGGCACTCAGATTTCATTGAATAATGGAACTATGATCACAGTTCGAGGAAATCTATGTGCTGGAGATATTAGTTGTGGTTCTAGTGGAATGGCAAATAATGGTTCTAGAATCCAATTTACTTGGTCGGATCCTGGTGATTCATCTCAATTTGGTGATTGTTATGATGGTGCTTTAGTAAATGGGTATAGCAATATCGATCCTTCTTGTGGTGAAGGGATTCTTCTAAAGGATAGTATTGATGTTGGGCAAACAAAATTAAATCATGTTTCTATTGTTAATGCGTATGGCCTTCCAGCCCAAGTAAGTCAGGTAAACAATGAATTCAGAATAGCATCATTGGTATTGGATGGAGCAAGTCCGACTCTTGAAGGATTAAAATTCCAAGGCATAAATACCACTTCAGTACTTGCATTAAACCTTGCAACTCCTACATTCATTGGAGGTGAATTCGTCAATGGAGATGATGAAACTGATGTCGCAGGTCAAGGTGTGCAGATTTATGGTGCTGGGACCTCATTCACTCCTGTTGTCATGAATAGCCCCGTTTTTACTGGTGGTGCCAAGGGATGTGGACAACAAGATGGGGGGAGACATGTGCTATGGGCTGAAGATTCCTACCTATTGATTGATCATCCAGGTGTTGCGTCTGGTGACTATGGATTAAGGATAGATGACTCTGCAGGGATTGTAAGGGGCGCATCTATCTCAGTAACATGTGCAGGAATTGATGTGAATGGCCCTAAGCGAGTTTCTGGTGTAAAGATTCCATTAGAAATTACTGGTTCAACTCTTACTACTGCTGAAGGCGCAGGTTTAACAATTTACGATGATGCATCGGTAATATTTTCTAATTCTAAAGTGGAGGGTTCATCTGAAGGTTCTGGAATTGTTGTAAAGAGTTCTGAAGCACACATTCATGACAATGTAATTGGTCCGATTGGAGGTTACAATGGAATTTGGCAGTTTGGTAGTTTTGATACTATCATCGAAAATAATACTATTCAAAATACTGCACGTGAGCCGATTATTGTTGGAGATTACCATACTGGAGAATCCGGTTGGGGTGGCTTAGTATCTTATCCATCAAGATCACATTTGTCGAATAATACCATCAATCATGCACCTACTCAGCAATGTCTCAGTGATAGGGTGTGGGACGATTTGTTGACCAAGGCCTTCTTTTGCCCTGCAATTCATGTATATCGTTCTGCTCTCACATTGAAAGATAACACAATTACCGTCAATGGTACCGATGAGATCGATGCAATGCGAATCATTGGATCTCTAGCAAACGTACAGAGAAATACCATCGATGCTCCTGGAACTGGTGCAAGGATTGTTCATTGGAATGATGGTAGTTCTAATGCTATTGAGAGGGGAAGTATTACTTTCTTTTCAGAAAATCAATGGAGTAGCGTAATGCAAACATACAACGTAACAAAGAGTGCTATTACTGTACAATCTGAAAATCTACCTCCAGTTCAATCAGGGACTAATGCCACAACTCCTGTTGGATTATTCTGGCCAGAGGGTAACGCAAATCAGGGCTATGTTTACCCTCCTATAATGATTACATCAGACAAGAAAAATATGACTCCATCTGATTTCCCGTTAGCTAATGAAATGTTGAACAATTCAACTGTTTTGACTTTTGCAGACGTGAATTTCGATGTAGAAGATGTATACATCGGTCAACTTCCAGTCAAGTGGGCTGCCCAAGTTCGGGAGGCAGAATTAGTACGATTTTATGCTTCAGTGAACAATATCCGAGTTTCTGATGCTTCCATTGTAGTCAAAGATGCAGTAGGGAATGATTTGTATGATCTTGAAACGGCTGATGATGGTTGGACAGAATGGATTTCACTTCCAAAGGATTTCCATCTTGATTACCGTGGTCTTGGTCCTAATGACAATGATCCAGATAATTTCGCAACAGCTCCTGCAGAGAATTCGTGTAATGATGGAATCGATAATGATGGCGATAATAAGCCCGATTCAGCAGATCCAGATTGTGCAACTGGAAGCGGTACACGTGAACTTTCATTATATCGTTATACTGCGTATAAATTTGGCAAAGGATACCAGACAGGTTCATTCACAATTCCAGATTCTTCATCGACTATTCAAGAGGCAGTTTCTCTAGTTAATATTGAACCTTCAATCAATGTAACACAGAATGATTTCTATTCATTCAAGAGAATTGTGAATTTCACAGGTAGTGCCCATGATGGTAATTTCATTGGTATTTATGGAGATAGTCAGATGAGTCTTGATCAGAGAAATGCACTTGCAAAATGGGATCAAAAAGGAGAAGTAACACGTATTCAAGTGAAGGATCCTTTCACTAACGATTGGGCAGATGCATCTTACGCAGTAGATACAAGTGGTGTTGATGAAGTAACTTATGATAATCACCCATTTAGTTCGTGGTATTTTAGTTATGATATGTCTACACAAGCAGAAGGTGATTACACATTCTCTTTCCGCGCATTTGATGGTGTTGATTATGGAAATATTGTGACTAGGACAATTAAATTGAATACTCAACCTCCTATGCTTATCTTGACAACTCCTGGAGATTCTACTGAGCATAGTGGTCGAGAAGGTGTGATGTTCAGTGGTTCTGCTAGTGACCCTTACAGCGGAATAGCTGGAAATGATATAGAAAATATCCACATCGAGATTGATCGTTTACCTGGTGAAATTAGTGATGAACGTGAAGCAATCAGAAGTGTTGCAGCAGAAGGAGGGACCTCATGGAATTGGTTCTGGAATACTTCTGGTCTTCCCAAGACCAGGGAATCTTACGAGGTACGTGTATGGGCTGCTGATTCTGATTTCTGTGTAAATGAAGTTGGGGAATGTACTGCTAGTGTTCGAACGATTACAGTCGATAATAGGAATCGAATTCCAACAAATTTCATTTTCATACCTGCTTCTAATCAGCAAATATCTGTAAGTCAAACAACAGTAATATCTGGACAAGCGACAGATGCTGATGGAGAGATTACACGAATTGAAATTGAGGTTCTTGATCCTCAAGCAAACTTTGGTGTGTTAGATCAGATTATTGTTACCAAAGATAACATCCAAGGAAATGGTGCATGGCAAGCTGAATGGGATTCTACACAACTTGTTCACCTTCAGCAATACTATATTCAGGCACGTGCATATGATGGATACAATTATTCAAATTGGTTTGAGGTTCAAATTACTGCAGACAATCCACCTGATGCTAATAATCAAGCTCCAACATTTTCGTCTGTAAACTGGCCTACTGAAATCCGTCTTTTCTGCGATGATTCATCACAAAACCAAGCACTCGATCGATGTACGATTGGTGAATTGGATTTGAATCAGTATTTCTCTGATCCTGACGGTCAATCGTTACAATTCGAGGCATATGATAATCAGAATATTCCTGATGACGATTTGTATGATTTAGTCATCAGAACTCCAAGTGGAGTGGCGACATATGATCCGATTTCTATGTATTATTATGAACCTACAGAGTTGGATAAATGGACCCTTTCAAATGTGATTTTTGTTGCTAGAGATCCTTCTGGTTCAATTGCTACTTCAAATCCAATTACATTTGCAGTTTTATCTGCTACATTCACTGTTGAGTCTGATTTTACAACAACATTGGAAGAAGATGATTCAGTTGTATTTGCCGGTGCTGGCCGTCCAGGAATTGCAGTATATGTCAATTTAGGATCGTATAGAGTAGGGCAGACATTAGTCGATGATAATGGTTCATGGTCATTTACTTTACCTGCAAGCCAATTAGATCCTGGAAGCAATCAAGTAGTGTTCACATATGGTAGTTCTAGTGATGTTTCAATTACTGAAACAGTAGAGAAAGTCGGCGGTGAACAAGAAGGATTGAGTACTGTTGGTAAGGTACTAATCGGAGTGGCCGTTTTAGCTGTTATCGCTATATTAGGTGCAGTATTTGTCTTCTTCTTCATTGAATTTGAAGATGAAGATGATTTTGATACTCCATCTGCAAATGAGACGGTCCAAGAAGAAGATCCGTATGCGTGGGCTAAGCAGAGGACTGTAGCTGAAGAACAGCCTACTGTTGCACAACAAGCAGTAGCAGATCAACCAGTAGTGCAACCCGGTGGATACCCTGGTTGGCGTTGGGATCAAGCCACACAACAGTGGGTCCCTGATCCATCTACAGTGCAGGATCAGTGACCTCACAGGAGGGATTTGTTTGACATTACCACGGCCCGGTGTACAGGAAAGAATACTTCTTCATCTGAGAGACTTTTATGAATTTTCAGAATCAATAGAAGTTCCTTTCTCTATTTCACAGATGGGTATTGCTAATGCAGTATCTATTGCACGAAGTAATGTCCCTCGTGCTATTGGTGGTTTGAAAGATGAGGGTTTACTTATTGAAAGGCAAGCCCATATTGCGGGTGTTTCTCGAAAGCGTAAGGCGTATTTCTTAACTGATTTAGGTATGGAATCAGCAGATCGAGTATTTGTTGAATATTCTGAGTTTGAATTTACTATGATGGGTTCCGATGGTCCTGAAAAAATGACATTAGGAGCCGCATCTGATTATCTTTCATTTCCAATGAGAATTGTTGATATTATTCGTTACTTAGATGAATCAGGTGTTTTGGATATGAGGGTCCTTAGTCCTGAAATTATTGAAAGAGATTTGTCTAAACATATTGAGAAACAACTAGTGAATTCTTTAGCAGATTTACCTAGAACTCGTCGTTTCTATGGTAGGGAGACAGAACTTGAGAATATGGTTGCATTGCTTGATGCTAAATCAACTTCAATATTAGTCCCTGGAATTGCAGGAATTGGAAAAACGTCGATGGCTGGACGTTTGATAGAGGAATTCACTCATCAGCGTAATTTGTTATATCATCGATGTCAAGATTGGGATGGTTCTCGAGCTTTTCTCGATGTTGTTGGCGAATGGCTTTTACAAATCGGTTCTTCTGATTTATCAGATTATCTTCATGGTACTTCTGTCCCACAAATTGATGTTAGTCTCGAAATAATTTTGAACAGTCTTGAATCAGTTCCTGCATTGATTGTTATTGATGACTTGCATAAAGTAAATGATGAAATATTAATTGGAATTATCCGAGGTTTGACTCAGAGGTTAGATATTTGTGAAAGAGTCGGTTTAGTATTATTTTCTCGTTCATATCGGATGGTTGTCCCTCAAAAAGATTCAGAGGGCAGAATTACAACATTAGTGATGCCATTAGACGGTTTGGATCAGGAAGCATGTAGGCATTTACTTAATCAGGTCCCAGATTTGGATCCAACTACCTTTCTTCATCTCTATAATTTGTCACGGGGGCATCCTTTAGTTCTGCAGTTGATTAACCGAGGTGGCGTAGGAGATACGTTTCATGAAACTCTTGAAACATTCATTGAAGAGGAAATTTTTAGTCGATTGTCAGGTGGGGAAAAGAGGCTACTTGGTGCATTAGCAGTCTTCCGTGATGCGGTTCCAATGGAAGCGATTTCCAAGGCAAATGTGGATATTGATTTAGTCGACGGGCTTGTAGAAAAAGGATTAGCACGTCAAATATCCAAAGAATCGTTTGATGTACATGATTTAATTCGAGAATTTTTAACTTCATCAATGGATAATGTTGTAAAAAAAGAACTTCATGATAATGCAGCATCTCACTATCGTGCACATCGAGGGTCACGAATTGACGATTTGGAATTTCTTCACCACCTTGCAGAAGCAGGAAATACTGATGAATTTGCAAACATATTAGGAGAAGTTGGGCAAGATCTTGTTTCTGCAGGACATACCAATCTTCTCACTGTATTGGACTCTGTGGATTATTCTGAAATGAGTGAAATTTCACAGATTTCATTTTTGGAGATTAAGGGGGATTTGTTGATTCTTCAGAATAGGTGGCCTGAAGCGGAGAGTTGTCATAATGAAGCATTACCCTTAGCTAAAAAACATGGATTAGCAGAACAAGGTGCTAGATTGCTTTCTTCTCTTGCAGATATTGAAGTACATCGGGATAATCTAGTGCCTGCGCTCAAACTATTAGACCAAAGTTTAGCAGTGTTTATTGAGACTGGTGATGCAGTTAGTGCTGCTAGGACATATTTGAATGTGGGTAGTATCCATCGAAGATTAAGGAAACCAAAGCGTGCACTTGAAGCCTATAATGAGGTTGAAAAAATACTTGATAGTGATAAGGATAATCAATTGATACTTTCTAGAATCCGTCTTGCTTCTGTATTGTTAGATATGAATAAAATTGATTCTGCTAGGAATCATGCAATGATTGCTCATGATTTAACAGTTGAAGCAGATCATCATCTACATGCAAGAGCACGTACAGTATTAGGGAGATTATATTCTAAGACAGGAGATTTGGAATTAGCGGTTCACCACTATAGTGAGGCATTAACTGCAATGTCGCAAGAACCCGATCATCGCGCATCTGTAGAAATTAAGATGTTATTAGGTGAAGTAATGATGGATACTGGACGTCCCGATGAAGCAATGGAATACTATCTGGATGCATTGGCTTTAGCTGAAGCAAATGATCATCGTATGCTCTTGGGGGAGATTCTCGCTCGCCTGGGTAGTTCCGACCCTAATCGTTCAAGTCGAATGTCTCATCTCCAGAGGGCCCTGACTGTATTCCGTGAAATTGGTGCAAATGATCGAATGATGGAAGTTCAAGCATCAGTTCATAGGGCATTATTGGGCTAAAATCCGGGTTGTTGTGTTGTAATCGAGACACTTCCATTGTGCAATGATACCCAAAGGACTTGCACTCCTGCCAAGTCAACTTCCGAAGAATGCGTTGCACTTGAAGCAGCAGAAATATCTTGACTAAATGAACGAGATTCAGAAAAATCAGTCATTGTTATTTTTTCATCATCTAAGATGAGGATTAATCCCAATCCAATATCTGCTGAAAGGCGTAGTTCAACAGGTTCTGCATACGAAGCATTTGAATCAAGTCTCATTACTGAGTCTGCTCGTTCTACCGCTTCTGCGATTTCTCTAAGATTTTCTTGAATCGCCTCATTTGTCCATCTTTCTTCTGTTGCTTGTTGAATATCGAAAGTCCAAATCGAGAATGTAGTTAGGAACATTAACCCTAGGAAGAAAGTTAGAACATAACCGATTTCAGTAGCTGCCGCATCATCGTCCTTTCGATTTCGCATTTTATGCCACCTCGGTCTGGTAATCAATTATTGCAATTTGAAGATTAAATGAGATGTTGCTTTCTCCTGCATGGTATATGCTTTCAGCAGAAGTGGGAGTAGGTTGGACCCAGCCAACATAGTCGTTCAGTAAATCTAATCTGCCTGGAAACATCAGCCAATCAACAGACTGATCAAGGTCAATGGCATCTTGTGATGCAACTGCTTCTCCATAAGGGCCGTCCCAACCTCTCCTCACTTCATGTGCAGCGATAGATGTTAATTGGAATCTAGAATCTAATGTTAGCATTACTTCATGATCAGAATTTCCTGTTACAATATCGATGTTAGGATACACAACTGGGATTGTTACTGCAACTCTGGGGCCTGGACCCTCGCGACTTGGAGGGGTAAGAATTGCTTGTGGTTCAAATTCTGGATGATTTGTACCAACATATCCTCCTCTCCAGCCTAATTCTAAACCTGAAACACTAGAAGAGAATCCGTAGTCCATTCGTGGGAGCGGGATTGACCAACCTAATGCTATGGCTGAGTTTGGCCCTTCTTCGCTCGGTCCACGTAATTGAATTCCAATTCCTGCTGGGTGTTCCCCATTTCTCCAAGAATCTTCAATTGCGGCATCTGCCATGAATGATACATCTCTCCATGGTAAGACATTTTGAACCCATCCAGTAATCCTATCTGAGAATCCTAAACAACGTTCATATCCTCTTTCTTGAATTTCTATGGTTCCTGAATTTCCATGAGATATGTATGTTCTGATAGGGGTGTTTCCTTCACCAATCTGTCGTTCTGCATCGATTATAACTCGTCCACCGTCATTGGAATTCCATTGTATTGATGAGAAGTGTTGAGATTCGTTCAAAACAAAAGAAATTTCATTTGTTTGTTGGATATTATCGACATATGAAACTACGGCATCAACTCCTAATCTGTGGAAAATCAACTTTGTTTCTTCGTTTGTTCCACTAACTAGGTTCTCCCAAATTGCTCCACTTGTACGTCCAGTAGTTATTGGATGTACGATATCAATTCCGTTTGAGATGGTTTCTCCACTTCCACCTCTTACTAAATGAACTTCAATTGCTTTGTTTGATGAAATCCACCCACCTTCACCATTCAAAGATAAGCGAATACTGTCTCGGGCACCTACGCTATGGTAGAATCCGTTCATTAGTATTGCCGAAGTTTCTAGTCCAGGATTATGGATAATGATGTCCTCTGAAATTGAAGGCACTAGGAATTCAGTTCCGAATGTGCTGCCGGTCCAATCTAATATGGCAGATGTGCCAGAATTAGTGGCCCCCGATCTAAGGATAATCATTCTTGCATCAGCAGTTGAAGTAATCAAAATCATTTCCTCACTGTTTGCGATGTGGCTGAAAACTGTTGTAGAAATTCTCCCAGTAGTGTCCAAAGGACCATCTGCCGAAGAGGTAGTAGATGCTTGTATTGAAATGCCATCATTAGTTTTCATAGTTGCAGTAAATGCTTCTTCACTATACAATACGAATTCTACATTTCCAGTTGGAAGAGGTATTGTCCATGATCTTCCCATCCCATAGGGTGAAGGTGAGTCAGGAGAATATGTTGAAATTCCAGAGTCTCCCTGAACAAATAATGCTCTCATATTGTTTGTAGATTCAGTGATTGCTGGGGAGTTGTCTGTTGAAGGTGCCGAAAACACATCTCCAACTTTAAGTCGTTGACTGTTGTTTTCTGTCTTGATTATAGTGTCTTCCAAAGATTGTTGGAGATTTGACATGGGAGTCAATAACATAGTTCCATTTAATGCAGGGGATTCGTAGATATTTAGTGCCTCAGAATAGGCTCGAAGATCAGATAAACACAATGAAGAAACTTCTCCATTTGGGTATCTATGTTGAAATGAAGAGTCTAGGTCGTTTAATCCCTTTAATCGTAGAGACTGATTTTCATTCAGGCTAGCAGTATACCATGTGCCTTCTTTACGAATATCCCATCCTATGTCTCCAGTATGAGGTTTGATAGTCATCTCAGCGATATCTCCCGGCAATCCTGTTTCTGATAGTCTAACTGTTTCTTGTGCTAAATCAGTGAATTGTCCTTCCATCGATTCTCTATCTACAGCGCCCTGTAATTCTGCCATAGTTGGTACAATCATGGCCATCATGCCCGAAATGATACTCAAAACAATTGCAAAGAGAAGTACAGTAGCTACTGCTGCTGAGACAGCGTCTTCTTGAACTCTAAGACTTCTTCTCAAGGTACCACCTCAACTGTTTGAAGAAGAACTTCGAGTTTGAAGTGAGCAGGGTCTGAATGGAAACTTAATCCGTCCGAACCACTCAATGGCCCTTTAGGTCCAAATCCAGTGTATCCCTCTAAATCACCAGTCGCAATTAGTACTTCATGTTCTGATGTCCAATGATCAATATATCTTGGTTCAACTGTAGAATCGCCCCCAATATCCATACCTAACACTAGATTTCTAGCGTGTTCTACATCAAACAACATTTCTGAACCCCTACTTGTAAGGTCGAGGTCTCTATTTAGATCAGTTGCCGCATTATCTACATTAATATCGAGTAAAACAAATCGTACAACATGTCCTCCATCAATGGTTTCTCTGTAACTAAGTCTTGGAAATGATTCTATTGCTAGATTTTTATTTGGCAATTTTTCAATTATTGCTCCATTCGACAAATCTACTACAAATGTCCCCTCAGCCAATGGTGAACTCAATCGTAATCCGTCGATATTAATCTCCATCCATCTATGGATAGGTGTGCCGTTTCTATCCAATATATCTACTCGTAATGTCGATATGTATGAGAGTGAATCAGTGATTATTGTTTCCCATTCAATCATTGACCATTCTGTGATCCATGCATCATTTATCCAATGGCCTGCCTGTTCCCCGTCAGTCCAAATTTTAATAGTTTCAGCCGTCCGATTATCGCTATTGATGACAATTCCAGAACCGTTTCGAAACACTTCTACTCTGTCATTTCCGTAGATGTCTGCTCCAATCGTCCATGATTCAATATTGAATAACACGTCGATACTACCTCCTGGAATCCCAGTTTGATGGACTAATCCTGTACCATTTGGCATTCCTGCAACAACTAGAATTCGATCATTCATTTGTTCTGCAGTTACTCCTCCGGCAGCCCAAGCTCTGTTGTCATTCAAATCTATGACAAATGGCTGAAGGAATACTACAACTGCACTCATAATCGCTACCACCATCGCCAAAAGCATCGTAACTCCGAGGATTTCGCTTACCCCGGAATCATCGCCAAATTGGCGGTCGCGTCTCATGTCCACGGCCCGAGAGACATTACTCCATACATAGCAATTCGCAGTAAGGAGGGGATTTGAAGGGTGTTAGGACCAACGTAAGGGTTCTGCGGCACGTTCACCGAGCCATTGTGCGAATTCAGGTCCCTCTTGCCGAGAAATATGGATTGCTCCTTCAAATTTTTCTCCGATTTGGCATAGAACTTCACTCTCGGCAAGATGGGGTGCATTATTGTCAGATGAAAGGTGACATAATACAATTGAGTCTAATCTGTCATGGACTAGACGGTCAAGCATTGTAGCTGTTTGTTTATTTGACAAATGCCCTCCTCTTCCATGTATTCTATCTTTCAGAGGTTGGGGGTAACGTGGATTGCCGAATAATCGATTTGTGTCATAATTTGCTTCTACTGACAAGTGGTTACAGCCGGATAGATGTTTGACCAATTCTTCAGTAGGTTCTCCAAGATCAGTGACAAATCCTGCCCTACCTTCTGAAGATGAAAGAACATAGGCAACATTGTTTGCATCATCATGAGGGACAGGGACTGGAAGAAAGGAAAGATCGGGTCCTATATCTCTTCGTTCTAAACTTTCAAATATTCTACATTCATTGACTGGGTCGAGTGATAAACGTTCACAGGTTTCCATATTTGCATGTATTTCTACATTCCAACGTTTTGCAGCGCCCTTTGCACTTCGGCCATGATCGCCATGATGATGCGTCACCAATATAGCATCCAATTCTTGTGGGTCCATATTGACTAGACTCATTCTGCGCTCCAATTGGCGTAAGGAGAACCCACAATCGATTAGTATCGAAGTTTCATCAGTTCGGATTAATGTTGAGTTTCCTCGGCTCCCGGAACCCAAGTGTACTATTTCCATACTACTCAACGCTACTTAGGGCGAATCGGCGGACTTTGAACGACTCGGTCAAAATATGATTTTTCACTCAATTTTCGAGAAAAATGAAATCATCCATTCGTACAAATGTCCGAACATCGCTCCATCACCATGATAAGGCACTGAATCGGCTAAGGGGTGTGTTAAACCACCGGAGGTGATGAAATGCGTCGCAGGCAAACGGCCCTTCTATTGGTATTCTTGCTAATCAGTGGTCTTTCTTTTGCTTCCCAGACTCGTCCTTCTGCAGAAGTTGGAAGTGTTAATCCGGATGATACAACTGGCATTGGCCCTCCTATAACGGACCAAGATAAGGATGGGATTCCTGATTTGCATGAAGAGTTGTTTTCCCCAATTAGAAATATTTCCTATATGGGTGGAATTCGTCAGATTCAGGGTTTAGATCCGAACAATGGTTCAGATAATATTTCTGATTTCGATAGAGATGGATTGGATGCTTTAATGGAATATTGTTGGCCATATTCGATGGATACTTGTTTTGATGAAAGAAGATCATTGACTGGTAAACCACCCGACTTAACAGAATCTGGACTTCGAGAGTTCCTTGATCCCCGAGTTTCCGATACTGATGGTGATGGTTTACCAGATGGTTTTGAAGTGTATATGTGTATGAATGAAGGAGTCGGTTTTGTCAATGAATCATATGCATGGACATGTTCAGCATTTGATCCCTTAGATCCTTCTGATGGATTTTTAGATTCAGATCGTTGTGCAGATTATTCTTTGGGATGTGGAGATGGTTTCGATGTAAATAGTGATGGAATTATTGAACCCCAGGAAGCATATACCAATGCTGAAGAATATTCTTATGGTTCACCTACTGGTTGGGTTACCGAAATCGATGGTTTACGTTGTTTCGGATCAATGGGGACTCTCGTAGATACTGCTTGTTCAGATGAAGATCGTGGAATTAAGAATTTGAATAGTGGGTGGCTTGGAACAGATCCTCTTAGAAATGATTCTGATGATCATTACTTTTCTGGAGGCCAATTACTTACTCAGAATAGAAGGGGAGATGGGATTGAAGATGGTTGGGAGGTATATTTTAATCTCCAACCTCTCAATAGTAGTGACGGAATTGTTGATACTGATTTAGATGGATGGGATGCTAATCGAGATGGCCAAACTACTCCTGATACTTCTATCGGGACAGTGGAAATTGGAGAGGCATTTAGCAATTTACAGGAATATCAGGTTCACAATGATGGTGGATATGGGGTGCGCTCTGGGATGAAGACGGTGGAGCATGGAGTTGTAGAGCAATCAGTGCGAATTTATGATCAGGGTTCATCTCCACCACTATTGCACCATGATGTAGTAGAGATAGTTCCTATTCCTGACCGCGATCAACTGGTTCTTGGAACTAGGTATGGAGTTTCTATCATGTCTCCATCTAGTCAAACTGTAGAACACTTTGAACTCCCTGCAGGGGCTCAAATGACAGATATGATCCACTGGGATCATCCTGAAGATGAACATCTTATCATTTCAACAAATTTAGGCATCCATACTTTAAGATTAGATGCAGCTGGTTTAGTTGATCAGAATTCTTTAGTTTCTTCATTAGTAGGTCCAATTGAATCTATCCATCGTATGAACTTGGGTGGTTCGTTAATGTCTGTTCTTGCAGGGGGGCATGTGGGTCAAGCTTGGATTATTCCAGTTGATGTTCAAGGTGGAATTGGTTCTGTAGAGCCAGTTGAAGAATTAGAATCATTGTTGGCATCTATCAATGGCAGTAGTATTTTGTCAGCAGCCCATACTTCAGTAACTGGGTCATCTCAGATTCTATATGTTGGTACAACTCATGGAATGATTGCTTGGAATACTACTGATTTGCAAGGTGGATCACCCCCATATTGGGTTTTTGATAATGTTACTGCGGAACAATTTGTACGTCCTGCTAATCCGTTCAACTCATCTCGCTCAGCCATTGTTAATGTTCTGTTAATTGATGGACCACGTGGTCCTGATGGAGTAATTACCAGTGAACAGACACTATGGGTTGGAACAGAAGGAGGTTTACATCATTTTGACTTAGTT